>NZ_MDDT01000039.1:0-94589 GCF_001854815.1 Mesorhizobium sp. LCM 4576
CCAGGATGACGAGGGCACCGCCGCGCCGCCGGCAAGCGACGACGCGACCGTAACGGTGAAGGACGTCGCGCCGTCGGTCGCCATCGAGAAGACCGTCGATGCAGATCATGATGGCATCTTCCATTCTTCGGAGACGGTCCAGTCGGGAGCGCAGAACGTCACCTATCACTATGAGATAACCAACACGAGCGCAGCCGGCGCGTTCGATCCGCTAACGTTGACCTCACTGATCGACGACAATGGGACGGCGAATACAGGCGACGATATCAACCTGTTGGATGGCTTCTCGGTCGCCGGGCAGAGTTACGGCTCGCACTATGTGAGTGGCGACTCCAACGGCAACTATCTCGTCGATAGTGATGAGACCTGGGTTTTCACAGCAGATAGCTCGTTCAACTTGCTTCCCAACGCCGATTCCCGAACCAACACGGTCGTAGTGCATGCCCATGACGACGACAGCACCAATGACGTGTCCGCCCATGATACAGCGACGGTCCAATCATTCGCAGGTCCCGGCGTGCRCACGCCGGGCTTCTGGACCAATCTCGGYAAGACTTTCTGGGATGGCRTTGACGGCGTCGGTAAAACAGGCCCGAACTTCRCCACCCACGAACTTCTGTATCAAGTCGATTCCAACAACGACGGAAACAAAAATGGTTCCGATAAAGCCGGCCTCTTGATCGGAGATTACAACCTTGATGGAAAGACGGGTCCGGGTGAGGACACGTTCTTCATCTCCTACGCCGATGCGCTCAAGGTGATCAACGCGTCGACCAAGGACCTGCAGGACACACGCTTCGTCCTTGCCCGCGATACGGTAGCCACCTGGCTCAATTATTTGGCCGGGAATCCGATCGGCGACGCCTCCACCGATCCCAACAGCCCTCAGAAATATCTCGACCAGGCGATCGACTGGCTGCAGGTTACGAATGGCGGGACATCTTCGTCTCATTTCGAGGCTTGGGGCGGTGGAATCGCGGTGAAGGCGAGCAGCGCAGCCTGGAACGTGGGGCTGGAGGACGAGAATGCCACTGCAGGGCCMGAGCTTGCCGGAAACCTGATCCATCAGGAACTCGATTTCTACAACAATACCGGCATGACTTTCGAAGGGGCGATACTGCATGTCTACGCCAATGACGGTGGCTGAGGCGGCGGTCGGCCTGTCGAGTCATGATGTGCGACTGGCAGGCTGGATGACCGGAGTCTTTTGTTCAGTGTCGCTTCGACAATGGTAGCCAAGGCAGCATCTGGTTCAGCGCAGGCAAAGGTAAGGTTCATCGGCCTGATCCTTGTTGCTTGCGCTCTGCTGCTCCTTTTTGGCGGCGCCGGCTGGCTTTCGCCAGGCCTGCCCCGATCGTTAGGGGAGACGCTCGTTGGCGTGGCGATGGTGGGCTTCGGCGGCTTGGCTTTGTTTCGGGCGCGCCGGCCCGCGCCGGACAGCAGCATCGGTGATGTCGCCAGGCCAACCAATGCGGCGATGGGCGGCAAGCGGCCGGCAAAGCCGGTAGGCCGGCGAGCGCAATCTGCGCGCTCCGAGCTCGCCGACGCCCTTCGCTCCTGCCGATCGGCTTTCCTCGCGGTAGGGGTGTTCAGCGGCGTGCTCAATGTGTTGATGCTTGCCGGCTCGCTTTACATGCTCGAGGTCTATGACCGCGTGTTGCCAAGCCGAAGCCTGCCGACACTCGTCGGCATCACCATGTTGTTGGTCATCCTCTATTGCGGCCAAGGCATTCTCGATTTCGTGCGCGGTCGGGTACTCGTGCGCATCGGYGGGGCCTTGGACGAAGCGCTGGGCCGCCGTGTCTATACGTCGATGCTGCAGTTGCCGCYGAAAAACGGGCGCGGGGGCGATAGCCTGCAGCCGATGCGCGACCTCGACAGCGTGCGGGCTTTCCTGTCCGGCATGGGGCCGACGGCGCTTTTCGATTTGCCTTGGCTGCCGCTCTATCTTGTCATCATCTTCATGTTCCACTGGTTGCTTGGCGTGACAGCGCTGCTTKGGGCCATCGTGTTGGTGGCTCTGACCGTGGTTGCCGAGCGATTGACGCGAAAGCCTGTATCGTCCGGAACTTTGACCGGTATTCGGCGCAATGGGCTGATCTCGGCTGGAAGCCGCAACGCCGAGGTCGTTGCCGCAATGGGCATGACTGGCGGGCTCGCCGCTCGGTGGGAAAATGCCAACCTTGAATACGTTGCAGAGCAACGCAAGGTGAGCGATGTGGCCGGCGGCTTCGGCGCAATATCGAAGGTTCTGCGAATGCTGCTGCAGTCCTCTATGCTCGGCCTCGGTGCTTGGCTGGTCATCGAGGGGCAGGCGACGGCGGGTATCATCATCACCGCCTCGATCCTCAGCGGCCGCGCGCTGGCTCCGGTCGATCTTGCGATTGCCAATTGGAAGGGCTTCGTCACCGCGCGCCAGGGCTGGCAGCGGCTGAATAGGGTGCTGGCGGCGCTGCCGGCTGAAACCGAGCCGATGTTGCTGCCGCCGCCCAGTGCRAATGTCGGCATGCAAAACGTCTCGGTCGGCGCCCCGGGCACGCAGAGACTGCTAGTTCACGACGCAAACTTCGCTCTGGAGGCAGGCCACGGCGTCGGCATCATCGGACCGAGCGGGTCGGGAAAGTCTACGCTGGTGCGCGCGCTTGTCGGAGCCTGGTTTCCGGTCGCCGGGCGCATCAAGCTGGACGGCGCTGACCTCGATCAATGGTCTCAGGCGGAGCGCGGCCGCCACATCGGATATCTGCCCCAGGATGTCGAACTCTTTGCCGGGACGGTGGCGGAGAACATCGCTCGCTTTGAACCTGACGCCGATGCCGGCGCGATCATCGCCGCGGCGAAGGCAGCGGGCGCGCATGACCTCATCGTCGGTTTTCGCGAGGGCTACGAAACCGAGATCGGCGACCACGGCGAAGCGCTCTCGGCCGGCCAGCGCCAGCGCATCGCGCTGGCCCGCGCGCTCTATCGCGATCCTTTCCTCGTGGTGCTGGACGAGCCGAATTCCAATCTCGACATGGACGGCGAGCAGGCGCTGATCAAAGCGATGTTGGGTGTCCGCGAGCGAGGCGGGGTTGTCGTCATCGTCGCGCATCGGCCGAACGTGCTGACAGCCGTTGATTTCGTGCTGGCCATGAACCAGGGGCGTGTCCATGCCTTCGGCCCGAAGGAGGAGGTTTTCGCCAAGATGTTCCCGACGCTGCGGCCGGTGCCGGCCGGCGGTCCGCAACTGAGAGTGGCTTCGGAAGGCCCTCATCTTGCTGTAGCCGACGGAACCGAGGCGGGACGCTGACATGGCCACGCCTGGTGTCTCCCATTTATCCATCCGCTTCTACACGCGACTTGGCGTCGGTGTCGTGCTACTGCTTGCCGGCGGTGTCGGCGGCTGGGCTTCGGCCACCGAGATTGCCGGCGCGGTCATCGCCCCCGGCACGCTCGTCGTCGATTCCCACGTCAAGGACGTGCAGCATTCGACCGGTGGCATTGTCGCTGAGATTGACGCCCGCGACGGTGATCGCGTGAAAGCCGGTGACCTTCTGCTGCGCCTCGACCGCACCATGCCAGCGGCCAATCTCGGTGTGGTGAATAAGGCGCTCGACCAGCTTTCCGCGCGCAAGGCCCGGCTCGAATCGGAGCGTCGGGGAAGCGACGCCATCATCTTTCCGAACGAACTCTTGGACCGGAGCGCCGATCCCGACGTCGCCGAGGCGATTGCCGGCGAAAAGCAGCATTTCGAGACGCGGCGCACGTCCCGCGCCGGCCAGAAAAGCCAGCTCGGTGAACGCATCGCTCAACTTGAGAAGGAGATCGCGGGCAACACGGCGCAAGCGGAGGCAAAGAGCAAGGAAATCGAGCTTGTGCAGAAGGAGCTCGCTTCGGTGCGAACGCTTTGGGCCAAGAAGCTCATCTCTATCGACCGGCTGACACAGACCGAGCGAGAGGCCACGCGCCTCGACGGCGAGCGTGGCCAGCTTATCGCGGCCCAGGCGCAGGCGCAGGGGCGGATCGCCGAGATCAAGCTGCAGATCATCCAGATCGATCTCGATCTCAGCACCGAGGTGAACAAGGATCTGCGTGACGTTGACGGTCAGATGGGCGAGCTTCTGGAGCGTAAGGTCGCCGCCGAGGACCAGTTGAAGCGGGTCGATATTCGCGCCCCGCAAGATGGTGTGGTTCAGCAGTCGATCGCCTACACGATCGGCGGCGTGGTGACACCGGGCCAGACGATCATGCAGGTCGTGCCCGACAATGACAGCCTTGCCGTGGAAGCCAGGATCGCGCCGAGCGACATCGACCAGCTGTGGGTCGGCCAACCTGCCTCGCTGCGCTTCTCGGCCTTCAACCAACGCACGACGCCGCAGATTAACGGCGTGGTTGAGCGGACCTCGCCCGACATAACCACGGACCAGCGCACGGGCGTCAGCTATTACACGGTGCGCATCACGACGACCGCCGCGGAGGTCGCGCGGCTCGGCGAGGTCAAGCTGGTTCCCGGCATGCCGGTGGAATCCTTCATCAAGACCGAGGATCGTTCGGTGATGTCTTATCTGGTCAAGCCGCTGCAGGATCAGATCAGCCGGGCCTTCAGACAGTAAGAACCCTGAGCTTCAGCGAGCAGCGCCGATCCTTGCAGGGGCACACTTCGATTTCGGATCGCCGCCGTTCCGGCGACCCGTAAAAGAAAAGCCCGCCGAATGGCGGGCTTGCGGCTTTGGCTGGAGGCCTTTGCTTAGTTGAACTTGTACTTGGCGTCGATGCGCACGGTGTGGAAGGACGGGGTCGCCGTCGCGAGACCGCTCGGGATCGGGAATGCATCCGAGAAGTCTTCCTTTTCGAACTGCGAGTAGCGGTATTCGATGCCGACCGTCATCTTGTCCGACAGGGCCGTTTCCAGACCTGCGCCTACCGAGAAGCCGCTGGAGCCCCAGTCGACATCGAGCGGTGCCGGAGCATCGAGCTTGAAGTGCTGCCAGCTATAGCCTGCGAGCGCATAGGCCAGAGTGGCTTCGTTGACCTTCATGCCGATACGGCCGAGTACGTCGAAACCATAGTCGGCGTTGAGGCTAATCGAGTCGATACCGCCCAGGATGCCACCCAGATCAAGCTTCGACTTGATGCCGGAGAGACGCGCGTCGACCAGGCCGCCGACCACCCAACTGCCCATRTCCTGGTCGTAGCCGATGCTGGCCTCGCCGAACACGCCTTCGCCGCCGAGGCCGTTGAACTTGGCTCCGCCCAGTGGCGGAATCTCGATCTGATGCACGACCGCTCCGGCGCCGAGCCCACCGCCGACATAGAAGCCGGTCCAGTTGTAGGAAGGCGTCTCGAAGCTGGCCGCCCCGCCGTCATTGGCGTTGAAGCGGTAGCTGGCAGCAACCYCGAAGGTATGGCGTGACGTATCGAGGTTGAGCGCACCGTCCGGAGCATTCAGCCCGGCATCCGAGAGCAAGCTGTCGTTGGTGCTGAAGCGCGTGTAGCGATACTCGCCCTTAAGAGTCCAGTTGCTGTTGATCGCCGTTTCGACACCTGCGCCGACGAAGTAGCCGCCCTGGTCCCAATCGAACCCGAAGCCGGCATTGGTGTCGAGCTTGTACTTCTGCCAGGCGTAGCCGCCCAGGACGTAGCCCAGCGTGCTCGGCGTCAGCAGGTAACCGGCGCGCACGCCGACGTCGAACCCATACGTTTCCTTGATGTCAGCGCTCAGCCCGGCAAGGTCAAGCGAAGTCTTGATCGTGCCGACATGCGCGTCGATCAAGCCACCGAGCAGGAAGCGCTGCGAGACCATATAGTCGTAGCCGACGGTCGCCTGGCCGAAGATGCCTTCGCCTCCGATGCCGTTAAGCGAAACRCCGGGCGCAAAATCGCTGCTGAGCTTGTGAACATTGGCGCCGGCGCCGACRCCGAAGCCGACATAGACGCCGCTCCAGTTGAAGCCGGGAGCCGCCTGCTCCTGGACGACGTCGGCGGCATGCGCAGCCGACATCAAAGCGACGGCCGAAACGGCGCCCAGCAGAACGGATTTCGCGGAAAGACGAAGAAACATAGCTCATAACCCCAAGTTAAAACCCGGCGATGTTCTAGCAAGGGTTGTTGAAATTTGTGGTGGCAGAAATGCCACACCGATAGGCAAACTACCGTAGCGGCAGGCGCAATTCCGGCGATGCACCCAGAAAAGGTCGGTGAGCCGCGGAAGGCCGGCACGGCTGGTCCGGCCACTTGCCTGACGCTGGACCAGTCGCAGGAAATGACCCTTGCGCGATGTCAGCCTTCAGTCTACTCTCCCTTTGAGAAAACCTTTTCCCAAGCCGCCGTTTCGATATCCGTCCCCCGGTCCGAATAAGCAGGCTCCTGTGAGAAAAGGTTTTCTCAATTTGGGAGGTCCTGCGCCGGAAATGGTTTCAGACGCCGAATCAGCGCCTGTCTTTGCCAAGCCGCCCGTCACCCTGCGCGAGGTGGCGGCGGCCGCCGGCGTCAGCGTGGCGACGGCGTCCAAGGCGCTGAACGGGCAGGGGCGCATGACGGCGGAGACGCGCGAGCGCATCCGCGAGACGGCGCGGCTGCTCGGCTTCCGGCCGAACAGCCTGGCGCAGAGCCTGCTCAGAAAACGCTCCTTCACCGTCGGGCTGCTCACCAACGATACCTATGGCCGCTTCTCGCTGCCGCTGATGGCCGGGGTTTCGGATGCGCTGGTCGACAAGGGCGTCTCGGTGTTCCTGTGCAATGTCGAGGACGATCAGCGGCTCGGCCAGCTGCATGTCGAGGCCATGCTCGACAAGCGCGTCGACGGCATCGTCGCCACGGGAAAACGCATCGACCGCCACCTGCCGGTCGATCTCTCCAATTTGCGCATCCCGGTCGTCTACGCCTTCACCCAGCCGGATCCCGGCGCGGTCGGCCTCGTCTCCGACGATGCCGGCGGCGCGCGGCTGGCGGTCGAGCATTTTTTGCGGCTCGGGCGCCGGCGCATCGCCCATGTCACCGGCCCGGCTGGCTTCGCGGTGGTGCATACGCGGGCCGAGGCCTGGCGCGGTGTCCTGAAGGAGAACGGCCTGACTACGAGCGAGCCGCTGCTCGGCGCCTGGTCGGAAGGCTGGGGGCACGAGGCAGTCKAGAAACTGTTCGGCAAGGCGGGCAGGGGAGGTCAGCCGGATGCCATCTTCTGCGGCAACGACCAGATCGCGCGCGGCGTCATCGATGCGCTGCGCGAGCGCGGCATCCGCGTGCCCGACGATGTCGGCGTCATCGGCTTCGATAATTGGGAGATCGTGGCCGAGGCGACGCGCCCGCCGCTCACCTCCGTCGACATGAACTTGGCGAGCCTCGGCCGCGAAGCCGGGCTGGCCCTGCTGTCGCTCGTCGACGGTCAGCCGGCCGCGCCGGGCATCAGGAAACTGCCGTGCCGGCTGGTGGTGCGTCAGTCATGCGGCAGTCCGCCAGGATGAAGCAACAAGGCCACGCGTCCGCCGGGCGGCGCGGCCAAAACCGGGAGGAGAACCATGAGGAGGAATAACATGAAGACCATGCTTGCCAAGCTGATGCTTGCCGCTTCCGTCATCGGCGGCGGCATGCAGGCGGCGGCCGCCGAGACCGCCAACATCTGGGTGCGCGCCGACGGCTCGAACTTCATGYCGCGCATCGTCGACGCCTTCAACAAGGCGAACAAGGACCAGATCAAGCTCGACATCATTCCCAATGCCGAGATCATCCCGAAATATGGTGCCGCCGCCGCCGGCGGCACCGCGCCCGACGCGCTCTCRCTCGACCTGATCTACACGCCGTCCTTCGCCGCCGCCGGCCAGCTGGAGGACATCACCGACTGGGCGAAATCCTTGCCCTATTTTTCGAGCCTCTCGCCGGCGCATGTGAAGACCGGCACCTATAAGGACCRCATCTACGGCTTGCCGTTCTCGGCCGACGCCTCGGTGCTGATCTGGAACAAGAAGCTGTTCAAGYAGGCGGGGCTTGACCCGGAGAAGGGGCCGGCCAACTGGGCCGAGATCGAGGCCGACGCCGAAAAGGTCAACGCGCTCGGCGGCGATATCAAGGGCTTCTACTTCTCCGGCAATTGCGGCGGCTGCAACATCTTCACCTTCACGCCGCTGATCTGGGCCTCGGGCGGAGACATCCTGTCGGAGGACGGTTCGAAGGCGACGCTCGACAGCCCGCAGCTGCGCGGCGCGATCGACCTCTACCGCTCGATRGTCAAGAAAGGCCTGGTGCCCGAGGGCGCGCAGACCGACACCGGCGCCAATTTCTTCGCCGCCTTCGCCGGCGGCAAGATCGGCCTGTCGCCGTCCGGCGCCTTCGCCATCGGCGCGCTCAACACGCAGTACCCCGACGTCGACTACGGCATCACCTTCCTGCCGGGCAAGGATGGCGGCTGGTCCTCCTTCGCCGGCGGCGACAATTTCGTCGTCACCAAGGGCACCAAGAAGATCGCCGTGGTGAAGGAGTTCCTCGACTTCGCCTATTCGCTCGAAGGCCAGACCATCCTCGCCAAATATGGCAGCCTGCCGGTGCGCAACGACATCGCCAAGGACGCGCTGAAGGATCTCGACCCGCGCTACCAGGTGGCGGCCGAGGCGATGGCCAAGGGCAGGACGCCTTATTCGGTGGTGTTCAACGACCTGATCAACTCCGCCAACGGTCCGTGGACGCAGATGATCAACGAGGTGTTCTTCGGCGACGACGTCGACGGCGCCATCAAGAACGCCCAGGAGACCATGCAGTCGATCATCGACCAGGCGCCGAACAAGTAAGCGCCTGCCTTAACCTCCCCCTTGAGGGGAGGTCGGACCGCAGGTCCGGGTGGGGTCGCCCGCGGCAGTGCTCGACGCTATCTCCCCGTCGAGTGCGTCGCGGAGGACCCCACCCCCGGCCTGCGGCCGGACCCTCCCCTCAAGGGGGAGGGGGRCGCCGCGCCCAACGGATGAAAACGAAATGGCTTCCATCGCCGTCACCTCCGCGCCCGCCCGAACACGCACCGCCACCAGCCTGCGGCAATGGATCGGCCTGCTCTATGTCCTTCCGGCGGTCGCCTTCGTCACCGTCTTCTTCGTCGTCCCGCTCGGCATGACGGCGTGGATGTCGCTCAACAACTGGCCGCTGATGGGCGAGCATTCCTTCGTCGGCCTAGACAATTATGTCGCCATCCTGCGCGACACGCGCTTCTGGAATGCGCTGARATTCACCTTCTACTACACGGTGGTCGTCACCATYGCGATCTTCGCCGTCGCCTTTCCGCTGGCGATCTTCATCGAAAGGCCGCGCCCCTTCACCAACCTCTACCGCACCGCCTTCTTCATGCCGGCGGTGGTCGGCTTCGCTTCGGCCAGCCTGCTGTGGTCCTGGCTGCTCAACGTCGATTCCGGCCTGTTCAGCCCCGCCGCCTACGACCTCGRCCTGACCGAAAAGAAGGTCAATCTTCTGGCGACCTTCCAGCCGGCCTTCTGGTCGATCATCGCCATGGTGGTGTGGAAGGTCRCCGGCTTCACCATGATCATCCTGATGACGGGCCTGCAGTCGATACCGCAGGATTTGCAGGAGGCCGCCGTCATCGATGGCGCCGGCCCGTTCGCCAGGTTCCGGGCGATCACGCTGCCGCTGATGCGCCGCACGCTGGCCTTGGCGCTGATCCTGTCGGTGGCGGGCTCGATCCTCGCCTTCGACCAGTTCTACATCATCCTGCGCGGCGGCCCGCGCAACCAGACGCTGACGGCGGTCTACTGGATCTTCAACCAGTCCTTCGTCTCGTTCAAGCTCGGCTACGGBGCGGCGCTTTCGATGGTGCTCTTGGTCATCCTGGTGGCGCTGAGCCTCATCCAGCTCTGGCTGCTGCGCAAGCCCGAGGGGCTCGACTGATGGCCGAGGCGATGTCGCAGAACCGCAAGGCGGCCTTCAGCCTCGCCAGGCATTCCACCGGCATCATCGCCTCGGTGCTGTTCCTGGCGCCGATCGTGTGGACGGTGCTGTCGACCTTCAAGCCGGCGCAGGAGGYGCGTCAGCCGCCGCTGCCGCCCTGGCCAACCACCGGCTTCTCCATCGAGAATTACGAGACGCTGAACTCCTTCGGCGACGGGCTCCGGGCCTCGGCGCAGAACAGCATCTATGTCTCGGTGATGACGGTGCTGCTCTCGGTGCTGGTCAGCGTGCTCGCCGGCTACGGCTTCTCGCGCTTCCGCTTTCCGTTCCGGGATTTCTTCTTCGTCCTTATCCTGTCGACGATCATGATCCCGTTCCAGTCGATCCTGACGCCGATCTTCCTGGTGCTGACGAGGCTCGGCCTGCACAACACGCTGACGGGTTTGGTCTGCGTCTATGTCACGCTGCAGCTGCCGTTCTCGATCTTCATGATGCGCAACGCTTTCGACGCCGTGCCGCGCGAGATCGAGGAGGCCGCGCGCATGGACGGCGCCAACAACGTCACCATGCTCATCAAGGTGATGCTGCCGCTTGTCTGGCCGGGTGTCGTCACCATCGCGCTGTTCGCCTTCCTCGGCGCCTGGAACGAATTCCTGGCCGCGCTCGTGCTGATGACCGACCAGTCCAAATTCACCTTGCCGGTGATGATGACGGCACTTCAGTCAGGCCGCTTCGGCGCCATCGACTGGGGCGCGGTGCAGGCGGGCGTCACGGTGATGATGGTGCCCTGCCTGATCCTCTTCCTGGCGCTGCAGCGCTTCTACATCCGCGGCCTCATGGCCGGGGCCGTCAAGTAATTCGAATGGAGTGAACCTCATGACCGCATCGCAGCCCGCCAACGAGACCGGCACCTCCGCCAGGCCGAAGCTCGCCTTCCGGCCGTTGCCCGTGCCGCAGGTCGATATGCGCGGCTTCTGGGGCGACCGGGTCGACGCGGTCGCCGCCAAGACCGCCGGCATTCTCTACGATCGCTGCGTCGAGGCGCGCATGCTGGAGCAGGTCGATCCGGACCGGCCGTCGCCGGGCGTCGTCATCCCGTTCCATTCGCCATCGCCCGACGAGGCCGGCGAGCAGGGCGCCGAGTTCACCGGCTCGACGGTGACGACCCAGATGTTCTGGGATTCCGACTGGGGCAAGACGATCGAGACCGCCGCCTATTCGCTCTATCGCCGCCGCAACTCGGAGTTGGAAAAGAAGATCGACGCCGTCATCGAGATGTATGAAAAACTGCAGCAGGAGGATGGCTATCTCTCCAGCTGGTATCAGCGCATCCAGCCCGGCCTGCGCTGGACGAACCTGCGCGACTGCCACGAGCTCTACTGCGCCGGCCATCTGATCGAGGGCGCGGTCGCCTATTACCAGGCGACGGGAAAGCGCAAGCTGCTCGACATCATGTGCCGCTATGCCGACCACATCGCCTCGATGTTYGGCCCCGAACCCGGCAAGAAAAAGGGTTACTGCGGCCATGAGGAGATCGAGCTGGCGCTGGTCAAGCTGGCGCGGGCCACCGGCGAGAAGAAGTACATGGAACTCGCGAAGTACTTCATCGACCAGCGCGGCCAGCAGCCGCATTATTTCGATGAGGAAGCGCGCGCCCGCGGCGCCGATCCGAAGGCCTATCACTTCAAGACCTACGAATATAACCAGTCGCACAAGCCGGTGCGCGAGCAGGACAAGGTCGTCGGCCACGCGGTGCGCGCCATGTATCTCTATTCCGGCATGGCCGACATCGCGACGGAATATGGCGACGACACGCTGCGCGTAGCGCTCGACCGGCTCTGGGACGATCTCATGACCAAGAGCCTCTACGTCACCGGCGGYCTCGGGCCGTCGGCGCACAATGAAGGCTTCACCAGTGATTACGACCTGCCCAACGAGACAGCCTATGCCGAGACCTGCGCCTCGGTCGGCCTGGTGTTCTGGGCAAGCCGCATGCTCGGCATGGGTCCGAACGCCCGCTATGCCGACATGATGGAGCGGGCGCTCTACAACGGCTCGATCTCGGGTCTCTCGCTCGACGGCTCGCTGTTTTTCTACGAGAACCCGCTGGAGAGCCGCGGCGGCCATCATCGCTGGAAGTGGCACCGCTGCCCGTGCTGCCCGCCCAATATCGGTCGCATGGTGGCCTCGATCGGCAGCTATTTCTACGGCCTCGCCGACGATGCGCTGGCGGTCCATCTCTATGGCGACTCGACCGCGCGCTTCGAGATCGCCGGCCGACAGGTTGCCCTCGTCCAGACCAGCAACTATCCGTGGGATGGCGCGGTCGCGATCGAGGTCGGGCCGGAGGCGCCGGTTGCGTTCACGCTTCATTTGCGCGTGCCGTCCTGGTGCCGCAAGGCGGCACTTCGGGTCAACGGCAAGCTCGTCGATCTCGAAGCGGCGACGGCCGACGGCTATGCCGCGATCCGCCGCGAATGGYGCCAGGGCGACAAGGTCGAGCTCGACCTCGAAATGTCGACGGCGCGCCTCTTCGCCAACCCGCAGGTGCGCCAGGACATCGGCCGCGTCGCGCTTGCGCGCGGCCCGCTGATCTACTGCGTCGAGGAGACCGACAATGGCGGYGGGCTGCACCGCATCGCCTTGCCGCGCGAAGCAAGGCTCGAGGCCCGCAAGGAGCCGAACCTGCTCGGCGGCATCGTCACCCTCTCGGCCATAGGCAGCAGGGCCGAGACRGAAAAATGGGGCCACGATCTCTATCGATCAGAGCCGCCGGCAGCGGAGGAGACGACAGTCAGGGCAATCCCGTACTTTGCCTGGGACAACCGCGAACCCGGCGAGATGCTCGTGTGGCTGAGGGAAGGGTAGGGCTCCGGCTACAGATGCACGTAAGCCGTCAGCGGCAGGTGGTCGGAGGCGACGCGCGACAGCGGCGTGTCATGCGCCTCGACGCCTGAAACCAGATCGTGTCGGTTGCCCATGATGCGGTCGAGCGCCAGCACCGGCAGGCCCGACGGGAAGGTGGGCACCGCCGGCGGCGTAGGCCCGAAGGTCGTGTGCAGCGTGTTCAGCGCCGAGCGGTTGCCGAGCCGCCATTCGTTGAGGTCGCCGAGCAAGAGCGTCGGCCTCTCGTCGGCGCTGCTCATGATGTCGAGGACGACGCGGGCCTGCTCGGAGCGCGAGCGGCGCAAAAGGCCGAGATGGGCGGCAATCACGCGCAGCGACCGTTTCTCGTCGAGATCGATTTCGGCGACCAGCGCGCCGCGCGGCTCCAGCCCCGGCAGCTTGAGCTGGTGGACGTCTCGCACGGTGCCGCGCTTGAACAGGAGCACGTTGCCGCGCCAGCCGTGTCCCTTGCCGTTGCCGGTGACCGGCACCGGCACCAGCCCCGTTTCCAGTTCCAGCCGGGCAAGGTCGAGCAGCCCGGCGCGGTCGCCGAAGCGGTTGTCTGCTTCCTGCAGGGCGATCACGTCGGGGCTGATTTCGCGGATGACGCGTGCCGTCCTGTCGGGGTCGAACCTGCGGTCCGTGCCAATGCATTTATGGACGTTGTAGGAGGCAACGACGATCTCGGCGCCGTTGACGCGCTTGCGCGGCGTCGCCTTCGCCTTGCGCGCATTTCTGGCGCGGATCGACAACAGCACGGTCTCCGGCAGGCTGCGTCCTTTGATGTCGTCTATCTCCATGATCCTGCTGCTCGATTTCCTGCTCTAAAGATAGGGCGATCCCAGCCACAGCAAACGGTCGAAGACGCGGACAATGAAGGGTCTTTCCTTCAGCGTCTGCAGCGTCACCGGCTGCGCGGTGGAGATGGCCGCCTCGATGCGGGCGTCAATCTCGGCGGCGAAGTTTTGATCCAGGACTTCCATGTCGATCTCGAAATTCAGCCTCAGCGAACGGGCGTCCAGGTTGGAGGAGCCGACATAGGCCCACACGCCGTCGATCGCCATCAGCTTCGAATGATCGAACGAACCTTCGTGGCGCCAGACCCGGCAATAGTGCTTCAAAACCTGGTCGAACTGCGCCGTCATCGCATGGTCGACGAGGAAAAGGTTGTTCACCGCCGGCACCACGATGTCGATTTCGACGCCGCGCCGGCCGGCCGTGGTCAGCGCGCTGATGAACTCCCGGTCCGGCAGGAAATAGGGCGACATGATGCGGATCGATTTGCGCGCCACCGAAAACGCGCCCATCAGCAGCTTGAGATTGGTTTCGTTGGACGCGTCCGGCCCGGTCGCGACCGCGCGCACCAGCATCGGCTGCCCGGGCGGCGGCGCGGCGCGTTCGACCTGCCAGGGCCCGTCCTTCAAGGCCTCGTTGCCGGCAAAGCGCCAGTCCTCGGCGGCAACCGCGAACAGATCGGCCACCACCGGCCCGGTGACCTCGAAATGGGTATCGCGCGAACTGTCTGAACCGGCGAATTCGGCTGAGAATCCCTTGCGGATGTTCATGCCTCCCGTGAACGCCACCGTGCCGTCGACGATCAGGATCTTCCTGTGGGTCCTGAGATTGGCATAGGGAAGTCTCAGGCCCATGACGATGTTGCCGTTGAAGAGATCGACGGTGACGTCGGCCTCCTTCAGTTGTTTCAGAATACTGGGCACCGAGTAGCGCACGCCGACGGCGTCGATCAGCACCCGCACGGTGACGCCGCGCTTGACGGCGTTGCCGAGCGACTGGACGAAAAGCGCTCCGACCGCGTCATTGTCGAAGATATAGGTTTCCAGAAGGACGCTTCTTTGCGCGGCGTCAATTGCCCGGCACATCRCCGCATACGCCTCGTCGCCGGTCTTTAGCACCGCGATGGTGTTTCCGGAGGTGAGCGGACGCCGCGCCACCCTGTCGCCGAGCGTCTTCAGCCCGGTGAAKCGTTGCCCGTATTCGGCGTTGATCAAGGCTTCCAGCGCGACGTCGCGGTCATGCCTGGCAGCGGCGGCCTCGGGCGAGACCGGCCGCATGGCGCTGATCGTCGCGCGGCGGATGYGGTTGATGCCGGCGATCGCGTAGATGATCGCGCCGAGGAAAGGCGACAAGAGCATCACGCCCACCCAGCCGGTGGCGGCGCGCACGTCTTCCTTCGTCATGATGGCGTGCACGATGCCCACCGCCGCCATCGCCAGCGAGAGGACCAGGATAAGCGTCGACCAGTGACTCGCAATCGCCTCGAACATCGGCCCGACTATTGTGCGGGCCGGCGCAGAAGGCAATGCGGACGGTCAAGGCTATTCCGGCAAATGGGCGCCAGCACGGCAATGCGCCGCCTGTACCTCGACGGCACGCGCCATTTTCCTTGCCTGCCGCGTGAAGAATGTCACGGGGCGGACGCAGCGACCTTCGGGCGGGTGCCGCGTCCGAACTCGACGTCCCAGCTGCGTTCCGCCGGGGCGGATTCCCCGCTCAGCCCGAGTTTGGGGAAAAGCAGTTCGGCGACGTTGAAGACCTCTTCCAGATGCGGGTAGGCGGACGCGATGATCGTTTCGATGCCGATCTCCTGATACTCGCGGATTCGCGCCGCGACATTGTCGGGATTGCCGACGAGCGCGGTTCCGGCGCCGCCGCGCACCAGCCCGGGCCCGGCCCACAGATTCGGACCGATGACCAGCTTGTCGCGCCGGCCCTGATGCAAAGCCGACATACGCTTCTGCCCAACCGATTCCGAGATGTTGACGAAGCCGTTCTGGGCTTCGGCGATCAGGTCGTCGGTGACATGGCTGATCAGCCGGTCGGCGGCGGCCCAGGCCTCGTCCTCGGTTTCGCGCACGATCAAATGGATGCGCAGGCCGAAGCGGATCGTGCGGCCTTGCGCCGCCGCCGCTTTTTTCACGCGACCGATTTTTTCGGCGAGCTGGTCCACCGGTTCGCCCCAGCTCAGATAGGCGTCCACATGCTTGGCGGCGATCGCGATGCCGGCATCGGAAGAGCCTCCGAACCAGAGCGGCGGATGCGGTTGCTGAATGGGCGGGAAAGAGATGTCGGTGCCGTGCGCCGAGAGGTACTTGCCCTCGAAATCGGCCGGCTCACCGGAAAGGATCCGCCGCCAGATGGTCAGGAACTCGTCTGTCTGCGCATAGCGCTCGTCATGAGCGAGCTTATTGCCGTCGCCCGCTAGGTCGGCCGGATCAGCCCCGGTGACGACGTTGAGCAGCACCCGGCCGCCGGAAATGCGGTCCAGCGTGGCCGCGTGGCGCGCGAACAGCGCCGGAGTCCCGCTGCCCGGCCGGAGYGCCACCAGGAACTTCAGCCGTTCGGTGAGCGGGATCAGCCCGGCGGCCACGATCCAGGCGTCCTCGCACCGTGTGCCCGTGGGCAGAAGCACGCCCTTGAAGCCAAGCCGGTCGGCGGCCTGGGCGATCTCCTTGAGATAGCCGAAGGTCGCCGGCCGGTGGCGCTCGTCGGTGCCGAGATAGGGGCCGTCGCCATGGGTCGGCAGATACCAGTAGAGATCGAGCGGACGGGCGTTGTTGCCGGACATCGGATAGTTCCTTCAGCGATTGCGGAATCCGGGAAGCAAGCCTCAGAGCTTGCCTTTCCAGGGGATGAGGCGATGTTCCAGCCAGCGCATGCCGCTGGTGAAGGCGAAGGCAAGYGCGGCGATGACGATGAGGCCGACGAACACGACATCGGTCGCGAGGAAATTGGCCGCCGACATGATCATGTAGCCGAGGCCGGACTGGGCCGCGATCAGCTCGGCCGCGACCAGTGTCGACAATCCGGCGCCGATGGYGATCTTCAGGCCAGTCAGGATTTCCGGCAGTGCGGACGGTAGGACGATGCTGGTGAAGAGCTGCAGCCGGCTGGCGCCGAGGGACAGCGCCGCGTTGATGCGTTCGACYGGCACGGAACGGACACCCGCCTGTGCAGCAAAGCAGATGGGCGCGAAGGTCGACAGCGACAGGAGAACGATCTTGGAAGTCTCGCCGATGCCGAGCCAGATGATCAGCAGAGGCAAATAGGCCAGCGGCGGCAGGCCCCAATAGAGATCGATCGGCACGCTGAAGATGCCTTTGACCCAGCGGTTGAGCCCCATGAGCAGGCCGAGCGGAATGCCCACGAAAATGCCGACGCCGAGCGCCGCGCCTATGCGGCCGAGGCTTGCCAGCGTGTGGTCGAGCAGCGTGCCGTTGGCATAGCCGTCGGCCGCGACGGCGGTGAACTGGGTCAGCACATCGGCCGGCGACGGCAGGAAAAGCGGCGACGCCCAGCCGAAACGCGCGGCGAGGAACCACAAGGCGATCAGCCCCGCCAGCGTGACGAGGCTGATACCGAACGTGCTTGTCGATGCGGCCCGGCGCGGTTGGAGAGAGGGCTTCCGCTGAGCCGTCGCGGGCTGGAACGAGGTTGGGGAATTGGCGGCAAACGTCATTGCAAGGTTCCTGTGCGGGCGCCTTCCGGCTGGTGGATGAGCGAGCGGATTTCCTGCCGCAATTCGATGAAACGCCGGTGAGACTGGATCGGCCCGATGTCGCCGCTTTCGGCGAAGTCGCGCACGAAGTCGGCGTCGAAGCGGGCGACGATGCGGCCCGGCCGGGGCGACATCACGACGATGGTCGTCCCGAGCGTAAGCGCTTCCTCGATCGAGTGGGTGATGAACAGGATCTGCTTGCCGGTCTTGGCCCAGACCGAGGCCAGCAACTGTTGCATCGTCTCGCGCGTCAGGCTGTCGAGGGCGCCGAACGGTTCGTCCATCAAAAGGATTTTCGGATCGGTGGCCAGCGCCCGGGCGATGCCGACCCGCTGGCGCATGCCGCCGGACAGTTCATATGGCGGCTTTTCGGCGAAATCGGCGAGGCCGACCAGTTCCAAAAGGTGCCTGGACCGCTCATGGCGTTCGCCTCGCGGCACGCCCCGGTACTTCAGGCCAAGCGCGACGTTGTCCAGCACATTGGCCCAAGGCAGCAGGGTGTCCTTCTGGAACACGACGCCGCGATCGCCGCCTGGCGCCACGATCTCCTGTCCGTCGAGCGTGATGGTGCCTTCGGAGAGCGGCAGGAAGCCGGCGATCGCGTTCAGCAATGTCGACTTGCCGCAGCCGGAAGCACCGACCGCGACAACGATGGAAGCGGGAGCGATATCGAGCGAGACGTGATCGAGCGCATGCACGTCCTGGCCGTCGGAAGCCGGAAAAGTGACACTGGCATCGCGGATTCGAAGCATGGTGGCCTCCGGGCGATTTGGCCGGCGCGCCGGCCAAATCGCGTTTCTTCAGGGATTGCTAGTTCGAGGCCTTGG
Organism: Mesorhizobium sp. LCM 4576; assembly: GCF_001854815.1. Classification (NCBI taxonomy): domain Bacteria; kingdom Pseudomonadati; phylum Pseudomonadota; class Alphaproteobacteria; order Hyphomicrobiales; family Phyllobacteriaceae; genus Mesorhizobium; species Mesorhizobium sp. LCM 4576. The sequence continues at coordinate 18,085 of NZ_MDDT01000039.1, forward strand.
CCACTTCCGCGTATTGCGGATCGGCGAAGGCCGCGTAGCTGTCCTTGATCGAGGTGATCTTGTGCTGGTCCTTCAGGAAGCTCGCGGTGTCCTTGAGGATTTTCGCGACCGCGCTCTTTTCGCCGCCCCCCAGCCATTTGTCGGAAACCTGTTCGTCGAGCGGCGGGACCACGGTCGTCTTCAGCTGTTCCGAATTCTCGGCCGCCGTGCCGCCCTGCAATTTCGCGATCGCCTTGGCGCTCTCGGAGTCCGGGCCCCAGGCGGCCGGGTTGCTCAGATAGGCCTGGTTGTAGCCGTCGATCAGCCGCACATACTGGCCGAGGAACTCCGGATTGGCCTTGGCGAACGCGCCTGTGACGACCAGYGCGCTGAAGGTCGGCGCGCCGCGATCGGCGACCTGGCCGGCGGTAAGCAAGACCTTGCCGTTCTTCTTGAGTTCGGACAGCGCCGGATCCCAGACGAAGCCCCCGTCGATGTCGCCGCGCTTCCAGGCTGCGACGATCTCGGGCTGCGGAATGGCGATGACCTGGGTTTCCTTTTCGGAAATGCCTTCCTGCTTGAGCACGGCCAGAAGCTGATAATGGTCGGTCGAGACCGGCGCCGCGGCGAGCTTCTTGCCGCGCAGATCCGCCGGCGACTTGATTTCGGGCCGCACCACCAGGGCCTCGCCGTCACGCGAGACCGACGAGATGTAGAACGCTTTCACGTCGATACCCTTGCTGACGGCAGCCGAGAACGGGCTCGACCCGACATCGCCGATCTGCACATCGCCGGATGCGATGGCGGCGAAGATGTCGGCGCCGGAATTGAAGCGGCGGAATTCGATGTTCCACCCGGTCTTCTTGGCAAGGTCGCCATTGGCGATGCCGAGATTGTAGGGGTTGGCGCCGGTCTGGTAGGCGATGACGACTTTCTTGTCGTCCGCGGCGTTCGCCGCGGTGTGCGCGGACGCCAGGGCAAGCCCGAAAAGGGCGGCGGAAATCAATTTTCGCATGGGCTTTAATCCTTTGAACGGAGGGCACTGCCTCGATTGCAGCCACCAGTGGGCCGCGAATTAAAGTCGACTAACCCGATAGAATTAGACAGAAATGATATTCCGAAAGGGCGATCCGCGATGAAAAAGAATTGAGCTGAAATGCGAGGTGATCCCGCAGGGTCATTCTACGCAGGCACAGGTCGTGCCTCGCAGAGGCCCGCCGGCTGCGAGGCCGAAGCGTGGCGTTACGACTGTCTGGCGGCAAGAACCGCGGTCATCCGATCGGCCAGTTCCGCGATCGGTCCCGTTTTTTCCCAGGCATAGATCGAGACCGCCATCGAGGGTTCGGCGCCGAACGCCGCATRGGACCGGACATGACGCCCGGCCACCGCGCTTTTGGGCAGCAACGAGAGGCCGAGCCCGGCCTCCACGCCGATCAGCACGTTGCGCAGGCTGCTGCCGGAGAAGGCGATGTACCAGCGCCGTTGTTCGCGTTCGATCCGCTCGAACATGGCCTCGCGATAGAGGCCGCCGGGCGGAAAGGCGACGAGCGGCACCGGATCGGCCCAATCGGATTGACGGTCAGCGCTTTCGAACCACGCCAGGGGTTCGGGAAAGCTCGCCCGGCAGTCGGGCTCGGCCACCGCTTCCTTGACCACCACGATGTCGAACTCGCCGGCGCGGTAACGCCGGGCAAGGTCCCGGCTCAGGCCGGCGGTGACGTCCAGCCGCGCCGCGCGGTTGTTCTTGGCGAAGCCGCCGAACACCTCCGCCATCTGCGAATTGACGATATCCTCGGGCACGCCGATCCGCACCGGCGCGGTGCCGGCCGGATCGCCAAGCGCCGTTTCCGCCTCATGCTGCAAGGCAAGGATGCGCCGCGCATAGCCTAGCAGGCGTTCGCCCGCGGCCGTCGGCTGGATCGGCCTCGTGTCGCGATCGACCAGACTTTGGCCGACCGCGTCCTCCAGCCGGGCAAGCTGCTGGCTGATCGTCGATTGCGTCATGTTGAGCCGCTCCGCGGCCTGCGTGAAGCTGCCGGCGTCGGCAATCGCGATGAAGGAACGCAGAAGGCGCGGATCGAGCATCTTTTCCGTTTCGTCGGTGCATCGGTATCGGTCATTTAAAATCATAATGCGGTGGATGCATATATTTAATTTCTAAATGTAGATGCGCGGCCCTATCTGGAAGCGCGGACAAGGCCATGCGTGGCCGCTACCGCAGGAGCCAGGAATGCGTCGTCTCTTTTTTGCTTTTGCCTTGCTGGCGCTCGCTTCCGTTTCGGCGATCGCCTCAGGAGAAACCATGCGCACCACCCCTTTGCATGCAGCGGCCGCCRCCGACGACGTGGGCGCCATCGGCAGGCTTTTGTCGCAGGGCGCCGCGATCGATGCGCGCGACGGCACCGGCGCCACGCCGCTCCTTGTCGCCACGCACGAGAACAAGATAGCAGCCGCCAAGGCGCTGATCGCTGCCGGTGCGAACGTCAACGCCAAGGACAATATCGAKGACAGTCCTTACCTCTACGCCGGGGCGCGTGGGCATCTCGAAATCCTCAAGCTGACGCTCGCGCATGGCGCCGATCTCAAGAGCATCAACCGCTATGGCGGCACCGCCCTCATCCCGGCGTCGGAGCGCGGCCATGTCGAGACCGTGCGCACGCTGCTCGAGGCCGGTGTCGATGTCGACCATGTCAACAAGCTCGGTTGGACCGCGCTGCTCGAGGCGATCATTCTCGGCGACGGCGGCGAGCGCCACCAAAAGATCGTCGAAGTGCTGATCAAGGCCGGAGCCGACGTCGATCTCGCCGACGGCGATGGCGTGACGCCGCTGCGGCATGCGCGGGACCGCGGCTTCAAGGAGATCGAGAAGCTCCTCACGGCCGCTGGCGCAAGCTGAGAAGAATGGGCGGTGCCATGAACGGACAAAAGGGCATCGAGGCGACTTCCAGCCGCGTTCTCATGCTTGCCATGGTCGCCCTGGTCGGGCTCAACCTCAGGCCGTTCATCACCGGCATCGGTCCGCTGGCGGCGGGCGTGCGTGCCGAGACCGGTCTCGGCACCCAGGGCGTCGCGCTGCTGACGCTGGTGCCGATACTGCTGATGGGGATCCTTGCCTTTGYCGGTCCTTCCCTGCAGGCGCTGATTGGTGCCAGCCGGGCGGTCATCGCGGCGCTGGCCATCCTCGCCCTCGCGTCCTTCCTGCGCCTCTTCGTGTCGACCGGTTTCGGGATGATAGGTACCGCCGCCTTGCTCGGCCTGGGGGCGGCCGTCGTTCAGGCTGTGTTCCCCGGCATCGTCAAGCGGCAGTTCCCCGGCCATGTCAGCCTCGTGATGGGGCTTTATTCATCGATGCTGATGGGCGGCGGCGCGGTTGGCGCGCAGCTCGCGCCGCTGATCGCCACGGCCTCGGGCGACTGGCATTTCGGGCTCGCCTGGATGGCGTTRCCGGCATTGATCGCAGCGGTGCTCGCCTTGGCCTGCTTGCCGCGCGACGCCGTCCGCCCGCAAGGCATGAACGCGGCGGCGGCCCTTCTCAAGCGGCCGCGCACCTGGCTGCTGATGGCTTGCTTCGGCCTCGTCAATGGCGGCTACTCGACCGCGGTGGCATGGCTTGCGCCTTACTATCAGGAACAGGGCTGGACGAGCGGCTCAAGCGGCGGCCTGCTGGCGGTCATGGCCGTAGGGCAGGCGCTCTCGGCCCTGCTGCTGCCGGCCCTTGCCGGCAAGAGTGCCGACCGCCGGCCGTGGCTCTGGCTGACCTTGGCCATGCAGGGCGCTGGTTTTGCCGGGTTGATCCTGCAGCCCGGGACCGCGCCCTTCATCCTCGCGCTGCTGCTGGGAGCGGGGCTCGGCGGCTCCTTCTCGCTCACCATGATCGTCGCGCTCGAACATCTGCCGGACCCGGCGGAAGCCGGCGCGCTGTCGGCCATGATGCAAGGCGGCGGCTYCCTCGTCGCCGCGATACCGCCCTGGATCGTCGCGGTGCTGCACGACATGACCGGCGGTTTTCGCGCCGGCTGGCTGCTGCATCTCGGCTGCATATCGATCGTCACCGTGCTGACTTTCCGCCTTGCGCCCGGCAGTTATGCGCCGGCAATGAAGTTACGGACACCTGAACCGGTCGCGGCGTGATGCAGGCTCACCAGCCGGAACCCGCCTAAAGCTTCCTGAAGAAGCCCGACAGGATGTTCGGACCCGTTTCGCCCGGCCGTAGCCGGATCCCGTCCTCGAAGCAGTTCAGCGTCACGCATTCGAAGCCGCCGGCTGCGAGCAGCGCCACCAGCGAGTCGCGGTCGAAATGGTGCAGGTGCTCGTTGGGCAGGCGCATGCGCCACTTGGCGAACCACGCGTCGCCGTCGGTGCCGAGCTCGCGCCAGCGGCAATAAGGGACGGCGACGGCCAGGTGGCGAGCCTGAAGGCGCGAGAGGAAGCTCAGGTCCGGGATGTGCTCGAGCACGTCGAACATGGCGACAAGATCCCATGAGCCGGCGAGCGCCTGATTCCAATCGACGAAGCGGACACCCTTGGGCAGCGGGAACTCGGCGATATCGCAGCCGGCGCAATCGGCGACGCCGGTTATCTTGGCGGCTTCGATGAACGTCCCGGTACCATATCCGATTTCCAGCACCGAGCGAGGAACCTCACCGGTGATGCCGAGCACCCAGCCAAGCCGCTGATAGCCGAGCTTGATGGTCCGGTCGCTCAGGTCCTCATAGTAGGAAATATATTTCTTGTCGTATTTGATCGGCGTGAAGTCGATCTGGTGGATCACACCGAACCTGTCCACCTCATAATTGTCCAACATTTGCCCACGGCCCCCGGAATTCCTTACAAGGTCAATTACACGCAGCCACGGTCTTGAGCGCTTCGGCCCGGGAGGTGGCGGGCAGATTTCCGATCCGTCGAACGGATGCGTAGAACCTCGGATAGTCGCGCGCGCATAAGTCGAACAAGCGAAGGAACGCTGGAACCTCTTCGCCGTAGACGGCAGTCGCGGCAAGCTTTGCGTTGTTGATCGGGCTGTCGAACCAGGCGTCGTAGCCGCGGTATCCGGCCCATCGCCGGTCGCGCATTTGTCGGTAGCGCGTCCGCAGCCTGTCGATCGTGGCTGCCTTGGCGGCCGCCATCTGCTCCGGACCGCGCGGGCTTCCATAGACCTGTCGCAGCTCGTCCCGGGTCTTCGCGATCAGTCCGAGAAAATCGGCCTTGYGCTTGTGGTCGATTTCGTAGCTGCGCAATCCGGCGCGATTGCCGGTGGCGCGCAGSCATTTCCTTGTACCGGTGGTTTCGACGGAAACCGCGAAAGCCTCGTTGAACGCGGAGTCGCCGTTCACATAGACTTTCTGGTGCGCCAGCTCGTGGAAAACAAGGCTTGCGAGGTAGGTGTCGTTCTGGCGCAGCATGGTGCTGAGCAACGGGTCGCTGAACCAGCCGAGCGTGGAATACGCCGTAATGCCCGTCACATAGACGTCCAGCCCCTGTCGTTGCAGTTGAGCGGCATTTTCGAGCGCGTCCTTGCGCGAGAAATAGCCTTTGTAGGGAACGCATCCGAAGACCGGAAAGCACCATGTTACCGGCGCGAGCGAGAATTGCGGCGCGGCGAAGACCGCCAGGGTCACATCATTGCGGCCGACATCGACATAGCTGCGGTAGCTGCTGTTGTCGGGCAGCGCCAGTTCTTCCGTGGCAAAGCGGCGTATGGCGCTGGCCGAGGTCAACTTGGCGCGCAATGGTTCCGGCGTCGACGGATTATGGATCAGCGTCGCAACATTCTTCCGCGCGRCCATGATCTCGACATGGCCCTCCAACGACTGCGCATAATAGGAAATGCTGGTGCATCCGGCCACGCCGGACATCAGGACTGCAGCGGCGAGCAATCGAAAAATGCGCTTCAAAGCCTGCCCACCGCCTGCTCTTCTCCTCGGGAGCAAATGTTCCCATGCTCCTCATGTCTCAAACAGGCGGACCTGCTTCGTCAAGACCAGAGAACGCTGCTGCCTACTGTCGATTTGACGAGCCGGCGTCGGATCATGCGCCATGCGGCGCTCATGGACAGGTTACCGCCCGTCTAAATGGAACCGAAGTACGGCTCGCGCGTTGTGCCTCTCGCGGGAGTGTGCCCGCAAGGGGACGTTTTTCATTCACGACAGTCTTTATCGCTATCAGCCGGGGCTGTGAGGGGGCGCTGTGAGTACGTTGAGATCCAAGCCGCAATTGGACCGCCGCCAGATTTTGAACGCGCTCAAGGCCTTCCGCCGGGGCGATTTCTCTGTGCGTATCGACAATGTCTATGAAGGCCTCGATTCCGATATCGCAGACACCTTCAACCAGATCGTGGAGATCAACGATCAGGTCACGCGCGAGTTCGAGCGGCTGAGYAGGGTGGTCGGCAAGGACGGGCGGATCGGTGAGCGCGGCCACGTGCGCAATGCCACGGGCAGCTGGGAAACAAGCGTCCGCTCCGTCAACGATCTGATCGAGGACATGGTTCAGCCGACCACCGAGGTGGCTCGCGTCATTGGTGCGGTTGCCAAGGGTGACCTGTCGCAAACCATGATGGTGGAGATCGACGGCCGGCCTCTGCGAGGCGAGTTTCTCCGCATCGGCAAGGTCGTCAACACCATGGTCGGGCAGTTGGGGTCCTTCGCTTCGGAGGTGACGCGCGTTGCCCGCGAGGTGGGCACCGAAGGCAAGCTCGGTGGCCAGGCGCGGGTGAAGGGCGTGGCCGGCACCTGGAAAGACCTGACCGACAACGTCAACGCCATGGCGACCAACCTCACCGGACAGGTCCGCAATATCGCCGAAGTCACCACGGCCGTCGCCTCGGGCGACCTGTCGAAGAAAATCACCGTCGACGTGAAAGGCGAAATCCTGGAGCTCAAGAACACCATCAACACGATGGTGGACCAGCTCAATTCGTTCGCCTCGGAAGTGACGCGCGTGGCGCGCGAGGTCGGCACCGAAGGCAAGCTCGGCGGTCAGGCGCGCGTCGAAGGCGTCGGCGGCACCTGGAAAGACCTTACCGATAACGTCAATTCGATGGCCGAGAACCTGACCGGTCAGGTCCGCAACATCGCCGAGGTCACGACAGCCGTCGCGCTCGGCGACCTTTCGAAGAAGATCACCGTCGATGTGAAGGGCGAAATTCTCGAGCTGAAGAACACCATCAACACGATGGTGGACCAGCTCAACTCGTTCGCCTCCGAGGTGACCCGCGTGGCGCGTGAGGTCGGTTCCGAGGGCAAGCTGGGAGGCCAGGCCCAGGTACGTGGTGTCGCGGGCACCTGGAAGGATCTGACGGATAATGTGAACTCGATGGCCGAGAACCTGACCGGACAGGTTCGCAACATCGCCGAAGTGACGACGGCGGTCGCGTCTGGCGATCTGTCGAAGAAGATCACCGTGGCCGTTCAGGGCGAGATATTGGAGCTCAAGGACACCATCAACACCATGGTGGACCAGCTCAATTCCTTTGCGTCGGAGGTGACGCGCGTTGCCCGCGAAGTCGGCACCGAGGGCAAGCTTGGCGGCCAGGCCGACGTGAAGGGCGTCGGCGGCACCTGGAAGGACCTGACCGACAGTGTCAACCTGATGGCTGCCAATCTTACAGGCCAGGTGCGCAATATCGCCGAAGTGACCACCGCCGTCGCGCGCGGCGACCTGTCGAAGAAGATCACGGTCGACGTCAAGGGCGAAATCCTGGAACTGAAAGACACCGTCAACACGATGGTGGATCAGCTCAACTCCTTCGCTTCGGAAGTGACGCGCGTGGCGCGTGAAGTCGGCTCGGAAGGCAAGCTTGGCGGGCAGGCWCATGTGGAAGGCGTTGGCGGCACCTGGAAGGATTTGACCGACAATGTGAACGCAATGGCCGGCAATCTCACCGTGCAACTGCGTGACGTCTCCAAGGTCGCGACCGCGATCGCCACTGGCGACTTGACGCAGAAGATCACGGTCGATGCCTTGGGCGAGATCCTGCAGATCAAGGACGTCATCAACACGATGGTCGACCAGCTCAATTCGTTTGCCTCGGAAGTGACGCGCGTCGCGCGCGAGGTCGGCTCCGACGGCAAGCTGGGTGGGCAAGCACAGGTTCGCGGCGTGGCCGGCACGTGGAAGGATCTGACCGACAATGTGAATGCCATGGCCGCGAATTTGACCGGCCAGGTGCGCAATATCGCCGAGGTGACGACGGCTGTCRCCCTTGGCGACCTTTCCAAGAAGATCACCGTCGACGTCAAAGGCGAGATCCTGGAGCTGAAATCCACCATCAACACCATGGTCGACCAGCTCAACTCCTTCGCCGGCGAGGTGACGCGTGTCGCACGCGAGGTTGGCACCGAGGGCAAATTGGGCGGCCAGGCCCAAGTCCGAGGTGTTGCGGGCACATGGAAGGACCTCACCGACAACGTGAATTCCATGGCCGAAAACCTCACCGGCCAGGTGCGTAACATCGCTGAAGTGACCACCGCCGTCGCACGCGGCGATCTGTCGAAAAAGATCACCGTGGATGTCAAAGGCGAGATCCTGGAGCTGAAGTCGACGATCAACACCATGGTCGATCAGCTGAACTCCTTCGCCGGGGAGGTGACGCGCGTGGCGCGCGAGGTCGGTACCGAGGGCAAACTCGGCGGCCAGGCCCGCGTCGAGGGTGTTGCCGGCACCTGGAAGGATCTGACGGACAACGTCAACCTGATGGCCACCAACCTGACGAACCAAGTGCGCGGTATCGCGGATGTCGTGACCGCGGTGGCGCAGGGAAATCTGCGCCGCAAGCTCACCGTCGATGCCAAGGGCGAGATCGCCTCGCTGGCCGATACCATAAATGGCATGATCGAGACGCTCGCCACCTTTGCCGACCAGGTGACAAACGTCGCGCGCGAGGTCGGCATCGAAGGCAAGCTCGGCGGCCAGGCTCGCGTGCCGGGCGCGGCAGGGCTATGGCGCGACCTGACCGACAATGTCAATCAGCTGGCAGCCAACCTCACCACGCAGGTGCGAGCTATCGCCGAAGTGTCGACGGCAGTGACCAAGGGTGATCTGACACGATCCATCAGCGTCCAGGCGTCAGGCGAAGTGGCGGCACTCAAGGACAACATCAACGAGATGATCCGCAACCTCAAGGATCAGACGCTCAAGAACGCCGAGCAGGATTGGCTGAAGACCAATCTGGCGCGGTTCTCGCGCATGTTGCAAGGCGAGCGCGATCTGGCGACGGTGTCGCGCCTGATCATGTCCGAGCTGGCGCCGCTGGTGAATGCGCAATACGGCGTCTTCTATGTGACCAACCGGGAAGAAGACGAGTCCTATCTCGAGCTCGCCGCGTCCTACGGGGCTGAAAGCAAGTCGGCGATGAAACAGCGTCTTGATTGGCGCGAGKGCTTGATCGGCCAAAGCGCCGCCGACAAGCGCGCGATCGTCCTCGACAATGTGCCGCCGGACTTCCTGCGCATCACATCGGGCCTCGGCAACGCCACACCGGCCAACGTCATCATCCTGCCCGCGCTCTTCGAAGAGGAAGTCAAGGCCGTGATCGAGCTTGCCTCCTTCAGCGAGTTCCGCGACACGCACCAGTCGTTCCTCAACCAACTGATGGAATCGGTCGGCATCGTGCTCAACACGATCGCGGCGACGATGCGCACTGAAGGGTTGCTCAAACAGTCGCAACTGCTGACCTCGGAATTGCAAGCACGCCAGACGGAACTAACCAAGAAGCAGGAGGAACTGCACGCCACCAACGAGGAGTTGCAGGAAAAGGCGCAGCTGCTCGAAAACGAAAAGAAGCAGGTGGAGAACAAGAACCTGGAAATCGAAATGGCGCGGCGAGCACTTGAGGAGAAGGCCGAACAGCTCGCCCTGACCTCCAAGTACAAATCCGAATTCCTGGCCAATATGAGCCACGAGCTCCGCACGCCACTGAACTCGCTGCTCATTCTCTCGAATCTGTTGGCCAGCAACCAGCAGGGAAATCTCAACGACAAGCAGGTCGAGTTTGCCCGCACCATCAACTCGGCCGGTACTGACCTGCTCAGTCTCATCAACGACATCCTCGACCTGTCGAAGATCGAGTCCGGCACCGTTTCCGTCGAGATCAATGACATGCCGCTGGCGCATCTGCGCCAGCACATGGAACGCACGTTCCGTCAGTTGGCCGCCGACAAGGGACTGGGCTTCACGATAGAACTTGACCCGGGACTTCCGGAGACAGTGCGCACCGACGAGAAGCGGCTGCAGCAAATCGTGCTCAATCTGTTGTCGAACGCGTTCAAATTCACGTCGACCGGTAACGTCAGCCTCACCTTCAGGCCGGAGAAGACCGCGCGGCGCAACGGTGCCCAGGCGCCGAAGGCGCTCGCTATCGCGGTCACCGATACCGGTATCGGCATTCCCGATGATAAGCAGAAGTTGATCTTCGAGGCTTTCCAGCAGGCCGACGGCACCACCAGCCGCAAATATGGCGGCACCGGGCTCGGCCTGTCGATCAGCCGTGAAATCGCGCGGCTGCTCGGAGGCGAACTGAGGGTGGAGAGCACGCCAGGCAAGGGATCGACATTCACGCTCGTAATCCCCATGGAGGGTCCGAGAGCGGTTCCGCAGCCCGTGATTGTCGAACAGGAGGTGGTGGCTCCGGCGGCTGGTGTTTCCGTCCCGGAATTGATCGACGATCGCGATGCCCTCTCGCCCGAAGACAGGGTCGTGCTTATCGTAGAGGACGATCCCACCTTTGCAGGACTGCTGCTGGGCATGGCGCGCTCGGCGGGCCTCAAGGGCGTCTTGTCCACCGCAGGCTCCGGGACAGTAGCGCTCGCCAGGAAGCTGGTGCCGGATGCGATCACGCTGGACCTCGGTCTTTCGGATATCGATGGCTGGGTGCTGTTCGATCTTTTGCGGCACGATCCCAAGACCGCCGGCATCCCGATCCATGTCATCTCGGGTGCGGAAGATACGGCGGGCCTGTTGCGCAATGGCGCCGCCAGCGTCTCGACCAAGCCTGTGTCATCTGACGACCTCATGAAGGTGTTCGAGGACATTCAATCGAGCCAGTTGCGCATCCAGCGCAATGTCCTGATCGTGGATGCCGATCMCGAGCGGCGGCTTGCCCTGGTCGAAGGGATCCGCGATGGCGTCACTTCCGTCACACCTGTCGGTCGGATCGCTGCAAATGGTCGGGGAATAGACTTCGATATCTATGACGCGATTGTGCTGGGCTTTGGGAGGTCGGGCAAGGACAACGCCAAGATGATTGAGGAGATCGCGGCCTCGCTCGAGAGCCTGTCATCCAAGCTCGTGTTCTTCGCACCCTATCCGGAGGCTCTGGAGCAACTGATCGGGCTCAAGCCGGAATTGGCGGACGTTGCCCGTGCCGAGAATTTTGGCCAGTTGGCGCTGCTGATGTCGGCAACCCTGCCGCGAGACAGTCACACCAATGGGGCCGCGACCTCCCAACGATCGGACAAGACCGACCTTGCCGGCGCCAAAGTCCTCATCGTCGACGAYGACATCCGCAACATCTATTCGCTGACCAGCGTGCTCGAAACATATGGTATCCAGGTTTTGCATGCCGAGCGTGGTCGCGATGGCATCGCGCTGCTCGAGCAAAATCCAGACATGGATGTCGCGCTCATCGACATCATGATGCCTGAGATGGACGGCTATGAGACGATGCGGCAGATACGCGGCATGCCATCGATCGCGCACGTCCCCCTTATCTCGGTGACTGCCAAGGCAATGAAGGGCGACCGGCAAAAGTGCCTTGATGCCGGTGCTTCGGATTACATAGCAAAGCCTGTGGACCTCGACCTTCTGCTCGCGCTGCTCCGGGTCTGGATCGGTCGATCGCGACAGCACGCCCAGCCGGCAGAGAAGCTTGTGGCGRCCATGTGACGGGTCGCCAATGCAAAGGATGCTGAAGACCAAAACCGAACATCGTGCGGCCCTGTCAGAGGTAGYGCAAGGCGCGCGCATCCTCGCCGTTGATGATGAYGATCGCAATCTCCTGGCGATCAGCGAAGTCTTGGCTGGAGTGGGCGAGGTTGTCTGCGCACAGTCCGGCGAGGAGGCGTTGCGGTTCCTTTTGAAGGAAGAGTTCGCCGTAATTCTTCTGGACGTGCTAATGCCGGGATTGGACGGATACGAGACGGCCTCGTTGATCCGCCAAAGAGAGCAGTCGAGGCGGACTCCGATCATCTTCCTGACCGCGATCAACAAGGAAGAAGCGCATATGCTGCGCGGCTACGATGCCGGTGCGGTCGATTTCGTCTTTAAGCCGTTCGATTCAGCCATGCTGCGTTCCAAGGTGGCCGTGTTCATCGAATTGCACGAGAAGACCCTGGAAATCCAGCGCAAGGCAATCGTGGAGCAGACGCTGCTGGAGCAGGCGCTGGAGGCGCAAAAGTCAAGGCTTCAGGCGGAGCGAGCCTTGCGTGCCGCGGAGCAGCGCCAGGAAGCCATACTGCAATCGGTTCCGGTTTGCTTTCATGCTCGATCGCTCGAACCGCCGTTTGATGCCCGCTTCGTCACCAGCGGGATCGAGCGGTTGACCGGATTTTCTCCCGAGCGGCTGACGTCCGAGCCTGGCTTTGGCCTGAGCCGTGTGYATCCGGACGACTTGCCGGACGTCGAGGCCGCCCTGCTTGGCGCCAAAGCGGCCGGCGCCTACAGCTGCGAATTCCGATGGCAGTGCGCGGATGGCAAATACCGAAGCTTCCTGGACCAGGGCGTCATCTCGCATAATCCCGTGGAGAACACGCAAGAAATCGTCGGAACGCTGCTCGACATAACCGAGCGGCGCGAGCTTGAAGACAGGCTGCTCCAAGCGCAGCGCCTTGACGCCATCGGCAAGCTTACAGGCGGACTTGCCCATGATTTCAACAACCTGCTTGCGGCAATCCTCAGCGGGCTCGGGCTGCTCGAGCGCAGCACCGCGCTCGACGAGCAGGCGAAGAAGGTGCTCGACCTAACAAGGCGCTCGGCCAAACAAGGCGCCGAATTGGTCAATCGCATGCTCGCCTTCTCCCGGCGTCAGCATCTGAAGCCCGAACCTTTGCAACTGGCAACCCTGGTCGAGCCGCTGAACGGGCTCGTGGCGCCAGTGCTCGGAGGTCTGGTTCGCTTCGAATGGCAAATCGACAATTCGGTTTGGCCTGTGCTGGTGGACGCAGGCCAACTCGAAYTCGCTCTCATGAATTTGGTTTTCAACGCGCGCGACGCGATGCCTACGGGAGGTTCGATCACCATACGCGCCGAAAATCACACCACCCACAGCAACTCCGACGAACTGGGCGCGGGCGACTATGTCGTCATCTCGGTCATCGACACCGGTTCGGGTATTCCGGCCGATCTCGTGGCGAAGGTCATAGAGCCCTTTTTCACGACGAAACCCGTCGGCAAGGGGACCGGCCTTGGCTTGAGTACCGTCTACGGCTTTGCAAAGCAGTCTGGCGGCACGCTTCGGATCGAGAGCGTTGTCGAGCGAGGCACGGCGATGCAGCTGTGGCTGCCAAGATCGTTGAAGCAGCCAGCCCGATCGATCGAGCAGGGACAGATCAGCCAGCCCCGCATTGACGGCAATGGCGCTCTGCCGTCTATACTATTGGTCGACGACGGTGATGCGCTGCGCGAGTTGACGGCTGCGTCGTTGAGGCAAAGCGGCTTCCATGTGACATGCGCCGCCGGCGGTGCCGAGGCGCTGGCCAGGATCGAGAAGGCCCCGCAGGATTTCGACGTGATCGTCACCGATTTCGCCATGCCGCTCGTTTCAGGCCTGGACGTGATTCGATTTGCGCGCAATCTCAGGGCGGATTGGCCCGCCCTCATCATTACGGGCTATGCCGAAACCGAGGCAATCGGCGATCTGCCGGCAGATGTTCTTTTGCTCGCGAAACCTTACAAAGATCAGGAGCTTGTCGAGTCAATACTGATGGCGAGACGGGGAATGGCAGYCCCTGAGGCAGACCGGGCCGTTGTCAAGCTCACTTCCGCCCTGCCACCAGCCGCAGCCACGGCGCAAGATGGAACGCCGCCATCAACAGATACATAGGCGCCATGCCGCTGAGGACCGTGGCGCCCGACATGCACATCATGTCGTGGCTGCCATAGGCAGCCGTCAGCAGCGCCATCGCCGCGAAGGTGGGCGCCGCGGCGAGGCAAAGCCAGTCGGCGAGGCCGAAGCCGCTCAGGCGAGGGGCGGGATTGTCGATGCTCATGGTGTCCACCGTCTGGAGTGATTGAGTTCTCAGGCGTCCGAGAGGGAAGGGTGCGTGGCGAGATCGGCTCCGGCGGCGCGCGCCGCCGGAGTCGCTTCAGGCTCAGGCGTTCTTGTTGCGGAACGCCGCTTCGCCGGCGTCCGATACCTCGACCCATCTCTGGTCGGGGGCGGCGCCTTCCTCGTAATTGTCGTGCCAGTTCCACCATTTGTAGGTCTGGGTCTGCGGATAGCCTTCGGGCGAATCCTCCCACACCTCCTGGCGGCCGAGCGGCGTGACATCGAGATAGCTCCAGACGGTGCCGAACGCCTCGTCGCCGCGGTTGTTGACGAAATAGGTGCGGAAGATGCGCTTGCCGTCATGGATGAAGACGTTGTGGCCATGCCATTCGTCGACGCCGAAATCCTTATCCCAGCTGTCGGTGATGGTGTACCAGGGCATCTTCCAGTCCATGCGCTCCTTCAGCCGCTGGATGTCGGCCTGCGGCGCCCGCGAGGCATAGGCGAGCGTGGTGTCGCGGGCGTTGAGATGGGCGAGGTTGCCGACCTGGTCTGCGCCGAGCGAGYAGCCGCGACAGGCATGTTCGGGCCAGCCAAAGACGCCGGGCTCGAAGAAGGCGCGGTAGACGACGAGCTGGCGGYGGCCTTCGAAGAGGTCGAGCAGGCTCGCCTTGCCGTTCGGGCCTTCGAAGACATAGTCCTTCTTGACTTCCATCCACGGCATGCGGCGGCGTTCGGCGGCCAAGRCATCGCGGGCGCGGGTAAGCGCCTTTTCCTTCACGAGCATCTCTTCATAGGCGCCTTCCCACGCTTCCTGCGAAACGACCGGCGGTGTCTTCATGTGTTGGGTCATTGCTCTTGTCCCGTTCTTGCGTTTGGTTGGGGGTGACGAGGACAGACATAGGGCCGCGCCCGGTGATGGTGAGAGTTACAAGTGTGACGCGATTTGAACCGGCGGCCCTTGAGGGGACGGCATGGACTCGCTGATCAACGCCGCCGGCCGCGCGCTTGCCGCGGGTGATCCGCTCGGCGCCTTGAAGCGCGTCGCGCTGCGCGACGATGCGCCGGCGCTGGCGCTGCGCGGCATCGCGATGGCGCAGCTCGGCGACTTCGCCAAGGCCAAGGCGCTGCTGAAGGACGCCGCCCGCGCCTTCAGCCCGAAGGAAGCGGTGGCGCGTGCGCGCTGCGTCGTCGCGGAGGCCGAGATCGCGCTCGTCTCGCGCGACCTCGGCTGGCCGGAGAAGGCGCTGCGAGCCGCAAGGGCGACGCTTCAATCGCACGGCGACCGGCTGAACGCCGCCTATGCCGGCAGCCTCGAGGCGCGCCGGCTCATCCTGATCGGTCGGCTCGACGAGGYCGAGCGGTTGCTGGCGGACTTCGACCCGGCGCCGCTGCCCCCGGTGGCGCGTGTCGCGCATGAGCTGGCCGCGGCCGGCATCGCGGTCCGGCGCCTCAGGACGAAGGCGGCGCGCTCCGCGTTCGGCCGGGCATCGCTGGCCGCTTACGAAGCTAACATCCCGGCATTGAAGACCGAAGTCGAAGCAGCATCCCTGGTATTGAACACGCCGGTCGGCCGGTTGATCGCGCGCGGCGCGGAGAAGGCGCTGCTGCTCGACGAGGTCGAGGCGCTGCTGAGTTCGGGCGCGCTCGTGATCGATGCATGCCGCAATGTCGTGCGCGAAGCCGATGCGGTCGTTTCGCTGGCGACAAGGCCGGTGCTGTTCGCGCTGGCGCGCGCGCTTGCCGAGGCATGGCCGACGGACGCCTCGCGCGAGGAGCTGCTGAAGCGCGCCTTCCGGGCCAGGCATGCCGATGAATCGCACCGCGCGCGGCTGAGGGTCGAGATGGGACGGCTGCGCGCCGAGCTCGCCGGACTGGCCGAGATCAACGCCACGGCCGCCGGGTTCGAGCTCGCGCCGCTGAAAGCCGCCGAGGTCGTCGTGCTGGCGCCGCCGGTCGAAGAGGAGCACGGCGCGGTGCTGGCTTTCCTGACCGATGGCGAGGCCTGGTCGAGCTCGGCGCTGGCGATCGCGCTTGGCGCCAGCGCGCGCACCGTGCAAAGGGCGCTGGAGGAGCTGTCGGCACGGAACAAGGTTCAGGCGGTCGGCCGGGGTCGGGCACGCCGCTGGATGATGCCGCCGGTGACCGGATTCCCGACTGTGTTGTTACTCCCGGGTCCGCTGCCGACCGACTAGTCTGCGGCCATTGTTCGAATGGAGATCGAAAATGAAACGAGCCGCTGCCGAGATCCTGCGTGAATACGGACCATTCCCCGGCGTCGAGCGCGTCAACGGCGTCACCTATGACGGTAAAAATGTCTGGTTCGCCAGTGGCGACAAGCTGAACGCGCTCGATCCCGAAAGCGGCATGATCGTGCGTACAATCGATGTCGCATCGCATGCCGGGACTGCCTTCGACGGTGAGTATCTCTACCAGATTGCCGAGGATCGCATCCACAAGGTCGACCCGAAGATCGGCAAAGTCGTCGCGACCATTCCTGCCCCCGGCAATGGGGGTGACTCAGGAATGGCCTGGGCCGAGGGTTCGCTCTGGGTCGGCGAATACCGGGCGCATAAGATCCATCAGATCGATCCCGAAACGGGCAAGGTGATCCGTACGATCGAATCGAAGCGCGTCGTCACCGGCGTCACCTGGGTCGATGGCGAGCTCTGGCATGCCACCTGGGAGGGCGAGGAGGGCGATCTGGTGCGCGTCGATCCCGACACAGGCGACGTGCTGCAGGAAGTGGCGATGCCCTCCGGCGTGTCGGGGCTGGAATCCGACGGTGGCGGCTGCTTCTTCTGCGGTGGCGGCAGCAGCGGCAAGATCAAGGCCGCGCGGCGTCCCGAACATAGCGGCGGCAAGTAGCGGATTGGTGGAAGGGGCGACCCGGTTAGACCGCCTCGCGCGCCGGCCGCGTCATGGGCTTGTTGGAAGCCTTGGYGGCGTTCGGCCCGTCGACATGTGCCCATGCCGGCCGCTTGAACAGGAAGGTGCCGAAGCCGATGCGCTTGACGATAAAATAGAGCACCACCGGGCTGATGACCGAGACGAGCAGCACCGCGAGGCTCAGCAGACCGGTGTCGGTCAGCAGGCCGCTTGCCAGCATGACACCGCGGAAGATCGACATCGGTATGGTGAAGGYGACATAGACGACCAGCGAATGCTCGCCGAGCCAGCGCAGCCATTCCATGGAAGTGAATTTCGACAGGAAACCGCCGGCAACGCAAAGCGCCACCGCGCCGGCGACGGCCAGCGCCAGATGCAGCGGTGGCCATGCCGCCAGGCCCATCTGCATGCCGACCGGCTGCACGACGTAGCCCGGCGAATAGACGAGCAGGCCGTTGACAAGCGCCCAGGCGAGCAGGCCGGCAACGGCGATTGCCGGACGAGCCTGCGTCCATTCGACCAGCCGGAAGATCAGCGGCGCCAGCAAGAAACCGAGATAGAAGAACACGAAATAAGCCGCGAACTGCTCGAGGGCGTAGCTGTCGGGYTTCGGCGCCCACATCTGCAGCGCGGCGGCAGCCAAGATGACGATCCAATGCGRCACTTTGAATTCGCGCAGCACGCGGATGACGACCCCGAAAACCGCCAGCATGTAGATGAACCACAACACGCCGTAGGGCTGGACGACGGCCATCGCGAGATCGTGCAGCATGCCGGCGGGGTCACGGCTGAAGATGCCGATCTTCAGCCCGATCGAGATGATAGCCCAAAGCACGTAGAAATAGAGATAGTGGACGACGCGCCGGTCGACATAGCGCCGCCACGGCCGGTCGATCACCTGCGACAGGAACAGGCCCGAGATCAGGAAGAATTCCGGCATGCGGAACGGCGTGGCGAAGCCGATGACATAATGCAGGAAGCCGACGCCGCCGGTGTATTCGCCGGTGTTGTAAGCCGAATACATCATCACCACCAGGATGATGGAAAGGCCCTTTGCCGTATCCACCCACGGCATGCGGTTCGGGTTGCTCATGCTCGATCTCGAGGAATTTCAACTGCCGCGATTGTAGCGGACCAGCGGATGCCTCGCAGCAACAAGCTTACGATATCGTAAACGGAAACCTTGTTAGGGGCCGGCGTTAACCATCGCCGGGCGCCGGAGGCAGGGCGGCGACACGCGCCTCGTGCATCGCCACCGCGACGACCGCGCCCGACAGGAAGGTCAGCGCCGCGATTGCCCCGATCGCCGCGGCGAAGCCGAAGAAATCGGCTATCAGGCCGGCGGACAGGGCGCCGATCGCATAGCCGAGATCGCGCCAGAAGCGGTAGACGCTGAGCGAGCGCGCCCGCCAGGAGGGGTGCGAGGCGTCCGATACCGCGGCGATCAGACTCGGATAGACCATTGCCGTGCCGAGGCCGAGCAAAAGGCTGGCCAGCAGCCACCAGCCGAAATCGCGCGTCATGGCGGTGGTAAGAAGTCCTGCCGCCTGCACCCACATGCCGGCGACGATCAGGCCCTTGCGGCCCCAGCGGTCGCTCAACGGCCCGGTCGCCACTTGGAAGATGCCCCATACCGCCGGATAGGCCGCCTTGAGGATGCCGATGCGTTCGACACCGAGCCCATTGGCGGCGAAGAAGAGGGGAAACAGGCCCCAACTCATGCCATCGTTCAGGTTGTTGACCAGGCCGGCCTGCGAGGCGGCGAACAGGTTGCGGTCCCCGAACGAGGTCAGCATGAAGATCTCGCGGAAGCCGAGCGGCGATGCTTGTTTTGGATGGTCCGCCAGCTCCAGCCGCACATGCTCGCGCGTGTCGCGCACGAGCAGGATCGACAGAGYGGCGCCGAGGACCGCGTAGCCGACGCCGAGATAGATCGGCACCGGGCGCAGACCGTATCGGCTGGCGAGGTAGCCGGTGAGGAATGCGGTGACGCCGACGGCGAGATAGCCGGCGAACTCGTTGAGGCCGACCGCGAGCCCGCGCGACTTCGGCCCGACCAGGTCGACCTTCATGATCACCGTCATCGACCAGGCGAACCCCTGGTTGATGCCGAGCAGCGCGTTGGCGGCGACGATCCAGCCCCAGCTCGGCGCCCAAATGATCATGAACGGCACCGGCAGGCCGAACAGCCAGCCGAGGATCAGCACGCGCTTGCGGCCCCATGTGTCGGCAAGCTGGCCGGACACGAGGTTGGCGCAAGCCTTGACCACGCCGAAGCTGACGATGAAGGAGACGACCAGCGTGGTCGAAGCGACGCCGAACTCCTCCGCGCCGATCAGAGGCACGACGGTCCGTTCGATGCCGACCATGCCGCCGACGAAGGCGTTGATCAGCACCAGAAGCGAAAACTGCTTCCAGTTGGCCTTGAGGCCGAGCGCGACGGCGGACGCCGCTGCGCTCAAGACTTTGCCCCGGCGTTCGCGGCCCGGTTCCGGGCGGCGTCCGGCGGYGGGGGAGGGATGTCGGCGGTCATAGCGGCGACGAACTCGCTCTCGTCCTCGATGCGGAACGCCTTGTTGAAGCGGCGCTCGAAGCCGATGGTCGATGTCGGCTTGCCGCTCAGCGATCGCCCGCAGACCGAGCCCGAATAGGCGCCCGGCAGCACCTCGATATGGCCGGGCAGTTCCTTCAGACGGCGCACGCTGGCGAATAGTGCGCGAGCCCCATCCTCGGCGCTCGAAGCAAGCTCGGTGCGGCCGAGGTCGCCGACCATCAGCGTGTGACCGGTGAGCACGAACCAGGGCTCCAGCGACCGCGTGCGGTCGGTGACCAGAAGACTCAAATGCTCCGGCGTATGGCCCGGCGTGTGCAGGACGGTCGCCGTGACATTGCCGAGCTCCAGCACCTCGCCGTCCTTCACGCGCCTGAACGGAAAGTTCGTTTCGGCGCCCTCGAACAGCACGTATTCGGCCCCGGTTGCCTCCGCGAGCTTCCGTCCGGCCGAGATGTGGTCGGCATGGATATGCGTGTCGACGACATAGAGGATGCGCATGCCGGTTGCGCGCGCCGTCTCGACATACGGCGCGATGTCGCCGACCGGATCGACGACCGCCGCTGAAGCCTTGCCGCCGCAGCCGAACAGATAGGAGGCTGCGACAGGATCGGTGTGCAGGAACTGCCTGAGAATCAGCGCTTTTCCTCCGAACGGGCGGCTGCGCCCAGCGAGCCGCGCGGCTTGACAGCTAAGGCCTAAACCGTCATTCAATTACTCTATTGAATGACGGTGCTTTACTGGAAGAGCGATGTCAATCCGCAATCCGAAACAGGCGCTCTACGAGCAGTTCGCGATCGTCGCCAAGGCGCTCGGCCATCCGCTGCGCCTGGAGATGATCGAGCATCTGGCGCAGGGCGCGCGCAGCGTCGAGGCGCTCGCGGCGAAGCTCGGCCAGCCGGTCGCCAACGTCTCGCAGCACCTGCAGGCGCTGCGCCGCGCCGGCATCGTCTCGGCCGAGCGCGACGGCAAGTTCGTGCATTATTCGCTCGCCGATGCGAGCGTGCTGTCGGCCTTCGCCGCTGTGCGCGGCGTTGCTGAACGACGCCTTGCCGAGGTCGATCGCATCGTGCGCGGCTATTTCGACGCGCGCGACGACATGCGCCCGGTCACGCGCGATGAGCTGCAGGCGCTGATGCGCGATGGGTTGGTGACGCTGATCGACGTCCGCCCGACGGACGAGTTCGCGCTCGGCCATGTGCCCGGCGCGATCAATGTTCCGTTGAGCGAAATCAAGGCGTGGTCCAGCAGGGCCGGCGCGGGCAGGGAAGTCGTCGCCTATTGCCGCGGCCCCTGGTGCGTGATGTCCTTCGAGGCTGTCGCCGCGCTGCGCTCTCTGGGGCATCTCGCGCGCCGCCTTGAGGACGGCATGCCGGAATGGAGAGCCGCCGGCCTGCCGGTGGAAGTGGCTGCCTGACTACGGGATATGATGCCGAGCGCCAGCAGCGAACTGCTTCCAGTTGGCCTTGAGGCCGAGCGCGACGGCGGTGGCATTCACGCGGGAAAACCGGCTTTTCTGAAGCCTGACGTGAAAAGCTCGTGAGCGACCGGGTCGGCGAACGGCAGACCTGAGATCAGCCGAACAGTTACATCGTGTTTCCTCGTCAGCGCTGCCTCGACTTCAGCACGCGCCTTCTCCATCTCGCCCATATGCGCGTAAGTCGCCGCGAGGAAGGCATGAGTGAAGAAATGATCCCCGGCCTTCTGATACGAGCCGACGGCTTCCGAGTACCTTCCAAGCAGGAAGAGCGAGCTGCCCTTCACCTCCCAGAACCATATCGGAGGTAACGGGTCGCGCAGCAGCGCRCATTCCAGCACGTTGAGCGCCGTCTCGGCCCGTCCGCCATAATTGAGCCAGCTTGCGTAATCTCCTGCGATATTCACGTCCAGCGGGTTCAGCGAGCGTGCTCGCTCGAAATGCATTCCGGCATCGCTATGCTGACGCATATGCGTAAGCACCAGCCCCATGCTCTGGTGACAGACGCCGTCGCTCCTATCGAGAGCGAGCGCTGCTCGTGCCGAGTCCCAGGCCTTCTGCAGCGTGCGGGGATCGTTGTCGTACCAAAACCTGCCAACGAGGGCCTGTGCGAGGAAGGCAYGGCCCTGAGCGAATGTCGAATCGAGCTCGACACACCGAACGAACAGGGGCTCGGACTTGTCCAGTTCATAGCGATGGAAATGYGCGCGCCCCTGCAGGTAAAAGTCATATGCATCCCAATCGGCGGGAGGCTTGCGCTTGRAGCGGCTTGCCGAGTCGGCCTCCGTTTGGCCTTCGACCATTGAGGCGATAAGCGCGGCAACTTCGTCTTGCAAGGCGAAGATGTCGTTGAGGGCCCGGTCGTACCGTTGGGCCCACAGGTGGGTGCCGGTGGCGGCGTCAATCAATTGTGTGGTGATGCGAATGCGATCRCCGAGCTTTCGTATGCTGCCTTCGACGAGGTAGCGGACTCCGAGCTTGCGATGAACTTCGGAGATATCCAATGCCGGATGGCGAAACTGAAAAGATGAGTTGCGCGCGATGACGAGCAGGKAGCGAAACCTGGCCAGCTCCGTGATTATGTCCTCGGTTATGCCGTCGCTGAGATATTGCTGGTCCTGATCGCCGCYCAGATTGGCAAAAGGCAGCACTGCGATCGATGGCTTGCCGGACGGTGGTACCGGTCTGGAGGGTGYGCTCGCCGCCGGCTCGACAGTCCCGGTGAAGCGGTAGCCGACGCGCGGCACGGTGGCGATCCACTCACCGCCGTTGTCAGCCGGACCGAGAGCCTTTCTTAGTGTCGCGATCTGGACGGTAAGGTTGCCTTCCTCAACGGCGATGCCCGGCCAGGCAGCGTCCATCAGCTCGGCCTTGGTCAGGATCTCGCCGGGCCGTGCCGTAAGCGCGGCAAGCAGCGTCAGTCCACGATGCCCGACAGCGATCGGGACCTCCTTGTTAAGGAGCGTCCCGGTATCGGGGTCGAGCACGAACGGACCAAAAGCGATGCGAGTCCCTTGCATGTACGCATAGTAGACGCTGGGAAAGTTTTCGGAAAAGGGGTTTGAGAACTGCAACGCCTCAGCCCAGGCTTTGTCCGGCGATGGYTGCGCTCGCTTGGCCATAGCGTGCGCCGTCTCGAGGACGRCAATGGAAAGCCGCCGGCCTGCCGGTGGAGATGGCCGATCGAGAGTGACGTCAGCGCTCCGGCAATCCTGCCAGCTTCAAGGCTTCGGCCACCTGGTCCGCCCATTCCGGTGTGCTTCGAAGAATAGGCAGAGATCGGTATCGTTCGATCGTGAAGCCCGGCTGGGCCGTAAGCAGTTTTTGCGCAGCCCAGCGGGCAGTCTCGATGTCGCCGATCATCGCCGACCATGCGGCGAGGTATCGATAGGACATGATGATGTCGGGATGGGCGGCAATGACCTCACGGGCAATCGCAACAGCTTGGGAAAGGGAACCTGTCTTGGCCATGGCGGTGGCCATTCCCAGTCTCATGTTGAATGCGAAGGGATCCATCGGGCTCAGCGCCATCGCCCGCTGGAACCGCTCCGGCGCGCGGGCAGCCTCGCCCGTGTAGGTCGCGATCCAGCCCTGGCGCGCCCAGGCCCATGCATTGTTCGGATCGAGCGCTAGCGCCCTTTCGATGAAGGTGGCGGCGCGCTCCTGGTCGCCGCACATGCTCAATGCCGAACCGGCGGCGGCCAAAGCGGTGGGATCGTCGCCRATCGAGCCCGCGGTCTCGACCGCCGCGCGCGCCTTTTCCAGCTCGCTTTCCGGCTGCTCGSCCCACAGATACGCTGCGTTCGAGGCGTGGCACCATGCCAAGAGCGCATGGGCACGGCCATAGGCAGGGTCGACCGCGGTCGCTTTCTTGAGCAACTCTATCGCCTGGTCGTTGGTGTCCTTGCGGCGGCCCCAAATGTTCGGATAGGCGCGCATGACGAGGTCGTAGGCTCGTAGGCTGGTCGGCGGCTTGCGCTTGGCCAACTCGATCTCGGCGCCTCGGATGGCCGGATGGATGGCGCCGGCCACTTGCGCCGCGATCCTGTCCTGAAACTCGAAAATGTCCTCGATCGCGCCCTCGTAGCGCTCGGACCATAACTGCGCCCGCGTCTCGGCATCGACCAGTTGTACTGAAATGCGAAGTCGGTCACCGCCTCGCCGTACCGTGCCTTCGACGACGTAGTTCACGCCGAGTTCCTTGCCGACCTGGCGCACGTCGACGAAACGTCCCTTGTAGGTGAAGGCGGATTGGCGCGCGATGACGAAGAAGTCGCGGACGCGCGAAAGCGCGGCCGTTGTCTCCTCGACGACGCCGTCGGCAAAATACTCATCGTCCGCCCCGCCAAGATTGTCGAAGGGCATCACCGCCACCGAGGGCTGGTCATGTGGCCTTRCCGGGACGGAGACAGGCTGCGGCGGCAGGACGGTGTCGTGGGCCGGCTTTACCTGGTGATGCCGTTCCCGCGACTGCAGCGAAGCCGCCAGCGCGTTCGTCTGGGCCTCCGGCTCGACGTCCAGAAGCTTCCTCAGCAGCGCGCGGCAGGATTCCAACTGGCGCAAGGCCGCATTTTCGTGGCCCCGGGCGACGTGGACCCGCATCAGCGCCCGATGCGCTGCCTCCGCGGTCGGGTCCGCGGCGAGCAGCCTTTCCGCGAGCCGTTCGCAGGCCGCTGCATCCGCGGTTCCGGCTTCGGGCAGCGCGAGGCTCAGGCGCTCCACCAGTTGCAGCGCCTTCTGCCGGTATCCCACCTGATACGGGCCGAACCACTCATCCAGGCCGTCGGGAATGGCTTCGCCCGCGAGCACGTCGCCACGGTAGAGCTCGGCGGCGAAGGCGAGGTCCGCCGTCCCGCTCTCGGCGAGCTTTCGCTCGAAGAGCCAGATATCCGCCTCGTCCGGGCCGGCGGTCAGCGCGACCGTTTCCTGGTCCCCCTCGAGGGAAATGGCCGCACTGCCGTCGGCGGGAAACCGCCGCCTGATGTCGGCCAGTGCCTGACGCAGGCTGTTGCGCGACTGCGCCTCGCCTCGTCCTGGCCAAAATCCTTCAGAAAGCCGCTCGCGACGGTGGCCGCGGGAACCCGCCAGGACCAGGGCGGCGAAAAGCAGCGCGGACTTGCGCATTGCGAAGCGAACGGGCTGGCCGTCTGCGGAAGACACTTCGAGACCGCCAAGCAACCGRATGCGCACGACGCCCCTCCGAATTTCGAACGCGCCGACAGAATAGCATCTTCGCCGGTCGATTTAACGCGGATTTCACGGCGGCCCCGCGGCATTTCCTCGGCGATTAACGCCTGCCTGAACACCAGCAAATCGCCCCCGTGGCAACCTTCGGCCCTCCAACCTGGAACGGGAGAGCAACAATGGCCCACACGGAAGCTCACGCGAAGATCCGCGCATCGAAACACCGGCTGCTTGGGGCAGTGGCAGCAGTGGTCCATGCCTTCACAGCCTGGCGAAAGGCCGTTGCAGGACGCAGGGCGCTGGCGGACCTTACGCCCTATGAGTTGAAGGACATCGGCTGTGCCGATGTTCCAAGGCCCACATTCTCCGTCAGGGTCGGCCTGATCACGGATTTGATGTCGATGAGATAAGGCGGCGGACCCAGAGACAAAAGAGTTGGGATCGGCTTTGCCAATCTTCGGAGGCGCGCAGGCGGCATCGAACTCGAACGTGCCACGGCACCGACAAGCTGATATATTCCTCGATGCCTTCATTAATCGGGCGGAGGGTCACGATGTCTGCGCGTTTTTATTCGCTCCTGCTGGCGTTTCTCCTGGCTGCACCCGGCGCCTTCTCCGAGACGCTGAAGCTTCCAGACAATCTGACCGGATTCAGTTCCCCATCCGGGGAGAGCTTTCTTGTCGAGAGCGCGGCGAAAGAGGCCTATTTCCCTCTCGCGAGCAACTTTCTCACGCAAAAGACGCAGGCCTATTGCGGCGTGGCAAGCATCGTCATGGTGCTGAACGCGCTCAATGTTCCTGCGCCTTCGGTGCCTGAATACGAACCCTACAAGACGTTCACGCAGGACAATGTTCTGAACGAGCGCACCGAAGCCATTCTTCCTCGCCAGGTTCTGGACAAGCAGGGAATGACGCTCGACCAGATCGGGGCCATTCTTTCCACGCAGCCGATCAAGGCCGAGGTCCGCCATGCGTCGGACGCCAGCCTTGAGCAGTTCCGGACCCAGGCCAGTTCGTTCCTCGCCAAACCCGGACATTTCGTCATCGTCAACTATCTGCGCAAGGCGATAGGCCAGGAGAAGGGCGGGCACATATCGCCGCTGGCGGCTTACGACGAGAAAGCGGACAGGTTCCTGATCCTCGATGTCGCCCGCTACAAATATCCGCCGGTCTGGGTGACAACGGCCGACCTGTTCGGAGCGATGAACACGGTCGACGGCGACAATGAGAACAAAACCCGCGGATATGTGCTGATATCGTCGCCCTTGGGAGAGTAGTTCGGCTGAACTTCAGGCGGAGAACGCCCATGAGGATACGCTTGCAGAAGTCGGCGGCACCTCGCGGCCCCTCGTCCGCAGCAGTCGCTGCGCCAGAACGCGACGGGTCTATTGCGAAACTACGCAAAGCGCATATCATTCGGCATAGTTGGGTGGACGGTATTCGGCGGTCGAACGGCAATAGGCCATAGACGCGCGGTATTGCGCTAAGCGGACTCGATCAGACTCTTATTGAGCCGCGCCCCAGGGATCAGGCGATGCAGCAGGGGGCTATGAGTGTTGCGGCCACAGTGCTGGGCCAACGTGAGCTGACCGACGGCGATATTGCCCGGGAGCAGACCGTCCTCTTCCGCCTCACCGACCGACTGTATCGAGCCAAGGCCATTGCGGAGGTCTACRACGCGGCCTTGGATGCTATTTGTGACGCGCTTGGTTCGTTACGGGCCTCGATCCTGAGATTTGACAGCCAGGGCGTCATGAGCTTCGTGGCGTGGCGCTCACTGTCTGAAGAATACCGCAAGGCGGTTAACGGCCATTCGCCGTGGACGCGCGGTGAGCACAATGCCGAGCCGATCTATGTCGAGGACATCCGTTGCAGCGGTGAATCTCCGCAACTCATCGAGACGGTCCTTGGCGAAGGCATCGAAGCGCTGGCTTTTATCCCGCTTGTCAGCTCCCGCGAGCTCGCCGGCAAGTTCATGGTCTACTATCCAGTACCCCATCACTTCACTGATCGTGAACGTGAACTGGCGTTGACCATCGCCCGCCAGCTCGGATTTGCGATCGAGCGGAACCGGGCGGAAACGACAGCAGCGCGCCTGAGCGCACTTGTCGAATCCTCGGATGATGCGATTAGCGCGACCGATCTGGAAGGGATCATCACAGACTGGAACAGCGGAGCCGAACGCCTTTACGGCTACAGCCGACGGGAGATTATCGGGCGCCCGGTGATCTCGCTGATCCCGCTCGACCGGCAACACGAGGAGCGGCAGATTCTGTCCCGCATTCGCAATGGTGAGCATGTTGAGCACTTCGAGACCGCACGCCTGCGCAAGGACGGCAGTTTGGTACCAATCTCTTTGACGGTTTCCCCTATCGCGGATGCATCGGGCAAAATTGTCGGCTCCTCCAGAATTGCCCGCGGAATATTCGAGCGGCTGCGCGCGCAAGAGCAGCGGGAGCTGCTGCTTCGCGAGATGGACCACCGCRTGAAGAACCTCTTCGCCATAGCAAGCACCATTGTCAATTTGAGCGCGTCAGCCGCCGAAACGCCGGCCGCGCTCGCCTCCATCGTTTCTGACCGCCTCGGCGCGCTGGCGCGGGCGCATGCGCTGACGATGCTTCCCTCTACTGGCCACCCCCTCCAGGTCGCGACGGGCCTGCATGCCTTGATCGCCGCAATCCTCGCGCCGTACCGCCATGGGGCTGACRGGCATCCCCGCGTCGTCATCAATGGCATCGATATGCCGGTGCCCTCGGCAACGATCACGCCGCTTTCRCTCCTGCTGAACGAATTCGCCACCAACGCTGCCAAATACGGTAGCCTCTCGGCGGCTGCTGGATCGGTGGAAATTGCTTGCTCCATTCGGGATGACGATGTCCTTATCCGGTGGCGAGAGATCGGCGGACCGCCGCCGGACGGAACCATAAATGAGGGTTTCGGCACCCGCTTGGTCCGCGCCGTGGCAAGTCAGCTCGGCCGCCTCGACCGAACGTGGGATTCCGCCGGCGTGGTCTCGAGTTGGCGATTGATGGTCAAAGATTTTCCGCCTGACTCGCCTGGCCGCACGTTGCCCGCAATAAAGTGCGACCGACTTCAAGAAAGGGCAGCACACCCTATCGTTCATCGCTAACAGTTCCAATTGCAAGCGGCTGAGCCCGTCATCGTCGCGAAGGGCCCGTAGGAACCCTCGTAGCCAACAAACGTTCTTCTACATGCCTAAAACGGCCGTAAGGAGGATGCGAAAATGAAATTCAAGCTACTTGCACTGAACGCGATAGCCTTCACAATGCTGACTGGGGCAGCGATGGCGGGCTCGACAACAGGTACCTCTGCGCTCGACGATCCGGCCAAGATGACGCCGTTTTTCACCGACGCCGGCATGAAAACTCTTAGAAGTGAGGCCGACTTTAAAACGGCGTGGATGGCGATGAAACCAGACGAGCGCACCGCGGTATTGAAAGACTGCGGCGATACGACTCTCAACAAATCGCATGCTGAATTTTGCGCCATGGCAAAGAAGATGGGCGGCTAATTAGCCCGCATCACATCGGGTGTGCGTCAATTGCCTGGCCAAGGATAGCGCAGACATTTGTTGCTCGGGAATTGGGCCTCRCACAGGAGCGAGGCCCGACAGGTTCCGATTGTCGACTTGCACGCTTGATCACGCGTGACGCCTGCCTTACCGGCTAAGCTCGCCTGCACCTCGGCAGTGCTGTGCTGTTTTAGATGGAGACCGCCTGTCCACAGGAGGTAGCAGCCGGGTTAGCGCAAGCCTTTAGCAGCGTCCTCGATCAGCTTGGCAAGCAAATTGCGAAACCTTTCGCCAGACCTGTCCCCTATATTTCCTACATTCTCAGCCACCATGCCAGGTGAAGAAACCGACACCTCGCCGCTAAGCTGGACGTTGACCGTGAACGTCCTTTTGGCGGGCTTTTCCAATTCCGGCCTTAGGAAGAGCCGAAACCGGACAGATGGCGCCAGCAGTTGGTCTTGGTCATGCGGTGCGGCGTCTATGTCGATATTCATCTCGCCTGCCACTTCTGCCTTGGCCGCTTCCAACGAAGTAACAACGACGTCGTCCAGCCAAGCCTTGGCCTGTTTGCCGAAATCCGCAATCGGGGCATCTGCATCCTCTTCTTGCTGGCGAGGAGCTTTCTTGCCGCGCTCAACGGCTTCTTTGAAATTCGCCACCTGATCGCCTCCGACCTATCACGCCATCAAGCTGGTCCTCACATCAGCCACAGCTCTGCCATCAATAAACGCCTGCGATCGCAGTGCGTTGCAATGCGATCGACAACGAGCGCTTAGCCGGGCGTTGATCGGGATCGTCGAGCCTACGCGAGCCTGYAGAGCAACGACCGTTCCTTGGGGGGATACTGCTCAAAGGCAGGTGTGCAGGCCCGCCATGTCGCAGGCGAGCCGTGGTAACCAGGCTGCCGTAAATCTCAGTCCTTGGCGCGCTCGACGTACGAACCGTCGGCGGTCATCACCACGATGYGCGTGCCGGCGGAGATGTGCGGCGGCACGGCGGTGCGCACGCCGTTGGAGAGCACGGCGGGCTTGTAGGAGGAAGATGCCGTCTGGCCCTTGGTGACCGRCTCGGTCTCGACCACCTCGAAGGTGGCGCGCTGCGGCAGCGTCAACGAGATCGGCACGCCGTTGAACTGCGCGAGCTGCACGGCCATGCCTTCCTGCAGATAGGGCGCCATGTCGCCGACCACGCTTTCGGAAGCCACGACCTGGTCGTAGCTTTCCGGGTTCATGAAGTGAAAACCTTCGCCGTCGGAATAAAGGAAGGTGTGCTCGCGCTCCTCGACATAGGCGCGCTCGACCATTTCGGTGGTGCGGTAGCGCTCCGACACCTTCACCCCGTCGCCGATGCGGCGCATGTCGAGCTGGGTCACCGGAGTGCCCTTGCCAGGGTGGATGTTTTCGGCAAAGAGGATGACATAAAGCTTGCCGTCCTTATCGACGACGTTGCCTTTGCGTAAGGAACTGGCGATGACCTTGACCACGATATTGGATCCCGTTCGAGTTTTTCGGCCTGCGAGCGTCGATTTCCGCGAAGCGGCGACGGCGGCCATCGCGTGCGCCGTAGCGCATCTTGCGCCGAACCGCCAGCCTTCCCAGCGATTTTCCTGCCCATGACCGCCGCTTCGCCCTGGTGGACGCCTGATATACATGCCGACCGCCGGCCCCGGCTGATGGCGCGCAACGCCACTGCCGCCGCGCTTCGCGGCTGGTTCGCTGAGCGCGATTTCGTCGAGGTGACGACCTCGGCGCTGCAGGTCTCGCCGGGCAACGAGGCGCATCTCGCCGCCTTTGCCACCGAGGCGATCGGACCCGACGCGTCGCGTCGGCCGCTCTATCTCCACACCTCGCCTGAATTCGCCTGCAAGAAGTTGCTTGCCGCCGGCGAGGAGCGCATCTTCAGCCTCGGCCCGGTCTGGCGCAACCGCGAGCGCGGGCCGCTGCATCACCCTGAGTTCACCATGCTCGAATGGTATCGCGTCGGCGAAACTTACGAGCGCTTGATGGACGACTGCGCCGAGTTTCTGGCGCTCGCCGCGGAAAAGGCCGGCGCCAAAAGCTTCCGTTTTCGCGGCCGCGAGGCCGATCCGTTTGCTGAGCCGGAGCGGCTGAGCGTGGCGGAGGCTTTTACGCGCCATGCCGGCATCGACCTGCTCGCGACCGTTTCAGTCGACGGCGGCACCGACCGCGACGCGCTTCACGCCGCGCTGGTCGCAGCCGGCCTGCGCACCGCGCCCGACGACAATTGGGCCGACCTGTTCAGCCGGGTGATGGTGGAAAAGGTCGAGCCGCAACTGGGGCAGGGCCGGGCCACCATCCTCTACGGCTATCCGATCTCCGAGGCGGCGCTCGCCCGCCCGAGCGCCGAGGACCCGCGCGTCGCCGAGCGTTTCGAGCTCTATTGCTGCGGCGTCGAGCTCGCCAATGCCTTCGGCGAGCTCACCGACGCCGCCGAGCAGCGCCGCCGCTTTGCCGCCGAGATGGACGAGAAAGAGCGCGTCTATGGCGAGCGCTATCCGCTGGACGAGGATTTTCTCGCGGCTTTGGCCCTCATGCCGCAGGCAAGCGGCTCGGCGCTGGGCTTCGATCGGCTGGTGATGCTGGCGACGGGGGCAACGAGGATCGATGACGTAATCTGGGCGCCGGTGGCCGAGTAGCGCTCCCTTCTTGCCGCTGCGGCAAAGCATCCGCCACGAACCACGGCGATTGCCTTGAGATTGCCGCATCCACCATTGCACAAGCGTCGGTGGAACAATAGATGGTGCCCGTGGCATCCATGATGGTGCGTCAGCATCCATACGCAGGGTTCGCTCTGATGGACTGCTTGAACAAACAGGAACAACCGCATGACCGATAAGCTCGACGCAGCGAAATTGACCGATCGCGTCGCGGCGCTCGTCGAGGCGGCCAAGCGCGCCGGCGCCGACGGGGCCGACGCGGTGGCGGTGCGCGGCCGCTCGGCCGGCGTGTCGGTGCGGTTGGGCAAGGTCGAAAGCACCGAATCGTCRGAGAGCCAGGACGTCTCGCTGCGCGTCTTCGTCGGCCAGCGTGTGGCGAGCGTCTCGGCGACCGCCGCTTCCGATCCGAAGGCGCTCGCCGAGCGCGCGGTGGCGATGGCCAAGGTCTCGCCCGAGGATCCGTTCCAGGGCCTTGCTGACCCCGCGCTGCTTGCCCGCAATTTGCGCGATCTCGACCTTTTCGACCCGACAGAGGTGTCTGCAGACCAGCTGAAGGAGGCGGCCCTTGCCGCCGAAGCGGCTGCATTGGCGGTCAAGGGCGTCACCAATTCCTCGGGCAGCAGCGCCGGCGCCGGCCTGGGCGGCCTGGTTCTCGCCACCTCGCACGGCTTTGTGGGCCAATATGTCGCCTCGCGCTTCTCGCGCTCGACCAGCGTCATCGCGGGTGAGGGAACCGCCATGGAGCGCGACTATGAATTCTCCTCGCGCCAGCATTTCGCCGATCTCGACACGCCGGAAGACATCGGCCGCAAGGCCGGCGAACGCGCGGTGCGTCGTCTCGGAGCCCGCAAGGCTGCGACCGGCCCGGTCGACGTGGTGTTCGATCCGCGCGTGGCGCGCGGCATAGCCGGCCATCTCGCCGGCGCCATAAACGGCGCGGCGGTCGCCCGTAGGACCAGCTTCCTGCGCGACATGATGGGCAGAGAGGTGGCTTCGGCCGCAATCACCGTCACCGACGAGCCTTTGCGGCGGCGCGGCCAGGCCTCGCGCCCCTTCGACGGCGAAGGCGTCGAGGGCGACAAGCTGCTGATGGTCGAGAAGGGCGTCTTGAACCACTGGTTCCTGTCGACCTCGGCCGCGCGCGAGCTCGGCCTCGTCACCAATGGACGCGGCTCGCGCAGYGGCTCGTCGGTCTCGCCGTCCTCGACCAACCTTGCCATCGAGCCCGGCGAGCGTTCGCCGGAAGACTTGATCGCCTCGTTGAAGCGCGGCTTCTATGTCACCGAGGTGTTCGGTCAGGGCGTCGACATGGTGACCGGCGAATACAGCCGCGGCGCCTCCGGCTTCTGGATCGAGAACGGCGCGCTGGCCTATCCGGTGGCCGAGGTGACGATCGCCTCGAACCTGAAGACCATGTTCCTCAACATGGTGCCGGCGAACGACCTCGACCGCAATTTCGGCACGGCGGCGCCGACGATCCTGATCGAGGGGATGACCCTTGCCGGTGCCTGACCAACTGACCTCGAGCGAGGCCCGCGACGACCTCGCTCTGCTGCGCGATGCCGCTCGCGAAGCCGGCCTCATCGCCATGCGCTATTTCGGCAACAACCMGCAGGTGTGGATGAAGGGCGGCACCTCGYCGGTCAGCGAGGCCGACCATGCCGCGGACGCCTATCTGCGCGAGACCTTGCTCAGGGCGCGTCCGGATTACGGCTGGTTGTCGGAAGAGACCGCCGATGACCATGCCAGGCTGTCGGCGCGCCGCACCTTCGTCGTCGACCCGATCGACGGCACGCGCGGTTTTCTCGATGGTTTGCATTCCTGGTGCGTCAGCGTCGCCGTGGTCGAGGAGGGGCRCTCGCTCGCCGGCGTCCTCGAATGCCCGGCCAAGGGCGAGACCTATTGGGCRCTGCCGGGCGAGGGCGCCTATCTCAACGACAAGCGCATCCATGTGCGCCCGCTGGGCGAAAGCGTCGATATCGGCGGACCCAAGCCGCTGGTCGATCTGATGCCGCAAGCCTGGCAGGACAGGCTGCGGCRGACCGCCTACATTCCTTCGCTCGCCTATCGGCTGGCGATGATCGCCGCCGGCAAGCTCGATGCGACCTTCGTCAAGCCGAACGCACATGACTGGGACATCGCCGCCGCCGATCTCATCCTCACCGAGGCTGGCGGCGCATTGCTCGACCGCGTCGGCAACCCGCCGCGCTACGCCGGCGAGGTGATCAATCACGGCGCGCTCGCCGCCGGCAGCGGTGAACTGCTCGGCGTGCTCGCCAGGGTCATCGCGGAGATTGACCAAGGGTGAGTCGACCCGCAGTTCCAAAATCGGCCGCTTTGGGCTAAACGTTTCACTAAATTCATCAATCTGCGAAGGATCGGCATGGCCGCGGAAGACGGAAAGAAACAGCTGTTGCACCTCGTGTTTGGCGGCGAGTTGAAAAAGCTGGGTGGAACCGAGTTTCGTGACCTGGACGCGCTCGACATCGTCGGAATCTACCCCGACTATCAATCGGCGCACGCCGCTTGGAAGGCGAAGGCGCAGGCCAGTGTCGACAATGCCCATATGCGTTATTTCGTTGTTCATCTGCACCGTTTGCTCGATCCAGAATCGAAGGCCGGCGGTTGACGTCGATGGAGCATGAAGCGGTGAAAGGGGCGACCAGGCGGCGCGCCGCCAGGCGCGGCGGAACGCGCACGCTATGGCGGCGCATCCGCGAGCCTTTGGCGCAGTCGACTTTCGTCAAGAACTTCATCGCCAGCCYTTTCGCCTGGTTCCTGCGGCTGATTCGGCTCACCAGCCCGCTGGTCGAGGGCTCGACCCAGGTTGCCGGCGGGGCCTATGCGCATCTCGAACCCGGCATCATCGCCCTCTGGCACGGTCAGCATCTTCTGACCCCTGCCTATTATCCCAAGGGCCGCAAGCTGGTCGCCATGGTCTCGCGCAGCGCCGATGCCGAGCTTCAGGCGCAGATGCTCGAGAAATTCGGCATCGAGGCGGTGCGCGGTTCCGGCGGCCGCAACAGTTCGAGGCATCTCGACAAAGGCGGCGCCAAGGCCTTGATCGCGCTCAAGAAGTCGCTCGTCGCGGGCAAGAACGTCGCCATGATCGCCGACATTCCGAACGGCACGCCGCGCGATGCCGGGCTTGGCATCGTTCTTCTGGCAAAGCTTTCCGGCCGGCCGATCCTGCCCTCGGCCATCGCCACCAGCCGCCGTAAGGTGCTGGAGAAGAGCTGGGACAAGACCACCATCAACCTGCCTTTCGGCCGCTCGGCGGTCATCGTAGGCTCGCCTGTCTTCGTGCCGGCCGATGCCGACGACGCCGAGATGGAGCGCAAGCGCCAGGAGGTAACCTCCTCGCTGAACGCTGCGACCGCCGAGGCCTATCGCCTCGTGGATGGCGGCAAATGAGCGAGCGTTGGGCGCGTGCGGCCCTGACCGCCTACCGCTACGCGGGGGCGGCCGCCTATCCGCTGATCGGACCCTATGTCGCCTGGCGCGCCTCGCGCGGCAAGGAGGATCGCGTCCGTCGGCGC
This sequence comes from Mesorhizobium sp. LCM 4576, assembly GCF_001854815.1. Taxonomy (NCBI): domain Bacteria; kingdom Pseudomonadati; phylum Pseudomonadota; class Alphaproteobacteria; order Hyphomicrobiales; family Phyllobacteriaceae; genus Mesorhizobium; species Mesorhizobium sp. LCM 4576. The sequence continues at coordinate 52,615 of NZ_MDDT01000039.1, forward strand.
GAGCGCTACGGCGTCGCCGGYCGACCGCGGCCGGAAGGGCCGGTGATCTGGATCCATGCTGCAAGCGTCGGCGAGACGATCGCAGTGRTGCCGCTGGTCGAAAGCATCCTCGACTATGGCGTCAACATCGTTCTGACCACCGGCACGGTGACTTCGGCCAAGGTCGYCGAAGAGCGCCTCGGCAGCCGCATCATCCACCAATATGTACCGCTCGACCTCAARCCCGCGGTTAGCCGTTTCCTCGATCACTGGCGGCCGGAACTGGCAATCATCGCCGAATCGGAGATCTGGCCGATGACCATCCTGGAGCTTGGCGCCCGCAACGTGCCGCAGGTTCTGGTCAACGGCCGGCTGTCGGACCGCTCCTTCATGTCCTGGAAGAAGCGTTCTAGCGTCGCCGAGGCGCTGTTCGAAAACCTTGCCCATGTCATCGCCCAATCGGATGTCGACGGCGAGCGGTTCCGCGCGCTCGGCGCCCGGCCGGTCACCGTATCCGGCAAYCTCAAGGTCGACACCAACCCGCCGCCGGCCGACGAGCGGGCCTTGGCCACCTTGCAGCGCCAGGTCGGCGAGCGCCCGACCTGGGCGRCGATCTCGACCCATGACGGAGAGGAGGTCGTGGCCGCCGAGGTCCATGCCAGCCTGCACAGGCGCCATCATGGGCTCCTGACCATCATCGTGCCGCGCCACCCCGACCGCGCCGATGCGCTTGCCGCGCAGATTTCCGGCATGGGCCTTTCGGTGGCAAGGCGTAGCAAGGGCGACCGCATCTCGGCCGATACCGATATCCTTCTGGGCGACACGATCGGCGAAATGGGCCTTTACCTGAGGTTGACCGAGATCGCTTTCGTCGGCCGCTCGCTGACCTCGGAAGGCGGCCAGAACCCGCTCGAGCCGGCGATGCTCGAAACCGCCGTGCTGGCCGGCCGCAACGTGCAGAACTTCCGCGAGGCCTATCAGCGCCTGCTCGACAGCGGCGGCGCCAAGCTGGTGCGCGACCGCGATATGCTGACCGGAGCCGTCAATTTCCTTTTGACCAACGAGGCGGCGCGCCACGAAATGATGGCGGCGGGTGCTGCCACCGTCGACGAGATGCGCGGCGCGCTCGCTCGCACGCTGAAATCGCTGGAGCCCTATATCCAGCCGCTGGTCGTCAAGGCGCGCCTGAAAGGCGCAAACGGGCGCTAGGTCATGATCCCAAAAGTCGGATCCGATTTTTGGAAAGGACCATGCGCGAAATCCAGTTGCGCGGTACCCACGCGATGACCAGCGAAGCGCCGCCCTTCTGGTGGGAAAGGCCGGACTGGCGCGTGCTTGCGCTGTCTCCGGCCTCGGCGGTCTATGGGCTGGTCGCCGGCCGCCGCATGCGCCATGCTCCGCGCGAGAAGGTCGCAGCACCCGTGCTGTGCGTCGGCAATTTCACCGTCGGCGGCAGCGGCAAGACGCCGGTCGCCATCGCTTTGGCCAAGCAGGCCAGGCGCATGCAGCTTACGCCAGGCTTCCTGTCGCGCGGCCATGGTGGTTCGTTCGCCAGGCCGCATGTTGTCGATGCGCATCACGACGCCGCCAAGCATGTCGGCGACGAGCCGCTGTTGCTCGCCGAACATGCGCCTGTCGCGGTGACGGCGAACCGCGCCGCCGGCGCGAAGCTGCTTATCGAGCAACATGGCTGCGATTTCCTGATCATGGATGACGGGTTCCAGTCGGCGCGCATCCATATCGACTATGYGCTGGTGGTGGTCGACGCCCGCTTCGGCATCGGCAACGGTCGTGTCATCCCGGGCGGGCCGCTCCGCGCCAAGGTCGTCGACCAACTGGTGTTCACCAGCGGCTTGCTGAAGATGGGCGAGGGGGCCGCTGCCGACGGCGTCGTGCGCCAGGCGGCGCGCGCCGGGCGGCCGATCTTCCTGGCGCATGTCGAGCCGGCTGACCCCTCGCGCTTTGCGGGCGGCCGCTTCCTTGCCTTCGCCGGCATCGGCCATCCAGAGAAATTCTTCGACACGGTGCGCGGCGCGGGCGGCGAAGTCGCGCTGTCGCGTGCCTTTCCGGATCATCATGTCTACGCCCAGGACGAGCTTGCCGACCTCTTGACGCTTGCCCGGCAGGAGGGGCTGCGCCTCGTCACCACGGCAAAGGACGCCGCGYGGCTGCGTCATGGCGACACGCCTGCCGGTTTCCTCGATCGACTGGACGTGCTCGACATCGAGGCCGTGTTCGAGCTCGATCATGTGCCCGAACGCATCGTCGACGAGACGCTCGACGCCTGGCGCCAGCGCAAGATGCGGGGCTGAGCTTCGGATACGCCTGCCAAAAAGTGTGAGGCGGTCCCGCTCCCCGAGGCGGTCGCGCCTATCCCGCGCGCCGCATCGCTTTCAGGATCGCCTCGTCGCGCTCGACATTGAGCTTGCTTTCGAAATCGAAATGCCAATCCCTGTCGCGCGGCGCGGACGTCGAGGCGTCGCCGCGCCGGATTTTCTGGTCGAGGTCGGCGAGCGATCGTGACCAATAGTGATTGATCCTCAATATATCGAGCTTGGGAGGCATGCCGGGGACGATGATCCGTCGATGGGTATCCATCGCTTCGCCGGACAGGAATTTCGACAGATGGACGCCCGGCTTGTAGACCATGCGCGGGTTGACGATTGTCTTGGCTGTCGTGATGTCGGGTCCAGCTCGCATCGTGTAAGCTTCGACCAGCGGACCGTCAGGCCTTTCGACATGGCCGGAGGAGCCGTAAAAGGCCTGCCAGACACAGACGCCCGGCAGGTCGCGATAAGCATCAAGGACGGAGCGCACGTCACGCCCATCGGGCGCGAACAGAAACTCGTCGATATCGAACAGCCCGATCCACAGTGCTTCACGCCAGTGCCTGCGGATACAGTCCTTATAGGCCGACAACTGCCCCACCGGCCGGGGCCAATCGACCAGCGTGACCARCCCTTGCTGGATGAACGGCTCCAACACGGTCGTGAAGTCGTCGGTCGAGAAATTGTTGTAGAGATAGAAATGCTCAAATCCCACGCTCTGGTGGAATCTGATCCATTCGGCGAGGAAAGGCGCTTCCTCGCGGAAGATGGCGCAGGCCGTCAGGTTGAATCGTGGGGCTTTAGACACTGCCCGCTCGCGCCAACTCGCACGCATGGTTAGCGGCATGCGGACAAAGGCCTTGAGAGATTTCCTGAAGTTTTTCAATGCGGTACCCTAAGCGCTGACAAGCTTGATTGCCACGGCGCATGGGCTCGCATGGCCTATCCCCGCTTGCGCAATTCCGGGTGCATCTCGATCTCGCGGGCAAGCGAGACCGCCGCGTTCACATAGGGCTCCTGCCGGGCGACGCTCCAATATTTGAGCTCGTCGAGGGGAATGTTCTCGCCCGTTACCGCGCAGCGCACGAATGAGCCGGGACTGGTGACCTGGAAGTCGCCGTCGAGATAGCGGATCCGGGCTTCCCTGCCGCCCGGGCCTTCGAAACGGTTCATCATGAAAGGACGCTTGCGTTCATCGGGGTTTCAATCGCCACAAATCGCAAGCAACGTCAAGCTTGACGCAATGCTCATCCGGTATGGCTGAGCTGCGAAATGGTTTCCGGAAGCCGGTATGGACATCACCTCGACCCGCTTGAACGCCCTGATCGGTGAAGCGCTCACCCCGCAGCCGGTGCCGTCGCCCAAGGCCGATCCGGCGGTGGCGGCCTTGATCAAGACGCTGGTCCAGCCGCAGGCGCCCTCGACGGGGCAGGCGGCGCAAATCGCGGCCCAGTCGCTGCAAAGCGCGCAGCCGCGCCCTGCCGCCCTGGCATCGCAACGCCTGTCGTCCTCCGAGGCCGAGGATGCTTACCGGGCTATCATGGAGCCCGATGCCGCCGCCGACGATGCGCCGGCTAGACCCCCGACGGGCAGGGCGGCGACGGATACCGATCAGGCTCGGCGCGGCTTTGCCTCACAACAGGCAGCGGTCGTCGACAATACGCCAAGGCCTGCGGTTGCGCCGGCATTGTCCACATTTTCGCCGGCCGTCGCTTCCGCCGCGATGCTGGTCGCGGCCAACGCCAATGCGCCGCAGCCGCGCGGTGCCGCTGTCCGTCCGGCCGGCCATGCGCCGCGCTCCGATTCCGTCGCGGTATCGCTCTGGACGATATCGGTCGTCACGGCCATCGTCTCGGCCGTGACCGCGACGATCATGGTTCTGTTGCTCCGCTGATCGCGTTTAGACGTCGTCCTGAAGGAAAGCTTCGAGCTTTTCCGGAGCAAGCCCAGCCTGTTCGGCAATGCGCCTGGCAAGGTCCGCCGCGGCCGCGCGCGGCCGGCCGACCGGGCGGTCCATCCAATAGGACACCGGATTGAGCGCAACGCGCTCATCGACGCCGACGATACGCCCGGATTGAAGCTGGTCTGCGGTCAGCGGCGGGCGCGCCAGCGCGACACCCAACCCGTGCGCCGCCGCGTCCAACACCAGATTATAGTCCTCGAAACGCCTGTCCTGCGGACGAGGACGGTAATCGACGTCTTGCGCGGCGAACCACGCGCGCCATGCGGACGCGTCGGAATCGTTGATCAGCGGGAACTTCAGCAGCCGGGCAGGATCGCCACGCCCGATCTCCTTGGCGAGCTCCGGCGAGGCGATGGGAAAAACCTGCTCCTCAAAAAGCTGCACCGAGACCCGGYCGGGGATGCGGCCGCGTCCGCAGCGCACCGAAAGATCGATGCCTTCRTCGGCGAGATCGGCCTGGCGGTTGTCGACGTCGAGCACGATGCGCAGCTTGGTCGGGCTGTTCTCGAGCGTTGCCATGCGCGGCATCAGCCAAAGCCCGCTGACCGACGGGATCGAGGCCAGCCGCACCACGGCGGTGCCGCGCGGCTCGACCCAGCGGTCGGAGTTGAACGAGATCAGCGCGAAGGCCTCGGCGGTCCGCAAATGCAGGCGGTTGCCCTCGATCGTCAGCGTGACGCCGCGCGCGTTGCGCTCGAACACTTTCAAGCCAAGCCAGTCCTCCAGCTTGGCGATCTGGCGGCTCACCGCGCCATGCGTGAGGTTGAGTTTTTCGGCCGCCGCCGAAAAGCTCCCCGTCCGCGCCGCCGCGTCGAAGGCGCGCAGGGTCTCGAGYGGCAGTATCTGGTCCGAGCTGTGATCCATGCTCACAGCTGACCCTCGAATTGGTCGTTTGTCAATCGGCCGGCAATAGCGTTTTCTGCCTCCATGACACGGAAAGACGAGGCTACGGCAATGAGCGCTTACACCGGCACATTGAATGGGACACAGCGCATGGACACCACCGCTGCGATCGCGGTGACGTTGACGGTGATCGGCTGGGCCTCGGCTTTCCCGGCGATCCGCGCCGGCCTTGCCGCCTTCCAGCCGCTGGAACTCGGCGCGCTGCGCTTTGCCATCGCGGCGGTCCCGGCCGCCATATTTCTCGCCGTGAAGCGTCCGGCGCTRCCCAGGATCGACGAGCTGTGGCGCTTTGCCTTCGGCGGCGCCATCTTCGTCGCGCTCTACACCGCCATGCTCAACTTCGGCGAGCTCACCGTCTCGGCGGGCGCGGCCGGCTTCATCATCAACGTCAGCCCGATCTTCACGGCCATCATGGCGATGGCCCTGCTCGGCGAGCGCTTTTCAGGTGTAGCCTGGCTGGGCACCGTCATTTCCTTCACCGGCATCGGCATCATCGCGGTGGCCGACGGGCACGGCCTGCATTTCAATGCCGGTGCGCTGCTGGTGCTGGGCTCGGCACTTTGTTCCGCCGTCAACACCATCGTGCAGAAGCCGCTCTTTGCCCGCCATCATCCGCTGACGATATCCGCTTCCAACATGGTGCTCGGCGCGCTCTGCCTGTCGCCCTTCCTGCCGGAAGCGTTTTCCCAGGCGGCGGTCGCCGACACCGCCGGTCTCGGTGCAGTCATCTATCTCGGCATCGTGCCTTCGTTGATCGCCTATGCCGCCTGGGCGACCGCGCTGTCGCGCCTGCCCGCCGCGCGCGCCTCGAACTTCCTCTACCTCGTCTCGCCGACCTCCGCACTGATCGGCTTCTTCTGGCTGGGCGAAGTGCCGTCGCTGCTCGGCATCCTCGGCGGCGCGCTGGCGCTGGGTGGCGTGATCGTGGTGAATTTGAAGCGGTAGATCAGGGGGTTGGGGCCAGGTCCTGGCTCAAGAAAAGAGCCGCTTCGAGCGGCTCTTTTCTTGCCCCCACCCCGCTGCTTCGCAGCGACCCTCCCCACAAGGGGGAGGGTTAAGGCGCGGCGCTCTACCTCCCCCTTGTGGGGAGGTCGGACCGAAGGTCCGGGTGGGGGGCTGCGCCCTATGTGGTTTCTCACCTTCGCCCGAACAACCTCTCAATATCGGCCAGCTTGAGCTCGATATAGGTCGGCCGGCCGTGGTTGCAGGTGCCGGACCCGGGCGTCGCTTCCATCTGGCGCAGCAGCGCGTTCATCTCCTCGGCCTTGAGCAGCCGGCCCGAGCGCACCGAGCCGTGRCAGGCCATGGTCGCCGCGATCTTGTCCAGCCGTTCTTTAAGTGTCTCGACCGTGTCGTTGTCGGCGATCTCGTCGGYAAGGTCGCGCACCAGCTGCTGCACATTGGTTTCGCCGAGCATCGAGGGCGTCTCGCGCACCGCCACCGCRCCAGGGCCGAAGCGTTCGAGGCCGAGGCCGAATTTGGCGAGCGTCTGCGAATGCATCGCCAGCCGCTCGGCATCTTCTTCCGGCAGGTCGACGATCTCGGGCAGCAAGAGCATCTGCGACGGCACCGCGCGCGAATGCAGCGCATTCTTCAGTGCTTCGTAGACCAGCCGCTCATGCGCGGCATGCTGGTCGACGATGACGAGCGAATCCCGCGTCTGCGCGACGATGTAATTCTCATGCACCTGCGCGCGCGCCGCGCCCAGCACCATGCCGAGAAGCGCCTCGGCCGGCTCGGCCATGCCGGCCCGCGCGTCGGCGCTGGCGAGCGGCCCGGTATCGAAGGCAGCCTGCTCGTTTTCGGCAAAACCATTGATTCGAGGTCTTGCCTCCCCGTAACCCATGTCGAGCGGTCGCTGCGCCGAGCGCAACGCATCGAAGCCGCCGGAGCCGGAAGCGTGATAGGCGGCCTCGTAGCTGCGGTGGCCGCCGGCCGGCCCCGGATGCGAATACGGCGCCGCCCCCGGCCGGAACRCCGCCATCATGCCGGCGGCGCCCGTCGTCGCCGCGCGGATACCCGCTCCGGYCAGCGCCTCGCGGATGGCGCCGACGATCAGCCCGCRCACCAGGCCCGGATCGCGGAAGCGCACATCGGCCTTGGCGGGATGGACGTTGACGTCGACAGTCGAGGGATCGAGCGACAGGAAGAGCACCGTCACCGCATGGCGGTCGCGCGGCAAAACGTCGGCGAAGGCGCCGCGGATCGCGCCGGCGATCAGCTTGTCGCGCACCGGCCGTCCATTGACATAGGCATATTGCTGCAGCGCGTTGGCGCGCGTGTAGGACGGGATCGAGACGTGGCCGGCAAGATGCACGCCGTCGCGCATGGCGTCGATGGCGATGGCATTGTCCGGGAAATCCTTGCCCATCACCTGCGCGACGCGGGCGAGCCGGCCTTCCGGCGTGTCGCTGGTTGCCGGCAGCTCCAGTGTCGAGCGGTCGGCGCCGGCAAGCGTGAACCGTACAGCGGGAAAAGCGATTGCGATGCGCTTCACCACGTCGCTGGTGGCCGAGCTTTCGGCGCGCTCGCCCTTCATGAATTTGAGCCTCGCCGGCGTGGCGAAGAAAAGGTCGCGCACCTCGACCGTGGTGCCGCGGTTCGCCGCCGCCGGCTTCACCGGTAAGACGCGGCCGCCATCGATGCCGATCTCGGCCGCGCTGTCGCCGCTTGCGGTGCGCGAGCGGATCGACAGCCGCGCGACGGAACCGATCGAGGGCAGCGCCTCGCCGCGGAAGCCCAGCGAGCGGATATCGTGGATGTCGTCGGAGAGCTTGGACGTGCAGTGCCGCGCGACCGCCAGCGCCAGTTCCTGTTCGGGGATGCCCGACCCGTCATCGGTGACGCGGATGAGATTCAGCCCGCCACCGGCCGTGACGACCTCCACGCGCGAGGCGCCGGCATCAAGCGCATTCTCGACCAACTCCTTCACCACGCTCGCCGGACGCTCGATGACCTCGCCGGCGGCGATCTGGTTGATCATCGTTTCGGAAAGCTGGCGGATGGGCATAGGTGATTATAGGCGGATTCGAACGGCGTGGGGGAGGGGGAGGATGAGGCTGGCAACAGTTAATGCCGCGATCCTTCGCGCCCCCTCTGTCCTGCCGGACATCTCCCCCACGAGGGGGGAGATTGGCAGCTTCGCCGGTGGYGCTTCCCTTGCAACGTTGGAGATTGGCGAAGGCCAGCGCGAAATCCGATCTCCCCCCTCGTGGGGGAGATGGCCGGCAGGCCAGAGGGGGCGCTGTCCCGCCAGCGCTGCCTGCATCGCAGAGCCAGCGAAACCTAAGCCTGCGCCACCAGCCAGTCCCTCACCCTGCGCGCGTTGTCGCTGRGGTCGCGGTTCTTCGGCCAGATGACATGAAACCCGATGCCGGTCCTCATCACATGGTCGGTCACCGGCACCAGCAGGCCTGATGCCACCAGGCGCTCGACCAGATGCCGCCATCCGAGCGAGATGCCTTGTCCCTCCATCACCGCCTGTATCACCAGCGCATAGTCGTTGATGCGCAGGCCGCGCTCGGCATTGCGCAGGCTGGTCCCGGCGGACGCGAACCATTCGTCCCAGTTCGGCGCCTCGCGATAGGGCTCCTCGAGATGGATCAGCCGGTGCGTCGCCAGTTCCTCGACCGTCTTCGGCATGCCGAATTTGGCGAGATAGCTCGGCCCCGCGACCGGGAAGATCTCTTCCTCGGAGAGCGACAGCGAGTGGTAGTCCGGCCAGTCGCGCGRCACGCCGCCGCGCACGCCGAGCGGAATCCCCTCGGCGATGATGTCGAGGTCGCGGTCGGCGGTCTGGATGCGTAGATCGATGCCCGGCAGTTCGTCCCGGAACTGCTGCAGGCGCGGCATCATCCAGAACGATCCAAAGGCGGTTGAGGCTGCCAAGGTCACATGCCCGCCGGTCGCCTGCAGGCGAAGGTCCTCCGCCGATTTGCGGATGTGGGACAGGCCGAGCGAGACGTCGGCATGGAAACGCTCGCCGGCTTCGGTCAGAAGCACCTGGCGGTGGCGTCRCTGGAACAGCTTGGCGCCGAGCTGCTCCTCCAGCCCGCGCACGGCATAGGAAACGGCGGCCTGCGTCATGCCAAGCTCGCGACCGGCGGCGGTGAAGCTCGACAGACGGCCCGCGGCCTCGAAGACGATGAGGCTGCCGGCCGAGGGCAGGAGGTGGCGCAGGCTTCGCATAAGGTGAGCTTATACAGAAGATCAGGATTTTCCAGCGTCACAGCCATATTTTCCCTCGCTAACGTGAGTGGCGGGAAGAAGGAGCCTCCATGAACGCACCGGCCGTTGAATTGACTGAACAGACCCACCGCCGCGGCGGCGGCCGCCTCGGGCGCAAGGCGCTGCGCAGTGCCCCGATCGCTTCCTTTCCGACGCTGGTGCGCAAGATCCCGGTCTACGAGATCGTGCCCGACGAGGCGGTGGAGCTGATCCACGAGGAATCGCTCAAGATCCTCGAGGAGGTGGGGTGCGAATTCCGCGATGACGGGGCRATCGCGCTATGGAAAGCGGCGGGCGCCGACGTCCGGGAAACGCGCGTCCGCATCGACCGCGCGTTGCTGATGGAACTCGTCTCGAAGGTTCCGCCCGAATTCACGCTGAACGCCCGTAATCCCGAGCGCACCGTGCGCGTCGGCGGCAAGAACTCGATCTTCGTGCCGATGTATGGCGCGCCCTACGTCCGCGATCTCGACAACAAGCGGCGCTACGGCACGCTGGCCGACCTGAACAATTTCCATAAGCTCGCCTACATGGCGCCGGCGCTGCATTCCTCGAGCTCGGTCATCTGCGAGCCGATGGAAATCGCCGTGYCGAAGCGGCATCTGCACATCATCCACTCGGCGCTGAAACATTCCGACAAGCCGTTCATGGGCATCGTGACGTCGAAGGAGCGTGCCGAGGACACGATGGCGATGGCCGGTATCGTCTTCGGCGAGGAGTTCGTGCGCGACAATCCGGTGCTGGTGGCGATCACCAACTGCAATTCGCCGCTGGTGTGGGACGCCACCATGATCGACGCCATGCGGGTCTATGCGAGCCATAATCAGCCGCTGATCCTGGCGCCTTTCGCGCTCTGCGGCGCCTCGACGTCGGCTTCCGCCGTCGGCGCGGTGGCGCAGGTCAACGCCGAGGCGCTTGCGGGCGTGGCTTTGACCCAGCTCATCCGGCCCGGCTCGCCGCAGCTCTACGGCCAGTTCATGGTCACCGTCGACATGAAGACCGGCGCGCCGATGGGCGGCACGCCGGAAGCGGCCCAGATGATGTATCTGATGGGCGCGCTGGCGAGGAAATATAAGCTGCCGTGGCGCACCTCCGGCTTCCATGTCGGCTCCAAGCTCAACGACGCRCAGGCCGGCTACGAGGCGAACATGCTGATGCATGCCGCGATCCTTTCCGGCGCCAACTACATCTGGCATGTCGCCGGCTGGCTCGAAGCGGGGCTGACCTGYGGCTATTCGAAATTCGCGACCGACTGCGAGCAGCTGGTCGGCTGGTACAAATATGCCGGCGGCGTGTCCTTCGACGATTTCAAGGACGCGATGGCGGCGATCCGCGAGGTCGGTCCGCAAGGGCATTTCCTCGGCACGCAGCATACGCTCGAGCATTTCGAGAGCGCCTTCTTCATGCCCAACATCATGGACTTCAATTCCTTCGAACAGTGGAGCGCCGAGGGCGCGAAGGACCACGACACGCGCGGYCTCGAGAAGGCGCGCAATATGCTCGCCGACTACCAGGAGCCGAAGCTCGACGAGGGCATTGCCGAAGGTCTCAGGGATTTGATCGCGCGGCGTGAGGAAAAGCTGCCGGACAGCGTTAGTTGATGGATAGCAGCGTCGGAGCATGATCCCGAAAAGTGGGAACCGGTTTTCGGGATCATGCTCCGACAAAGAGTTAGACCAACCGGGCGAAGACCTGAAGAAACCAATGGGAGAAAGAGAATGACACTGTTCAGAAGCAATGGCGACCGGGTCCCGGCCGCGATCGAAGCGATGGCCGAGGAGGCGCGCGCGGGCCGGGTAGACCGGCGCGAATTCCTGGCGCTGGCGAGCGCCTTCGGCGCATCRACGGCTTTCGCCTATGGCATGCTCGGCCTTGCCGCGCCGACCAAGGCGCTGGCCGACGAGCCGAAGAAGGGCGGCACGCTGCATGTCGCGATGTCGGTCAAGGCGCAGAAGGACCCGCGCACCTATGACTGGACGGAGATGGCGAATGTCACCCGCACATGGTTGGAGCCGCTGGTGCGCTACACGCACCAGTTCACCTTCGAGCCGGTGCTGCTCGAAAGCTGGGACGTCAATGACGACGCCACCGAATACACGCTGCATCTGCGCAAGGGCGTCACCTGGAACAATGGCGATGCCTTCAACGCCGATGACGTGGTCGCCAACCTCAACCGCTGGTGCGAGAAGGGGGCTTCCGGCAACTCGATGGCCGCCCGCGTCGGCGCGCTGATCGACACCAAGACCGGCAAGGCCAAGGACGGGGCGATCACCAAGGTCGACGACCATACGGTCAAGCTGAAGCTCAACGAACCCGACATCGCCATCATCCCCGGCTTCACCGACTATCCGGCGCTGGTCGTGCATCGCGACTTCGACAAGGACGGCGCCGATCCGATCAAGAAGCCGATCGGCACCGGTGCATTCGAGCTGGTGTCCTATGCGGTCGGGTCGAAAGCGGTCGTCAAACGTCGCGAGAATGGCAAATGGTGGGGCGGCGAAGCGCCGCTCGACGGGGTGGAGTTCATCGACTACGGCACGGACTTCAACGCCACGTTGAATGCCTTCGATTCCGGCGAGATCGATCTCGATTTCGAAACACCGGCCGATTTCATCGACCCGCTCGACAAGATGGATCTGGTGAAATCCGAGGTCGCGACGGCGACCACGCTCGTTRCCCGCACCAACGTCACCCACAAGCCCTATGACGACAAGCGGGTGCGCAACGCGCTGCAGATGGCGGTCGACAACAACCAGGTGATGCAGCTCGGCTATAACGGCCGCGGCACGGTCGGCGAGAACCACCACGTCGCCCCGATCCATCCCGAATACTACCCGCTGCCCAAGAAGGAGCGCGATGCCGCCGGCGCCAAGAAGCTGATGGCGGAAGCAGGCCAGGCCGACTTCGAGCATGAGCTGATCACGGTCGAGGACGAGTGGCAGAAGAATACCGGCGACGCCATCGCCGGCCAGTTGCGCGACGCCGGCATCAAGGTGAAGCGCACGGTGCTACCAGGCTCGACCTTCTGGAACGACTGGACGAAATATCCCTATTCCATGACCATCTGGTACATGCGCCCGCTGGGCGTGCAGGTGCTGGCGCTCGGCTACCGCACCGGCGAGGCCTGGAACGAGACGGCCTACTCCAATCCGGAGTTCGACGCCAAGCTCAAGGAGGCGCTGTCGCAGATCGACGTCGCCAAGCGCAAGGAGGTGATGAAGGATGTCGAGGCGATCCTGCAGGACTCCGGCGTCATCATTCAGCCTTTCTGGCAGAAGCTCTATTGCCACATGAACAAGAAGGTGAAGAACTACTCGATGCACCAGACCTATGAAATGGACTTCCAGAACGTCTGGCTGGATGCCTGAGCGCGCCCGGGCTTCATGAGCCGCAAAGACTTCATGAGCCGCAAAAAAGGCGATATGCAGGATGCGTGGTGGCGAGCTTGCCGCCACGCACCGAACCCCGGAGATCCTGCATGAAGCCGATAGTGCTTGCCGCTGTCTTCTCGATTGCCTTGCCCGGCGCCGCGTTTGCCGGGCCGGCGTCCAACGCCGTGAAGTTCTTCTATGTGCCGGCAGTGAAGTTCGAGGCGGACGCCAAATACCGTGACCGTTTCACCGAGCCGGTCACGAAGCTGTTCGAGGCCAACGACAAGGCGCAGAAGGAGAAGCCCGACGAGGTGTCCTGCATCGACTTCGACCCGGGCCTCGATGCCCAGGATTTCGACCAGAAGACCCTGTCGAAGACGCTGAAGCTCACCGAGACCGTCAATGGCGACATCGCCGAGGTGACGGCAAGCTTCAATCTTTTCCCGGAAGGCGATGACTCCAAACGCGAAATGGTGTGGTCGCTGAAGAAAGTGGACGGCAAGTGGAAGATCGCCGACATCAGCTCCAAGACCAACGACTGGAAACTCAGCGCGCTGGAATGCGGCGCCTCGACGGAGTGATGCCGTGCTTCGCCGCTTTCTCCTCGCGCTGGCGAGCTTGTCGATGCTGGCCGCGGGGCTGAACGGCGGCGCCTCTGCGCAGGGGCTCTTCGGCGCGCCGCCGCCAAAAGCCTCATCCGGCGACAATACCTCGCCGCCCGCGGTCGACACGGCGCCGCCCGCAGCCACCGCGCCGGAAAGCAAGCCGGACGAACCGGCGCCTGTCGCCCCTGTTCTGCCCGGGTCGCCTACGGCGGTGGTGAAGCCCTTCTACGAGCATCTCGGGCTGGAGCTCGATCCCGCTCAGCGCAAGAACTTCGTCGATCCGGCGAAGACGGTTCTCGACAAGAGTGATGCGCTGCGCGCCTCGGGGCAGGGCGAATGCCTCGATCCCAATATGGCGCTCGACAATGCCGACTATGACAAGCTCGCCATCGACCGCAGTCTGCGCACCATCGAGGCCGTCAATGGCGACCAGGCCAAGGTGGTCGTGGCCTTCGTCGTCGAGGGCCACCAGCACCGCCTGGAATGGAAGCTGAGGAAGGTCGGCGGCGGCTGGAAGGTCTCCGACCTTCTGTCGGTCACCGGCGAATGGGCGCTCAGCCAGTACCAATGCGAATGATGGTGGTTAACTCAGCCTCTTCCGCGATAGGGCGCAACGCCGGTGTCGGGCAGCCAGGCGTCCTTGGGCGGCGCGCCGGTCTGCCAGAAGACGTCGATCGGAATGCCGCCGCGCGGGAACCAGTAGCCGCCGACGCGCAGCCAGAGCGGTTTCGTAGCCTCGACAATACGGCGGCCGATCATCACGGTGCACTCCYCGTGGAAGGCGCCGTGGTTGCGGAACGAGGTCATGAACAGTTTCAGCGACTTCGATTCCACCAGCGTCTTGTCCGGCGCATAGTCGATGACGATGTGGGCGAAGTCGGGCTGGCCGGTGACCGGGCACAGCGAGGTGAATTCGGGACAGGTGAAGCGCACGATCGCCGGCGGGCCGTCGCCGCGCTGGAACGGCACGGTCTCCAGGACCGCCTGTTCGGGGCTCTGTGGCGTCTCGACGTGCTTGCCGAGCTGGGTGAGGTTCTTGGCGTCAGTCATAAGCGGCTCCTTGCCGCAACCCAATTTGGGGCGGCTTCGTTGGGCGCTCCTTAACATGAATGAAATGGCAGGAAGAAGATGACCAGCAACGACCCGCTTCTCCAACCTTACCAGCTCAAGCACCTGACGCTGAAGAACCGGGTGATGTCGACCAGTCATGAGCCAGCCTATTCCGAGGACGGCATGCCGAAGGAGCGCTACCGGCTCTACCATGCCGAGAAGGCCAAGGGCGGCATGGCGCTGACCATGACGGCGGGTTCGGCCATCGTCTCGCGCGACAGCCCGGCCGCCTTCGGCAATCTGCATGTCTATGACGACCGCATCGTGCCGTGGCTCGCCGAGCTGGCGGATGCCTGCCACGAGCATGACTGCAAGGTGATGATCCAGATCACCCATCTCGGCCGCCGCACCGGCTGGAACAAGGCCGACTGGCTGCCGGTGCTGTCGGCCTCGCCGGTGCGCGAGCCGGCGCACCGCGCCTTCCCGAAGACCATCGAGGAGTGGGACATCGAGCGCATCGTCGCCGATTATGCTTCGGCCGCGCAGCGCTGCCAGGCGGCCGGCCTCGACGGCATCGAGTTCGAATCCTACGGGCACCTGATGGACGGCTTCTGGTCGCCTTTGACCAACCATCGCGACGACGAGTTCGGCGGCTCGCTCGACAATAGGCTGCGCTTCACCGACATGGTGCTCGACGCCGTGCGCGCCGCCGTCGGCGACAAATTCGTCGTCGGTATCCGCATGGTCGCCGACGAGGATTTCGAAAAAGGTCTGTCGAAGGAGGAGGGCGTCGAGATCGCCCGGCGCCTCGCCAATTCCGGCAAGGTCGATTTCCTCAACATCATCCGCGRCACGATCGAGACCGATGCGTCGTTGACCAAGGTCATCCCGGTGACCGGCATGCGGTCCTCGCCGCATCTCGATTTCGCCGGCGAGGTGAGGGCGGCGACCAAGTTCCCGACCTTCCACGCGGCGCGCATTTCCGACGTCGCCACCGCCCGCCACGCCATCGCCACCGGCAAGCTCGACATGGTCGGCATGACGCGCGCCCACATCGCCGACCCGCACATCATCCGCAAAGTGATGGAAGGCCGCGAGCACGAGATCCGGCCTTGCGTCGGCGCCACCTATTGCCTCGACCGTATTTATGAAGGCGGCGAGGCGCTGTGCGTCCACAACGCCGCGACCGGGCGCGAAGCGACGGTTCCGCACATCATCGCGAAGAGCGAAGGACCGAAGAAGAAAGTCGTGGTGGTGGGCGCCGGCGCCGGCGGCCTGGAAGCCGCACGCGTCGCCGCCGAGCGCGGCCATCAGGTGACGGTGCTCGAAGCCTCCAGCCAAGCCGGCGGCCAGGTTCGGCTCGCCACCCAGAATCCGCGCCGCAAGGAGCTGATCGGCATCGTCGACTGGCGGCTGGCCGAGCTCGACCGCCTTGGCGTCGAGATCCGCTACGACACCTGGGCCGAGAAGGACGACGTGCTGGYGTTGGCGCCGGATGTGGTGATCGTGGCGACCGGCGRCATGCCGCAGAACCCGCCGCTGACGGAAGGCGACAATCTCGTCACCTCGAGCTGGGACATCATGGCCGGCAGCGTCAAGCCGRCCGAGAACGTCCTGCTCTACGACGACAATGGCGGCCATCAGGGCATGGGCGCCGCCGAACTCATCGCCAACAGCGGCTCGAAGCTGGAACTGGTCTCGCCGGAGCGCTTCTTCGCGCCGGAAATAGGCGGCATGAATCACGTGCCCTATATGCGCGCCTTCCACGAAAAGGGCGTCACTGTAACCATCAACACCCGCCTGCGTTCAGTGCGGCGCGAGGGCAACCAGCTCGTCGCCGAGCTCGCTTCGGATTTTGCCGACGGTTGGCGCGGCGAGCGGCGCGTCGACCAGGTGGTGGTCGAGCATGGCACCGCGCCGCTCGACGACCTCTACCTTGCGCTGAAGCCACTGTCGAAGAATGGCGGCGCGGTCGACTATGAGCGGCTGGTGAACGGCGGCGACATCTTCCCGGCGCGCAATGCCGAAGGCGGTTTCGTGCTGTTTCGCATCGGCGACGCGGTCGCTTCGCGCAACATCCACGCCGCTATCTAWGACGGCATCCGGTTCGGCATCAGGATATGACCGGGCAAGGCGCGATCGGAAGAGATCATGCCCGAACAAAAAGACGCGCAACGGACCTTTGCAAGGAGAGCCACCTGCCGCTCTGGTCCGTTGCGCGCCGCGCCCGGTCGGATTCGCCGGCCGTGCGATGTCAAAATAGCTTGGCGGTCGCCATACAGAACACGGTGATGACCAGCAGCCCGCCGGCGATGCGTTCGCCTCTGGTCATTTTTGCCCGCAGCTCAGTCTGCGTCGCTTGATCGGCGCCGGCCAGCTGCCTGCTGGCGGAGGCCACAAGCGCGCCCTGCACCCCGGCGGCGATCAGCGCCGTCAAAATGCCCAGCGCCAGCACCTTCTCCATCGGGCCGAACGCGCCTTCATGGAAGAAATACCAGAGCAGTATGCYGGTCAGGAAAACCAGGCCGGAGGCGCCAAGCTGCGGCCGGATGAAGCGTTCCGCCTTGATCTCCGGGTCGCGGGCGACAGCGATGGTCGTGCCGGCCCAGAACACGCCGGCCATGACGTGCAGGCCGATGGTGACGATGTAGACATATTGCATGACCGCATTCCTCTCTGCCACCCGCCGCGCCGCAGCCATACCGCGACGCCATCAATAAGACAAAGTTAGATATCTAACGATTAGATGTCAATGCACGGAGCCGAGTTCCACCTTGCCATTGCATGCTCTACTGTCACGTCATGACACCGTTTGACCGCCCGCCCGTCGGCATGAATCTCGCCCGCACCTCGAAAGTGGTGGCCCAGGCTTTCGATGCCGCCATGGCCGAAGCCGGCGGCACGCTGCCGGTCTGGCTGACCTTGCTGTCGGTCAAGTCGAAGGAACTCGCRAACCAGCGGGAGCTTGCCGGCATGATCGGCATCCAGGGCRCGACKCTCACCCATCACCTCAACGCCATGGAGGCGCAGGGGTTGCTGACGCGCCGCCGCGATCCGGAAAACCGCAGGGTCCATCAGGTGGCGCTGACCGAGGCCGGCGAAGTGTTGTTCGAGAAGCTGCGCCTCGCGGCGGTCGCCTTCGACAAGCGGCTGCGGGCCGGTATTCCCGATGACAGGCTGRCCGAATTCGCCGAGATGCTGGCGATGCTGAGGGCGAATGCCGAGGGGCCTCAGTCGTAACCTGCTATCGCTCCGAAGGCGTAGTGGCGAAGCCTGAGCGCCGCGATCAGCGCCGTCAATTTCGCCTTGCCGTCGAAGGTGTCCTGGAACATCTCGTCATGCATGAGCAGGATCAGCTTGTTCGGCCTGGCGAAATGGCTGTAGGCGAACAGATGGTCGATCTCGCTGACCAGATGGTCGACGCTCTGCACCGGCTTGCCGCTGTCCTCATGGACCCATTCGTGGTCCCAGCCATAAAGCCAGAAGCCCGAGGCMGCGACGAATTCGTAATCCGGATCCTCGCGACCGGCCTCGGCCAGCCCCAGCGAATTGTCGTCCTTTGAGTAATTGGGCAGCCGGAACACGTCGCGCCCCGGCAGCCGCGCATGCACGGCCGGCTTGAGGCCCAGCACGGCATTGGCCCTCAGCATGTCGGCGACCACGCCCTCGGTATTGCCGTAGAAATGCCGGTAGTGATTGTAGGCATGGCTGTAGCTGTGGTTGCCGATCGTCACCAGCGGCATGGATTTCGCCCGCTGCAGCAGCACCCGGTTGGCGGCATTCGCCTCGGCATGCATGCCGACCATGAACAAAGTCGCCGGCACCTGCTCGGCCTGCAGCACGTCGAGGATGTTGCTGGTGCCGTTCAGCGGACCGTCGTCGAACGTGAGGTAGATGGTGCGATCGGCGGCCAAAGCCGGCGACACAACCAACAATAGCAGCGGCAGCGCAAGACGAAGCGGTATCCRCAAAAACTGCTTGCGATCATGGCAAGACACTATTGCAGCGTGGGTCTTATCGAGCATGACTGGATGCCGAGATGCGTTGAGATTCAGGTCAGGCCGAGTCGAAAATGGTGGTTTCCGAGAACCGGAGCGGAGCGTACTTAAAGTACGTGAGCGCCGGAAGCGCAGGAAGCCRCCATTTGCAGGCCGGCCTCACCTGAATATCGGCGCATCTCAGGCCAGGCTGCCTTGCAGCACTTTCAGCTTCGCCTTCTTCGGGCTGCGCGCGGTCAGCCATTCGCGGGCCTTGTCCTGCGGCATCGGGAAGGCGATCGAATAGCCCTGCACCTGGTCGCAGCCGATCGCCATCAGCGAGTCGAGCTCCGCCTCGGTCTCGGCGCCCTCGGCGACGATCGAAATGCCCAAGCCCCGGGCTAGTTCGGTGATGGCGCGCACGATCTTGGAGTTGTCGCCATTCTCGTTGATGTTCTGGACGAAGCGGCGGTCGATCTTCAGCCGGTCGATCTCGTTCGGGTTCACGTGGCTGAGCGAGGCGTAGCCGGTGCCGAAATCGTCGAGCTCGAGATGCACGCCGGCGGCGCGGATGTGGCGGAGCTTTGCGGCGATGCCGGTCTTCTCGTCGTCGAGGATGACGGATTCGACGATCTCCAGCGCCAGCTTTTGCGGTGGCAGTCCCGCGCGCTCCAGCGTGCCGAACAGGAAGGTGTCGAAATCCGCCTCGCGCAACTCGGTGCCCGAAACATTGACGGCGATGCGCCCGAAATCGATGCCGGCGCGGTTCCATTCAGCGGCTTCCTCGATCGCCTTGCTGATGACGATGCGGCCGATATCCGGCATGAAGCCGCATTTCTCGGCGACGGGAATGAACTCGCCGGGCGAGATCATGCCGCGCGTCTCGTGCCTCCAGCGCACCAACGCCTCGATGCCGCTGATCTTGCCGCTGGTCAGCGACACCTGCGGCTGGAAATAGACCTCGAAGCTCCTGTTGGCGATCGCCGTGCGGATGTCCTGTTCGAGCTGCTTGCGATAGTCGAGCTCGCGGCGCAGCTCCTCGGAGAAGAAGGAGAAGTTGCCGCCGCCGAGCTTCTTGGCGGAATAGAGCGCCAGGTCGGCATGGACGAGCAGGTCCTGCGCGTTGTCGGCGTCGACCGGATAGACCGCGATGCCGGCGCTGGCGCCCGGCATGATGGTCGTGCCCTGGAAAGTGATCGGCTCGTTGATCTCGCCGAGGATGCGCTTGGCGAGCGCATGGATGTCCTCGGTGGTGCCGGCGCCGTTGAGGATCATGACGAACTCGTCGCCGCCGAGCCGGGCGCAGAGGTCCGACGCCCGGCAGGAATCGCGCATGCGTTGCGCCGTCACCACCAGCACATAGTCACCGGCGGCATGGCCAAGCGTATCGTTGATCTGCTTGAAACGATCGAGGTCGAATTGGATCACCGCCAGACGCTCGCGGCGGCGGTGCGCGCCCTTGATCAACGTGTCGAAATGGTCGGTGAGGAAGGTGCGGTTGTGAAGCCCCGTCAGCCCGTCATGCACGGCGATGAAAGCCATCGAGTTGCGCGCGTCGACCAACTCACGCGTCTTGCGCAGGATGGCGTTGGACATCGGCCGGAAGATGAACAGCGCCACCAGCACGATGACGCCGAGGGTGGCGAAAAACAACGTGCGGTGCAGGTCGAGGATGTTGCTGGATTTTTGGTCGGCGAAGGCGCTGATGCGCTGGCCGAGAGCGGCATAGCCGGACATGGTCGCGTTGGCGACGGAAGCGTCGAGGCCGACGCGGTCGCCGTCGCCCTTGTAGCCGTCGCTCTGCATGCCGAGTTGCGACGCGAAGGACGACACCAGCCTGTCGCCATTGGCGACGAGGCCGACCGAGAAGTAGTCTAGGTGGAACGGCTTGCTGAACAGCACATATTCGATCGACTTCGGATCGTTGCGTGCCGGCGAGAGCGGATCGGCGCCGGTCTCCTTGAGCAGCCGATCGTAATTGGTCTCGAACTCGCCGGTCGCCTGCTTGAGCGCGGTGACCAGCGCCGGCTGCTTGTCGCGCGAGGCGGCACCCGTGGCGCTGGCCAGGAAGACGATGCGCTGCGAGAGCGCCTTCTGCATCGAGACGATGTCGAGCAGCGCATGATTGTGCTGCTGCTGCGCCATCAATTGCTGCAGAAGGACGAAGGAGGCGATCACCATGGCGGCGATGATAGTCAGCGCCAGCCAGTAGCCGGTCTTGATGAGCAGGATCAGCTTGCGCGAAAGGCTCTGCACTGGCTGCTGCGACATAACTTAAGTGACCCCTCCGGTCGACGGATTCCTGCCCTGGATACGGCGGGAAAACGCTTGCCTGGAAAGAGTTAACGGGTCGGCAAGGGATGCCTGCGGCCGTCATGGCGGCTTGGCAAAGCTCGCAAGATGGTTATCACGTCCTTTCCCGCTTACCCCATTTTTGATCCTATTGCCGCAGCGCCATGGCAAAAGGATTGCGATCGGGCTTTCGCGACGCCACCGAAGCGGTCGCTTTTGCGATGGATTTTTTGCAGCCGTGGCGCGACAGTCCGGCCTCGAAGCGAACAGGGCCGGACCATGAGCAAAGCATTCCTTTCCCATATCGACAGCGAGCTCCAAGGCCTGAAATCGGCCGGGCTCTACAAATCCGAGCGGGTGATTTCCTCCGTGCAGTCCGCCGAGATCGAGGTGGGCGGGCAGAAGGTGYTGAACTTTTGCGCCAACAACTATCTCGGCCTCGCCGACAGCCCGGACCTGCGCGACGCGGCAAAGCAAGCGCTCGACCGCTACGGCTACGGCATGGCCTCGGTGCGCTTCATCTGCGGCACGCAGGAGGAGCACAAGGAGCTCGAGGCGACGATCTCGTCCTTCCTCGGCATGGAGGACACCATCCTGTACTCTTCCTGCTTCGACGCCAATGGCGGCTTGTTCGAGACGCTGCTCGGCGAAGAGGACGCAATCATCTCCGACGCGCTGAACCATGCTTCGATCATCGACGGCGTGCGGCTCTCCAAGGCCAAGCGTTTCCGCTACGCCAACAACGACATGGCTGATCTCGAAGCTCGCCTGAAGGAGGCGAAGGATTGCCGCTTCCGGCTGATCGCCACCGACGGCGTCTTCTCGATGGACGGCATCATTGCCAACCTCAAGGGTCTCTGCGACCTTGCCGAAAAATACGATGCCATGGTCATGGTCGACGACAGCCACGCGGTCGGGTTCGTCGGCAGGAACGGCCGCGGCTCGGCCGAGCATTGCGGCGTCGAGGGCAGGGTGGATATCATCACCGGCACGCTCGGCAAGGCGCTGGGCGGCGCCTCGGGCGGCTACACCTCGGGCAAAAGCCAGGTGGTCGACTGGCTGCGCCAGCGCTCGCGGCCCTATCTCTTCTCCAACACGCTGATGCCGGCGATCGCCGGCGCCTCGATCAAGGTGTTCGACCTGATCCGCCATGGCGATGCGCTGCGCCAGCGCCTATATGCCAATGCGGACCGGTYCCGGTCTCAAATGGGCAAGCTGGGCTTCACGCTCGCCGGCGCCGATCATCCGATCATCCCGGTGATGCTGGGCGATGCCGCCCTGGCGCAGGAGATGGCGCAGCGCATGCTGAAGCGCGGCATCTACGTCATCGGTTTCTCCTTCCCCGTGGTCCCGAAGGGCCAGGCGCGCATCCGCACGCAGATGTCGGCCGCCCATTCCAGCGCCGACATCGACCGCGCGGTCGAGGCGTTCGGCGCGGTCGGGCGTGAACTTGGTATAGTTGGATGAATTTGCAGATGTCTTCGCTCTACGGCGCCCCCCTCTGTCCTGCCGGACATCTCCCCCACAAGGTGGGAGATCAGCAGCTTCGGTGCCGGCGCCTTCCTTCGATGTTGGAAATTGGCGAAGGCCGTCGTGACGGCCAATCCCCCCCAAGTGGGGGAGATGTCCGGCAGGACAGAGGGGGGCGCGAAGGAACGCAAGCCTCCAACCCATTGGGAGATCCTGATGTCGAACATGATGAAGGCGCTGGTGAAGGCCAAGGCCGAGCCGGGCATCTGGATGGAAGAGGTGCCGGTGCCGGAGATCGGCCCTAACGACGTGCTGATCAAGGTCAGGAAGACCRCGATCTGCGGCACCGACGTCCATATCTACAATTGGGATCAGTGGGCGCAGAAGACCGTGCCGGTGCCGATGGTGACCGGCCACGAATTCGTCGGCACGGTTGCCGATTACGGCGCGGCGGTCACCGAATACAAGGTCGGCCAGCGCGTTTCCGGCGAGGGCCATATCGTCTGCGGCCATTGCCGCAACTGCCGCGCCGGGCGAGGGCATCTCTGCCGCAACACGCTCGGCGTCGGCGTCAACCGCCCCGGCGCCTTCGGCGAGTACATGGCGATCCCGCAGCACAATGTCGTGCCGATCCCCGACGACGTGCCGGACGAGATCGCCGCCATCTTCGATCCATTGGGCAATGCCGTGCATACGGCATTGTCCTTCGACCTGGTCGGCGAGGACGTGCTGGTCACCGGCGCCGGCCCGATCGGCATCATGGGCGCGCTGGTGGCGCAATGCGTCGGCGCGCGCAAGGTCGTCATTACCGACATCAACCCGGTCCGCTTGGATCTGGCGCGGAAACTCGGCGTCCAGCATGTCGTCGACGCTTCGAAGGAAAAGCTGCGTGACGTCATGCCGTCGATCGGCATGAACGAAGGGTTCGACGTCGGGCTGGAAATGTCGGGCGCCGCGCCAGCCTTCCGCGACATGATCGACACCATGAACAATGGCGGCAAGATCGCCATTTTGGGCATCGCCCCGACCGGCTTCGAGATCGACTGGAACAAGGTCATCTTCAAGATGCTGCATCTCAAAGGCATCTACGGCCGCGAGATGTTCGAGACCTGGTACAAGATGATCGCGCTGGTGCAGGGGCCGTTGGATGTATCGGGGCTGATCACGCACCGCATTGGGATCGACGATTTTCAGGTTGGCTTCGACGCGATGCGGAGCGGCAGTTCGGGCAAGGTGGTGATGGATTGGTAGGTGCTTCGACGCAGACGCCGAGTTCCTTCGCCCCCTCTCTGTCCTGCCGGACATCTCCCCCTCAAGGGGGGAGATCAGCCGTTACGACCGCCTTCGCTAATAGCAGACGTTGCAAGACGAGCGCCGTCCCCGCAGCTGCCAATCTCCCCCCAAGAGGGGGAGATGTCCGGCAGGACAGAGAGGGGGGCTCGCGCCAGCCTATCAGCTTTTTTCTTCCAGAGCTTTCTCCAGCGCAGCCACGCCTTCCACGATCGCCATCCGCTCATCCGCGCTCAGCTTCCCCAGCAGCTCCCTTTCAAACGCCTTAGCGAGCGGCACCATCTCGCGATAGGTGGCGAGCCCCGCTTTAGTCAGCGCCAGGTGTTCGACACGCCGATCATTCTCGTCCGGCGTGCGCACCAGCCAGCGCCGTCGCTCCAGTTCGGCCACAGCCCTCGACACCTTGGTCTTGTGCATAGCCGACTGCTCGCCGAGTTCCGTCGCCGTCATCATGCCGTGCTGGCCGAGGCCTGACAGCGTTCRCCATTCCGGGCGCGTCAGGCCGTGGCGGTCCTTGTAGATGCGCGAAAACTCGCGGCTGACGGTGTCGGCCAACCGGTAGAGCCGGTAGGGCAGGAAGCTTTCCAGCTCGAGGATATCTGGTTCCATGAAGCGCTCCCGGGATGCAGCGCGGCCGTTGATAGTTACATTTTCGATGGTTACAAATGAAACCAGTTTGGTCAACATCGCCGGCAGGCCGCGTCTCGGGACGCTTGCAAGCCGAGATCAGGGAGGATCGGATGGGKTTTTCCTACATGCCGGGCTTCGGCAACGATTTCGAGACAGAGACGCTACCCGGCTCGCTGCCGCAGGGTCGCAACTCGCCGCAGCGGCCGGCCTATGGGCTCTATGCCGAGCAGCTTTCGGGCTCGCCCTTCACCGCGCCGCGCGGCACCAACGAGCGTTCCTGGCTCTACCGTATCCGCCCGAGCGTAAAGCACACCGGCCGCTTCAAGGGCACGAGCTACCCCTTGTGGAAGACAGGCCCCAACATCGGCGACCACGAGCTGGCGCTCGGCCAATACCGCTGGAACCCGACGCCGATGCCCACGGAGCCGACCGACTTCATTTCCGGCATGCGTACCTTCACCACCGCCGGTGACGCGGTCGGCCAGTCCGGCATGGCCGCGCATGTCTATGTGGCCAATCGCTCGATGGTGGATGACCACTTCTTCAACGCCGACGGCGAGTTGCTGGTCGTGCCGCAGGTTGGCGCGCTGCGCTTCGTCACCGAGATGGGCGTCATCGAGCTTCGCCCCGGCGAGATCGCCGTGCTGCCGCRCGGCCTCGTCTTCAAGGTCGAGCTCGCCGACAAGGAAGCGCGCGGCTATGTCTGCGAGAATTACGGCGCGAAATTCACCATGCCGGACCGCGGACCGATCGGCGCCAACTGCCTGGCCAATCCGCGCGACTTCAAGACGCCCTGCGCCTGGTTCGAGGAGAAGGAGACGCCGTGCCGGTTGATCGTAAAATGGTGCGGCACCTTCCATGTCACCGAGCTCGGCCATTCACCGCTCGACGTCGTCGCGTGGCACGGCAACTATGCGCCCTACAAATATGATCTCGCGACGTTTTCTCCGGTCGGCGCCATCCTGTTCGACCATCCCGACCCGTCTATTTTCACCGTGCTGACGRCGCCGAGCGGCGAGGAGGGCACGGCCAATGTCGATTTCGTCATCTTCCCGCCGCGCTGGCTGGTGGCGGAAAACACCTTTCGGCCGCCTTGGTACCACCGCAACATCATGAGCGAGTTCATGGGCCTGATCCACGGCCAGTACGACGCCAAGGAGGAAGGTTTCGTCCCCGGCGGCATCAGCCTGCACAACCAGATGCTGGCGCATGGACCGGACGCTTCCGGCTTCGAGAAGGCGACACGGGCCGAGCTGAAGCCGGTCAAGCTCGACAACACCATGGCCTTCATGTTCGAGACGCGCTTTCCCCAGATGCTGACCCGCTATGCCGCCGAACTCGGCACCTTGCAGGAGAACTACATCGACTGCTGGGCCGACCTGAAGAAGYGTTTCAACGGCACCCCGGAAGGCGATTGGTCTTGAGCGCCGAAGCAGCGGACCGACTCGTCCTGCTCGGCTCCAAGGGTGGTCCGGCGTTGCGGCCGGGTGGTCCATGGCYGAGCTCGTCGCTGCTGGAACTCGGTGGGCGGAACATCGTCGTCGATTGCGGGCTCGGCGTCACGCGCGGCCTGGTCGATGCCGGCATCAGCCTCAAGGCGCTCGACCTGGTCTTTATAACGCATCTCCATTCGGACCACGTTCTGGAACTCGGGCCGCTGATCCACACGGCCTGGACAGCGGGGCTGGCAACGCCGGTGACCGTTTTCGGTCCGCCCGGCACCGGCCGTTACTGGCAACAGTTCTGCCAGGCGATGGCGTTCGACATCGAGATCCGCATCGTCGACGAAGGCAGGCCGGACATTCGCGACCTGATCAAGGTCGAGGAATTCGCCGAGGGGGCGGTTCTGAACGAGCGGGGTCTGACGGTGACGACGTTGCGTGTCGACCATCCGCCGGTGACCGACTGCTTTGCGCTGCGTTTCGARCATGGCGGCAGGAGCGTGGTGTTCTCCGCCGACACGGCCTTTTTCCCGCCGCTGGCCGGGTTTGCGCGGGGCGCCGACATCCTCGTCCATGAAGCCATGCTCGCGGAAGGCGTGGAAAGGCTGGTCGCCAGGACTGGCAATGGGGCGCGGCTGCGTGAGCACCTCTTCGCCAGCCATAGTCTGGCCGAAGAGGCGGGCCGTATCGCCAGCGATGCCGACATGCGGCGGTTGGTCCTCAACCATCTCATTCCGGCCGACGATCCCGCCATCGGTGAAGCCGACTGGACCGATGCTGTGAGGAAAACATGGTCCGGTGACTTGACGATCGCCCGCGACGGCCTTGTTGTACAGCTAAGCGGCGGCGAGGCCGCGTCTGGAGAGGAAACCGCATGAAGCTTGCCACCTTGAAGAACGGGACCCGCGACGGGAAGCTGGTCGTGGTCTCGCGCGATCTGACGCGGTTCACGGACGCTTCCTTTCTGGTGCCGACGCTGCAGGCAGCGCTCGACGATTGGCGCCGCATCGCGCCGCACCTGGCGGCCATGGCGGAATCGCTCGAGACCAACGCAGTGCCTTCGGCGCGCTTCCATGAGCACGACGCCCATTCGCCGCTGCCGCGCGCCTATYAATGGGCGGATGGTTCGGCTTACGTGAACCATGTTGAACTGGTGCGAAAGGCGCGCGGCGCCGAGATGCCTGCAAGCTTCTGGACCGACCCGCTGATCTACCAGGGCGGCTCGGACTCCTTCATTGCGCCGCGCGATCCGATCCGCATGGCGGATGAGAGCTTCGGCATCGACATGGAGGCGGAAGTCGCCGTCATCGTCGACGACGTGCCTATGGGCGCCTGGCTGGAGGAGGCGAGGGAGGCGATCCGCCTCGTCATGCTGGTCAACGACGTCACGCTGCGCGCCATCACCGGGCCGGAGCTTGCCAAAGGCTTCGGTTTCTTCCAGTCGAAACCGTCTTCGGCTTTCTCGCCGGTCGCGGTCACGCCCGACGAGCTGGGCGATGCCTGGGATGGCGGCAAGGTCAATCTCGCGCTGCTCGTCGACCTCAACGGCAAGCCCTTCGGCCGCGCCAATGCCGGCGTCGACATGACCTTCGACTTCCCGGCGCTGATCACGCATGCCGCGAAGACGCGGCCGCTCGCCGCCGGCACCATCATCGGCTCCGGAACCGTCTCCAACAAGCTCGATGGCGGCCCGGGCAAGCCGGTCTCGGCGGGCGGYGCCGGCTATTCCTGCATCGCCGAGCTGCGCATGATCGAGACCATCGWGAGCGGCGAGCCGAAGACGCCCTTCCTGCGTTTCGGTGACACTGTGCGCATCGAGATGAAGGACAAGGCCGGCCATTCGATCTTCGGCGCCATCGAGCAGAAGGTCGAGAAATACGAGGGGGAGGAAGGAAGCTGAAGAGTGACCCTGCTCGACCATCTGCGCCGCATGGCGCGCAACAATCTGTGGTCGAACGACCGGCTCTACCGTGCCGTGCTGGCGATGCAGCCCRGCGAGTTCGATGCCAAGCGCACCAGCTTCTTCCCGTCGATCAAGGAGACGTTCAACCACATCCTCGCGGTCGACCGTCTCTATCTCGATTTCCTGACCGATGGCGGCCTAGGCGCCGCAGCCTATGACGACTACGTGCCGTTCGACCATGCGGCGAGYCTTGCCGAGGCGCAGGCGGATTTCGACCGCAAGCTGATCGCCTTCTGCGACGGCCTGTCGGAGGCCGATCTCGACCGGCGCGTCATCACCGACCGGCGCGAGGACGGCAAGATCCCCGAACGCATCGGCGATATCCTCGCGCATGTCTTCCTGCACGACATCCATCATCGCGGCCAGGTGCACGCGATGCTCTCCGRCACTTCCGTCGCGCCGCCGCAGCTCGACGAATTCCTACTCGACTACGACCAGAAGCTCAGAAAGGATGAAGTCGAGCGACTGGGTTTGTGAACAAGACGACCGGCTTGAAAAATTATTGTAGTTACGAAAATTATTGACTTAATTATTGTAGGTACATAAATTCAATGAAGATCGTTTGGGATGAGCCGAAGCGGCTGGCCAACATTGAGAAGCACGGGTTGGATTTTGCGGCGTTGGATGAGGAGTTCTTCCTTGCGTCGACGATCCGAGCGGCCAAAGCTGGTCGGTTCATGGCGATTGGTCGGATGGTCGGCGGCGTGGTTGCAGTGGTCTTTGCCCGGCTTGGCTCCGAAGGCATCTCGATTATTTCGATGCGACCGGCCAACCAGACGGAAAGGAGATTGTTCGATGGCGAAAGCTAAGCTGAACATCAGGAAGCCTGACAAGGAGTTCAAGGCAGGCAAGGGCTTTACGAAAGAGGATTGGGACGCCGTTTCGGACAATCCGGAGTGGACCGACGAGGACTTTCGAAACGCTCGCCCCTTTAACGAGGTCTTCCCCGACCTTGCCGAGAGCATTCGCCGCTCGCGCGGCCGGCCGGCGCTCGACAATCCGAAGAAACAGGTGACGCTGCGGCTGGACAGCGACGTGATTGCCCGCTTCCGCGACGGCGGACCCGGCTGGCAGAGCCGGATCAACGATATCCTGCGCAAAGCCGTCGGCCTTCAAAAGTAGCTCCAAGCATCACTGGATCGACGCCAAATGGGCGCGGCGCGCCGCCTATATTGGCCGGGTGAGATTAAGCGGCTGGCGCTCGATGATCAGACCAAGGCAACGTCGTAGGCCGAGAAATGCCGACCCGCGGTGACCAGAGTCAGGCCTTCAATCTGAGCCTGCGCGATAAGCAGGCGGTCAAAAGGATCGCGATGATGGAACGGCAAGTGTTCAAGCCTTGCCGCATGCAGTTCATTCACCCCGAGGATTGGAATTCCATTCGATTGCAGAATGTCGACGATGTTGCCGGTGAGGGTGATTTTGCCGAGCGACCTCTTGATGGCAATCTCGGCCACTGAGATGGCGCTGACGGTCACATCCTTGCCCGCCAGAAAAATGTCGCGATGGTGATCCGAAAGACGTGAGTCCGCGTTGAGCACCCAAAGCAGAATATGCGTATCGACCAGGTATCTGGGGCTCATTTAGTATACTCGTCCCATTCGGGACCGAGTTCATCAAAATCGTCCGCTATCCAGATTTGGCCCTTCAGCGCTCCAAACAGGCCTTTGCTTCCGCCAGGCCGGACGGGAGCGCTCAAGGTTGCGACAACCTCTCCATGCTTTGTCAGATGGATCTTTTCGCCGGCCTGCGCACGTTTCACCAACTCGGAAAGCTGCGCCTTCGCCTTCGCCATAGGAATATTCATAGTCGGCCTCTTATGACCAGAATTTAGGTCATAAGAGGTCGAACCGCAACCCCGCTCTAAGCCGCCTTGCCGTCCAGCTTGATCACCCCGCGCTTGATCTGGTCCTGCTCGATCGACTCGAACAGCGCGCGGAAATTGCCTTCGCCAAAACCTTCGTCGCCCTTCCTCTGGATGAACTCGAAGAAGATCGGCCCGATGACGGTCTTGGAGAAGATCTGCAGCAGGATCTTGGTCATGCCGCCGTCGACCACGCCTTCRCCGTCGATGAGGATGCCGTGCTTCTTCATGCGTTCGATCGGCTCGTCATGGCCGTGCACGCGCTCATGCGACATCTCGTAATAGGTGTCGGGCGGACCGGGCATGAACTTCAGCCCGTTGGCGGCGAGCTTGTCCGTGGCCTCGTAGATGGCGTCGGTGCCGACCGCGATGTGCTGGATGCCCTCGCCATTGTACTTCTTCAGATACTCGGCGATCTGGCTGGTCTCGTCCTTGGATTCGTTCAGTGGAATGCGGATCTTGCCGCAGGGTGAGGTGATGGCGCGGCTGACAAGGCCGGTGATCTTGCCGTCGATGTCGAAGAAATGGATCTGCTTGAAGCCGAACAGGTCGCGGTAGAAGTCCCACCATTTGTCCATGTTGCCGCGATAGACATTGTGGGTGAGGTGGTCGAGGAAGTAGAAGCCGACGCCTTCGGGCTTCGGATTGCGCCCATCCAGCCATTCGAACTCGGAATCATAGGCCGAGCCCTTCTCGCCATAGGTCTCGATGAAATAGATGAGCGAGCCGCCGATGCCGACAATCGCCGGCACGCCGAGCGCCTTGTCGGTGCCCTCGTAGGGCGTCGCACCCTTCGACACGGCATGGTCGAAGGCGTGCTTGGCATCGACCACGCGCCATGCCATCGAGGCGGCGCAGGGGCCGTGCTTCTCGACGAACTTCATTGCATGCGAGCCTGGCTCGGCATTGACGACATAGTTGATGTCGCCCTGGCGCCAGACGGTGATGTCCTTCGAGCGATGCTTGGCCACCGCGACATAGCCCATGCGGGTGAACAGCTCGGCGAGYTTTGCCGGCTCCGGATGCGCGAACTCGACGAATTCGAAGCYGTCGGTGCCGGCGGGGTTCTGCTTGCTGATCTTGGCGGGTGGGGCGTCGTGCGGGAAGGGGCCCATGGCAGTCCTCCGAAAGCTGTTTTGGCCGGGCTTGACCATCTTCACCATGATAGCCCGACACCTCCGCACGGTGCTTGCATTCAACCGCTTGAAATGCGCATCATGCGCGCAAACCGTGCATAAATGGAGAAAAATTCATGGATGATGCGCGCCTCGATCAATTCGACCGCAAGATAATGGCGCTTTTGCAGGACGATGCGCGATTCACCAACAACGATTTGGCGGAGCGCGTGAACCTGTCGCCCTCGCAATGCTCGCGCCGCCGTCTGCGGCTGGAGGAGGACGGCTATATCAAGGGCTATCGCGCGGTGCTCGACCGCGACCGTCTGGGCTTTTCGCTGGTCAACGTCATCTCGGTGACCTTGGCCACCCACAACCGGGACAATGCCCGCCGCTTCGGCGAACTGGTGGCTCGCCTGCCCGAGGTGCAGGAGGCGCACGCCTTAACGGGAGAGATGGATTACATCCTGAAGGTCGTGACGCCCGACCTCAAATCACTGTCGGAGTTCGTCAACGGCGTGCTCCTGCCGCATGAATCCGTGCAGCACGTGAAGACGGCGATCGTGCTGGAAACACTCAAGGAAACCGGTGCGCTGCCTATTTAGCCGCGCTGCTGCTGGATCAGCCCGTAAAGGTTGGTGCAGCGCGCGCCTGAACGGCAATAAGCGAACACCGGCCCTTCGAGCTCGTCCAGCGCGGCAGCCTGGTCCTCGACATTGTCCATGGTGATCTGGCCGCTGATCACGGGGATGTAGCGGAAGGCAAGCCCGGCCGCCTCGGCTGCGGCCTGAATGCTTCCGGCCGAAGGCTGGCCGGGCTGCTCCTCGTCCGGCCGGTTGCAGATCACGCTTTTGAAGCCGGCGTCCTTGATGGCGGCGATATCCTCGGGCTGGATCTGGCCGGAGACCGAATAGTCGTCGCTGATCTGGCGGTATTCCATGGTGTCGTCCTCGCGATCTCTTTGGCGGCAGTCTTGCCACTCCGGGAGAAGGGCGGCAATCCGCATTAAAGGAATTCCCTGCCAAATAGCGACGACCGATCGAAAAATCCAACCGGGCCGTTTTTCGACCCGGTTGGCTGCCGCGTCGCTCAGCTTCCCAGGATCGCGCCTTTGATCTGCGTGATGTTGTTGTGCATCATGTCGATATAGGTCGAGGCCGGGCCGTCCGATCCCGACAGCGCGTCCGAATAGAGCGTGCCGCCGACCTTGATGCCGGTCTCGCCGGCGATCTGCTCGATCAGCCGCGGATTGGTGATGTTCTCGATGAAGATCGCCGCCGCCTTGTCCTGCTTGATCTGCTCCACGAGCTTGGCGACGTCCGCGGCCGACGGCTCGGAATCGGTCGAGATGCCCTGCGGCGCCAGGAAGGTCAGCCCGTATTCATGCTCGAAATAGCCGAAGGCGTCATGCGAGGTGATGACGACGCGCTTGGCTTGTGGGATCGACTGGATTGCCGCGTTCACTTCGCCTTCCAGCGCATCGAGCTTGGTAGTGTAGGCGGCGGCGTTGGCCTTGTAGCTGTCGCAGCCCTCGGCGTCGGCCGCGCAGAACGCCTCGGCGATATTCTTCACATAGATCTTGGCATTGGCGATCGATTGGAAGGCGTGCGGGTCGGTGACGGTCTTGCCGCCGCTGGTGTCGGCCCCTTCGGCCGCGTCCGCGTCGGCGAATTCCGGCTTGAAGTCGATCGGCGTCACGCCCTTGGTCAGCGTCACGATCGCGGCCTTGGTGGCGCTGGCGTCAACCAGGCGCTGCAGGAAGCCTTCGAAATGCAAGCCGTTGACCAGCACGACGTCGGCGCCTGCCATCGCTACCGCGTCGGCCGGGCTCGGCTCATAGACATGCGCGTCGCCGTCCGGCCCGACGATGGTGGTGATGTTGACCCGGTTGCCGCCGACATTTTTCGCAAAGTCCGCAATCACGGTGAAGCTTGCCACCACTTTCAGCGGTGCCGCGAAAGCGGAGGATGTTGCGAATGCGCTTAATGTTATAACGCTCAACGCCAGCGCGGCACGGAAGGATTTCAGCATTGGGTGGTCTCCTTGCTTGGGGATGGGGTCAGGCGGTGCGGTGTCGGTGATGCACGATGCGGGCGCGCAGCACGCCGCGCGTGCCGAACAGGATCGAGCAGAAATAAACGACGCCGGACGAAAGGATGATCGCGGGGCCGGAGGGCAGCGACGCATGGTAGGACAAAAGCAGCCCGGCGATGCAGGAGGCAAAGCCGATCAGCACGGCCAGCGCGCACATCGGCTCGACGCGCACCGTCCAGAAGCGGGCGGCGGCTGCCGGCAGCATCATCAGCCCGACCGAGAGCAGCGTGCCCAGCGCCTGGAAGCCGCCGACGAGGTTGAGCACGACCAGGCCCAGGAAGATGAAATGCACCGGGCTGCCCATGCGGCTCACCGAGCGCAGGAACAGCGGATCGAGGCATTCGGCGACCAGCGCGCGCCAGAAGATAGCGAGACAGGCGAGCGTCACCGCCACGATGCCGCCGATCAAGATCAGCGCCTCATTGTTGAGCGCGAGCACCGTGCCGAACAGCACATGCATGAGGTCGACGCTTGAGCCGCGGATCGACACCATCAGCACGCCGACGGCCAGCGAAATCAGATAGAAGGCCGCCATCGAGGCGTCCTCGCGCTGGATGGTGAAGCGCGAGACGGCGCCCGCGCCGAGCGCCACGATGATGCCGGCGATCAGCCCGCCGACCGTCATCGGCAGGATCTCGAGCCCATAGAGCAGGAAGCCGGCGGCCGCGCCCGGCAGGATGGCATGCGCCATCGCGTCGCCCGACAGGCTCATGCGCCTGAGCATCAGGAAGACGCCGACCGGGCAGGCGCCGAGCGACAGCATCAGCGAGCCGAACAGTGCCCGCTGCATGAAGGCGAAATCGGCAAAGGGCGCGATGAAGAGGCCGTAGACGAAATCCATCACGCCGCCCTCGGTCCGGAGCCGTGCTGGTGGTCGTGATGGTGATCATGCGCATGATCGTGATGCGCGTGATCATGGCTATGATCATGATCCTCGGGCTCGCACCAGGGCGCGTTCTCTTCCCACGCCTCGTGGAAGCGCCGTGCCTTGAGCAGGTTTTCGGGCCGCAGCGTTTCCTTTGTGTCGCCCCAGGCGACCGGCTGGCGGGCAAGCAGCAGCGTTTCGGGGAAATTCTGCCGCACCAGATCGAGGTCGTGGACGACGACCATGATGGTGCGCTCCTCCCCATGCCAGCGTTTGATCAATTGGATGAGGTCGCCGACCGTCTTGGCGTCGACCGCGTTGAACGGCTCATCGAGCAGGATGAGGTCGGCGTCCTGCAAAAGCACGCGGGCAAACAGCGTGCGCTGCAATTGGCCGCCCGACAGCGTATCGATCGGCCGTTTCTCGAAGCCGCCGAGTCCGACCGCCATCAGCGCCCTGCTGACCGACTCGCGATCCTCTTTCGTATAGCGGCCAAGCATGCCGCGCTTCGGCCATAGGCCGAGCGAGACCAGATCGACGACGCGCGCCGGAAAGGAGCGGTCGAGCTCCGATTGCTGCGGCAGATAGGCGGTGCGCACGCCCGGCATGCGGACCACCGCGCCTTCCATCGRCTTCAGCACGCCGACAATGCCCTTCATCAGCGTCGACTTGCCCGAACCATTGGCGCCGACCACGGCGGTCAGCGAGCCTTTGCGCACGATGCCATTGAGATGATGGATCGCCGGATGGCTGTTATAGCCAAGCGTCAGGTCGCGGAAGGTCAGGCAGGCATTGGTCATCAAACGTCGGTCCGCGAATTCGAGTACGCCGTCGATATGTGATGTTATTACATTAGTCAACATGGCGGTCCGGCGGAATTGTGACACGTCCGGTCAACTCGCCGTGTAGGCGGGCCGTTCGGAACCGGACAATTGGCTCAATTGGTTTCGCGCCCGCCGGCCTTGCCCCGCGCCGGCCGGGACTCTAAAGAGCAGCGACTCCCACAACGAAGGAACCTCCAATGAGCATTCGTCGCATCGATGTCGGCCCGCGCATGAGCCAGATCGTCATTCATGGCAACACCGTCTATCTGGCCGGCCAGGTCGGTCAGCCCGGCGGCAACGTCGCATCCCAGACGCGCGACATCCTGAAGACCATCGACGAATTGCTGGCCAAGGCCGGCACCRACAAGACCAAGATCGTGCAGGCGATCATCTGRCTGGACGACATGAAGACCTTTGCCGAGATGAACTCGGAATGGGACAAGTGGGTGCCGCAGGGCCACACCCCGGCGCGCGCCACCGGCGAAGCCAAGCTTGCCGGCCCGGAATATCTGGTCGAGATCATCATCACCGCGGCAATCTGAGCCGACTTCTCCTTCTCCCCTGTGGGAGAAGATGGCCGCGAAGCGGCCGGATGAGGGGTGTTGGAGGATCGCGGCGTGGAAGAAGTGGGCGCTTGAAGCACTCTTTTCTTCAGCACCTCGTTTCTTCCAGCACCCTCATCCGTCTCGGCGCTGCGCGCCGATCCACCTTCTCTCGCAAGGGGAGAAGGGAGCGCTGGCGCTATCCCTGCGACGGGGTAAACCTCGCCACCAGCGTATGGCTCTCCGCCGGATAGATGAAGCGCACATGCGTCACCGGATGCTCGGCGCTCCAGGTGCGGCGCTCGACCACCAGGCATGGGGCGCCGGGATCGATGTCGAGCGCATCGGCGATTGCCTCGTCCGCCGCCATAGCGCGGATGCGGTGCTCGGCCTCGCTCCACGGCACGCGGCCGATCAGCCAGGGGCCCGGCGCGATATCGAGAAACTCCTCTTCGGCTGCCTCGGCCACCGCGGAAAGGTTGATCAGCCGCTGCTCCAGCGCGAATGGCCGTTCGCCGGCAAAATGCAGACCCTCCAGCGCAAGCACCGCACCTGATGCTGAAAGCCCGAGCAACGCGCGGTCCTCGGCGCCGCTGCGCCGCTTGACCCGCTCCAGCCGCTCATAGCGATAGGGAAGGCCAAGGGCTTCGACCTCGATCCTGATGTCGTGTAGCTCCAGCACCGCCGCCTGCGACTGCGGCTGGCGGACGAAACTGCCGGAACGGCGGCGACGCTCGATCAGCCCCGCCTTGGCCAGCTGCGATAGCGCCTTGTTCACCGTCATGCGCGAGCAATTGTACTGAGCCGTCAGCTCGTGCTCGAAGGGGATGCGATGTCCAGGCGCCCAAGCGCCCGACAGGATCTTTTCACGGATGTCGGACAAGATGCGCTGGTGCAGCGAGAGGATCTCGCCGCCCTCGACATCGTCTGTCTCGACCAGGCTCATCGGATGGATCCTGCTTCAGCCTTGCGACAATGCGGTCATCACTTCGCGGAACCGCGCGGCGACAGCTTCGCGCTTCGCATGCCGGCCGCCGCTGACCTGTTTCCTGCCATGCACCCACACGCAATCGACCGTGCCGCCATTGGCGAAGATCCAGGCATCGAGGATCGCATCGCCTGCCTTGCCGGCCAGCGATGGATGGTTTTGGTCGAGCGAGACGAGATCGGCAGGGCAGCCGGCGGCAATCTGTGAAGGACCTGCCCCAAGCGCCCGACTGCCGCCGTTAAGCGCCGCATCGAACAGAGCCCGCCCGGTCGAGCCGCCGGCCCGCGCCAGCACGTTGCGGGCGCGGTGGACAAGGCGTTGCGAATATTCAAGCTGCCGAAGCTCGTCCGGCAGGCCGATCAGCACATTGGAATCGGAACCGACGCCGAAGCGGCCGCCTTGCTCGATGAAGAGCGGGGCCGCGAAAGTGCCGTCGCCGAGATTGGCCTCGGTGATCGGACAGAGCCCGGCGATCGCACCGGTCCGGGCCATCGCAACCGTTTCGGCCTCGGTCATATGCGTGGCGTGGATCAGGCACCAGCGTTGGTCCACCTTTGCATTGGCGAGCAGGAATTCGACCGGGCGCTTGCCCGACCAGGCGATGCAGTCCTCGACCTCCTTCACCTGTTCGGCGACATGGATATGGATGGGCCCGTTCGGCGCCATCGCAGCGACGGCATTGAGCTCGTCCGGCGTTGCGGCGCGCAAACTATGCGGCGCGACGCCGACGACGGCCTGTTCTAATGAGCGAACGCCCTCGCGGCTTTTCTCAAGCAAGCACCCGAAACGCTCGACATCATTGATGAATCGCCGCTGGCCATCGCCGGGAGCGGCGCCCCCGAAGGCGGAATGGGCATAGAAGACCGGCAGCAGCGTCAGCCCGATACCGGTATCTGCCGCGGCAGCGGCGATCCGCTCGGCCATCTCGGCGATATTGGCGTAAGGCTGCCCGTCGCGGTCGTGATGCAGATAGTGGAATTCGCCGACGCGCGAAAAGCCGGCCTCCAACATCTCGACATAGAGTTGCGCCGCCACCGCCTCGACCTGGTCCGGCGTCATCGACAGCGCGAAGCGGTACATCACCTCGCGCCAGCTCCAGAAACTGTCGGTCGAAGGGCCGCGTAGCTCGGCCAAACCCGCCATGCCGCGCTGGAAGGCGTGGCTGTGCAGATTGGGCATGCCCGGCAGGACGATGGCGTGGCGCTCGTCGCCCGCCTGAGGGGAAGCGCCGACTTCGACTGAAGAGATGCGGCCATCTTCAAAAGCGATCCTGACATTGTCCTGCCAACCGCCGGGCAGCAGCGCCTGTTCCGCAAAGATCGCCGTCACGTTCCTCTCCGAATCTGAATGCCCAGGCGACATTATCACTTGCGTCGCGTTCCAATATGTATATACATAATCGTCATCCAAGCAAATGGAAAAGATGATGGGTGGAGCAAACGGGAAGAGCGGCCATCGGGTCTGGCGCAATGCGCGCCTGGCGACCATGGCCGGGGGTGCTGCCGGTCTCGGCATCGTCGAGAAAGGCGCGGTCGCCGCGCACGACGGGTTGATCGTTTATGCCGGCCCCGAGGCCGATATGCCGGCTGCAACCGGGCAGGGCGCCGAGGTCGTCGATTGCCAGGGCCGCTGGATCACGCCAGGGCTGATCGATTGCCACACGCATCTGGTCTATGCCGGCAACCGTGCCAACGAATTCGAAATGCGGTTGGCCGGCGCCACCTATGAAGAAGTGGCCCGCGCCGGCGGCGGCATTGTCTCCTCGGTCAAGTCGCTGCGCGCAGCGAGCGAGGACGAGCTTGTCGCCGAGACGCGGCCGCGTCTCGACGCGCTGCTGGCCGAAGGTGTCACCACCGTCGAGGTCAAGTCCGGCTACGGTCTCGATGCCGACAACGAGAAGAAGTCGTTGCGCGCCGCCCGCCGCCTGGCCGACGAGCGCCCGGTCACGGTCCGTACGACCTGCCTTGCGGCCCATGCGCTGCCGCCGGAAGCCAAGGGCGACAAGGATGCGTTCATCGATCTCGTCGCCGGCACGATCCTGCCTGCAGTCGCTGCCGAAAAGCTCGCCGACGCCGTCGACGGTTTTTGCGAGGGCATTGCGTTTTCGCCGKAGCAGATGGCGCGTGTCTTCGAAAAGGCCAAGGCGCTCGGTCTGCCGGTGAAGCTCCATGCCGACCAGCTTTCCAACCTGCATGGCGCGGCCCTTGCCGCCCGCTATGGCGCCTTGTCGGCCGACCACCTCGAATACACGGACGAGGAGGGCGCCGCGGCGATGGCCAAGGCCGGCACCGTGGCGACCATCCTGCCCGGCGCCTACTATTTCATCCGCGAGACGAAGAAGCCGCCGGTCGACCTGTTCCGCCGCCACGGCGTCAAGATGGCGGTCGCCACCGACAGCAATCCCGGCACCTCGCCGCTCACCTCGTTGCTGCTCACCATGAACATGGCTGCGACGCTGTTCGGCATGACCGTCGACGAATGCCTTGCCGGCGTCACCCGTGAGGCCGCGCGCGCGTTGGGCTTGCTGGAACAGACCGGCACGCTGGAGGCCGGCAAATCGGCCGATCTCGCCATCTGGGACATCGAACGCCCGGCCGAACTCGTCTACCGCATGGGCTTCAATCCGCTCCATGCCCGTATCTGGAGAGGACAATGACGGAACTGACCCTGAAGCCCGGCAGCGCGACGCTTGCCGACTGGCGCGCCATCTATCGCGGGGCCGTGCCGAAGCTCGACGCCGCCTGCCGGCCGAAGATCAAAGCCAGCGCTGAGGCGGTCGCCCGCATCCTCGCCAAGGGCGAGCCGGTCTATGGCATCAACACCGGCTTCGGCAAGCTCGCGAGCGTCCGCATCCCGGCCGACGATCTCGAAACGCTCCAGCGCAACATCGTGCTGTCGCATGCGGCCGGCGTCGGCGAGCCGATGCCGGTCCCAGTGGTGCGGCTGATGATGGCGCTCAAGCTCGCCAGCCTTGCCCAGGGCGCTTCCGGCGTGCGCGCCGAGACCATCGACCTGCTTCAAGGGATGCTCGCCAACGACGTCATCCCCGTCGTGCCCGCGCAGGGCTCGGTCGGCGCGTCCGGCGACCTCGCGCCGCTCTCGCATATGACGGCTGTCATGATCGGCGTCGGCGAGTGCTTTACCC
Organism: Mesorhizobium sp. LCM 4576; assembly: GCF_001854815.1. NCBI lineage: Bacteria > Pseudomonadati > Pseudomonadota > Alphaproteobacteria > Hyphomicrobiales > Phyllobacteriaceae > Mesorhizobium > Mesorhizobium sp. LCM 4576. Next base: position 91,541 of record NZ_MDDT01000039.1, read on the forward strand.
CGCACGGCCGCTTCCCCGCCAAGGTCGCCTTCGTCTCGCATGGGCTGGAGCCAGTGACGCTCGGCGCCAAGGAGGGGCTGGCGCTGCTCAACGGCACGCAGTTCTCGACCGCTTTCGCGCTGGCCGGCCTGTTCGAGGCCGAGACGCTCTACCAGTCCGCGCTGGTCGCCGGCGCGCTGTCGACCGACGCTGCCAAAGGTTCGGACGCCCCCTTCGATCCGCGCATCCACCTGCTGCGCAAACATCGCGGCCAGATCGAAACGGCGGATGCGCTGCGCAATCTCATGGCCGGCAGCGCCATCCGGGAATCGCACCGCGTCGGAGACGAGCGCGTGCAGGACCCGTATTGCCTGCGCTGCCAGCCGCAGGTGATGGGCGCCGCGCTCGACGTGCTGCGCAAGGCCGCCGACACGCTGGAAACCGAGGCCAACGGTGTCACCGACAACCCGTTGATCTTCGCCGAGGACGACACCGCGCTTTCGGGCGGCAATTTCCATGCCGAGCCGGTGGCCTTCGCCGCCGACATGATCGCGCTTGCCGTCTGCGAGATCGGCTCGCTGTCGGAGCGGCGCATCGCCATGCTGGTCGATCCGGCGCTGTCCGGCATGCCGGCTTTCCTGACGCCCAAGCCGGGTTTGAACTCCGGCTTCATGATCCCGCAGGTGACGGCGGCTGCGCTCGTTTCGGAAAACAAGCAGAAGGCCTATCCGGCAAGCGTCGATTCCATTCCGACCTCGGCCAACCAGGAAGATCATGTCTCGATGGCCGCGCACGGCGCGCGCCGCCTGCTCGGCATGATCGAGAATGCGACCGCCGTCATCGGCATTGAACTCCTGGCAGCTGCACAGGGCTGCGATTTCCACGCTCCGCTCGCTTCGAGCGAAGCCCTCGAGGCGGTGCGCAAGCTGGTCCGGGCCGAGGTGCCTCATCTCGACAATGACCGCCATTTCCATCCCGACATGGAAAAGGCGATCGCCTTGGTCCGCAGCGGCGCGGCAGTGAATGCGGCGGGCGCGGTAAAGCTGCCGGGGATTGCATCGTGAGATTGAACGCCCTGATAGGTCGCGATCCTTCGCGCCCCCCTCTGGCCTACCGGCCATCTCCCCCACGAGGGGGGAGATCAGCCGTCGCGTCGGCCTTCGCCAATCACCGACGTGGTAGGATGGAGCGAGGCGCCGAAACAGCCAATCTCCCCCCTCGTGGGGGAGATGCCCGGCAGGGCAGAGGGGGGCGCCGTAGAGCTCCAACTTGCGGAGGTCTCGCATGACCCCTTCATGGCTCACCGTCACCCAGGGCACGGCCCCCCTTCTGGTCTCGATCCCGCACACCGGCATCGATCTGGCCGGCCTCGACTCCCGCCTGGTCTCGACCTGGCTCGGCCGACGCGACTGCGACTGGTGGRTCGACAAACTCTATGACTTTGCAGCCGATCTCGGCGCGACCGTCGTGCATACTGCCATCTCTCGCACCGTTATAGACGTCAACCGCGACCCGTCCGGCGTCCCGCTCTATCCCGGCCAGGCGACGACGACCCTTTGCCCGACGGATACCTTCGATGGCGATCCCCTCTACCGCATGGGCGATGAGCCGACGCCATCAGAGATCGATGAGCGCCGCGAGACCTATTTCGCGCCTTACCACGACGCCCTGCAGGCCGAGATCGACCGGCTGCGTGGCATGCACGAAAACATCGTGCTTTACGACTGCCATTCGATCCGCTCGGTGCTGCCCCGCCTTTTCGAAGGCACACTGCCGGTCTTCAATCTCGGCACCAATGACGGCAGGAGCACCGATCCGTCGCTGCAGGCAAGGGTGACGGAGATCCTCGCCGCGACTGGCGAGAGCTGGGTGGTCAACGGCCGCTTCAAGGGCGGCTGGATCACGCGCCATTTCGGCCGGCCCGAGAACGGCGTCCATGCGCTGCAGATGGAACTCTCCAACCGTGGCTACATGCGCGAGCCGAACAAGAAGGGCTCGCCGGAAAACTGGCCCGAGCCCTACGACCCCAGCTACGCGGCGCCGATCCGCGCCACGCTGAAAACGATCCTTGAAACCGCCATTGACTGGGCCGGGCGCTGACCAGCGCCGCCCGCCTCGCTTGAAAGGGACAATGATGACCGATCCTCGTCACAACATCCGCGAAGTGCGCGCCCCGCGCGGCGACAAGCTCAACGCCCGCTACTGGACGACCGAGGCGCCGCTGCGCATGCTGATGAACAATCTCGACCCGGAGGTCGCCGAGAACCCGAACGAGCTGGTCGTCTACGGCGGCATCGGCAGGGCGGCGCGTACCTGGAACGATTTCGACCGCATCGTCGTCTCGCTGAAGACGCTTGGCGAGGATGAGACGCTGCTGGTGCAGTCCGGCAAGCCGGTCGGCGTCTTCAAGACCCATTCCAACGCGCCGCGCGTGCTCATCGCCAACTCCAACATCGTGCCGCACTGGGCGACCTGGGAGAAGTTCAACGAGCTCGATAGGAAGGGCCTGATGATGTACGGCCAGATGACGGCCGGCTCCTGGATCTATATCGGCACGCAAGGCATCGTTCAGGGCACCTACGAGACTTTCGTCGAGGCCGGCCGCCAACACTACAACGGCAACCTCAAGGGCAAATGGATCCTGACCGGCGGTCTCGGCGGCATGGGCGGCGCCCAGCCTTTGGCCGCCGTCATGGCAGGCGCCTCCTGTCTTGCCATCGAGTGCAACCCGGATTCGATCGATTTCCGCCTGCGCACCCGCTATCTCGACGAGAAGGCCGAGACGCTCGACGAAGCGATGGAAATGATCGATCGCTGGACCAAGGCCGGCGAAGCAAAGTCGGTCGGCCTGCTCGGCAACGCCGCCGAGATCGTGCCGGAGATGTTCAAGCGCGGCATCCGCCCCGACATTCTGACCGACCAGACCTCGGCGCACGACCCGATCAACGGCTATCTGCCGAAGGGCTGGACGATGGCCGAATGGCGCGAGAAGCGCACGTCCGATCCGAAGGCCGTCGAGAAAGCCGCCCGTGCATCGATGCGCGAGCATGTCGAGGCGATGGTGGCGTTC
>NZ_MDDT01000040.1:0-104880 GCF_001854815.1 Mesorhizobium sp. LCM 4576
AATCGTGTCACTCCACACGAATGCTCAAACTATTTTGCAAACTCAGGCTATGACCGGAGCTAATCTCATCCCGCTCTAGTTCAAGCGACCGGCCTAAGCGGCGTCAGTCACCGCTTCCTGGGTGTGCATGCGCTCGACTTCCTTCGGCGTCGGCTTGGCCACTTTCGTCACGAAGACGATGACCGCCAGCGTCAGGAAGATCGCGCCGAGCACATAAGGGGCACCGCCGAACACGACCGGTGCCGTGGGGCTCGTGAACCAGGAGAAGATCGCCGTATAGAGCAGCGGCGTGATGATCGAGGTGATCGAGAAGATCGAGGTCATCGCGCCCTGCAATTCGCCTTGCGCCGAAGGCGGCACCTTGGCGGCGGCGAGGCTTCTGAGCGGCGGATCGGCCAGCGCTTCCAGGCAGCCGGCCACGATCACCGCATAGATCATCCAGCCTTGCGTCGAAAACGCGTAGCCGAACGCGCTGAGCGCGGTGAAGGTCAGCCCGATCGCCGCTGTCCTCCACTCGCCGAGTTTTGGAATGATCCGCGGCAGCACCGTCGCCATGATGATCGCGCCGCACAGGCCGAAGGCGCCGAGCGAGAAGCCGATCTGTTGCTGGTTCCAGCCATAGCGGTAGTTGGAGACGAACGCCCAGACCGCCGGATACATCATGTGGCCGAGCGTCATCAGGAAGAACACAAGCCCGATCCAGCCGATGCCCGGATAATTGCGCATCTGCATGAGCGTGCCGACCGGATTGGCGCGCTTCCACTCGAAGGGCCGACGGTGCTTTTCGTCGAGCGTTTCCGGCAGGAACACCATCGCGATCAGGAAATTCACGAAGGCAAGTGYTGCGGCGAAATAGAACGGCACGCGCGGCCCGAACGTGCCGAGCAGCCCGCYCAGCACCGGGCCAATGACGAAGCCGACGCCGAAGGCGATGCCGAGCAGGCCGAAATTCTTCGCCCGGTTCTCGTCGTTCGAGATGTCTGCGATGAAGGCCGATGTCGTCGAATAGCTGGCGCCGGAAATGCCGGCGAGCACGCGGCCGATGAACAGCATCGGATAGGACCAGGCGATGGCGCAGATCAGATTGTCGATCGAGAAGGTCAGCACCGAGGCAAGTAGGACAGGTCTGCGGCCGAAGCGGTCGCTCAAGCCACCGATGATCGGCGCGAAGAAGAACTGCATCGCCGCGTAGACGAAGAACAGCCAGCCGCCCTCGATCGCAGCCTCGCTGACGCTGACGCCGCTCAGTTCCTCCAGATAGGCCGGCAGCACCGGCATGATGATGCCGAAACCGATGATGTCGAGCAGCAGCGTCGTGAAAACGAGCGCAAGGCCCCGCTTGGCGGTTTTCGGGTCGATCATGGCGATAAGCTCCTCAGGCCGCCCGAGGCGGGACGCACCTTATAGGCGAGGTTCGCAGCAGGAACAATCCGCGAACGAAGCCAAACGTCTTATGCTGACATCACTTGCCAGCTGCCGCCGATCGCGGATCACATGCGAAAAGAAGCGGCGGGCGCCGCCTCAGATCGGACCGCTCATCGTGTTGCAATCGGACAGCTTACCGCTCTTGTAGCCTCGCGCCAGCCATATCTGCCGCTGCTGCGATGTGCCGTGGTTGAAGCTCTCCGGCACGACATAACCCTGCATCCTCTTCTGCAGCGTATCGTCGCCGATCTGCTTGGCGGCGTTCAGCGCGCTTTCGATGTCGCCCTGCTCCAATATGCCTTTTTGCGCGGTGTAATGGGCCCACACGCCGGCGAAGCAATCGGCCTGAAGCTCGATGCGCACGGAGAGCTGGTTGGCGTCGGCCTCGCTCATGCCCTGCCGCAGCTGGTTGAATTTGCTCATGATGCCGGTGAGGTTCTGCACGTGGTGGCCGACCTCATGCGCCACCACATAGGCGCGCGCGAATTCGCCGGAAGCGCCGAACTGCTGGTCGAGCTGCTGGAAGAAGGTCATGTCGAGATAGACCTTGTGATCGCCTGGGCAGTAGAACGGCCCGGCCGCCGCCGAAGCGAAACCGCAGGCCGAACGAACCTGGCCGCTGAACAGCACCAGCTTGGGATCCTCGTAGGTCAACCCCTGAGATTTGAAAATGCCGGTCCAGGTGTCCTCGGTTTCCGCCAGCACGGTCGCAACGAATTGCTTCATCTCGTCATTGGCGGGCGCGCCGCCATTTTGCGAGCTGGTGTCTTCCGTGATCTGGCCGCCGCCGCCCGGCAGCAACCCGCCGTCGCCGCCACCCAGGATCTGCGACGGATCGAAGCCGAAATACCATCCCGCGAGCACGACCAGGATGACCAACAGGATGCTGCCGCCACCGCCGGTGCGGCCGCCGATCGGGATACGGAACTGGCCGTCGCCGCCCAAACCGCCGCCGAGCCCGCCGCCATCGCTGCGCTGGTCCTCGATATTGTCGCTCTGACRACGGCCTCTCCAAAGCATGGCAACTCCTCGCAATGCGAATGTCCTGGCGGATCGGCACGCCACCGTCCCCTGCAGACAATTATCGCAACGGCTGGCCTAAGTCACAGAATTTTTCGCCCGCGACAATGCGCGGGCTGGAGCAAACTCCGATCTGGCCGGTTAATTTCAAGCCCGTATAAACCGGYCGGAAATCTCAGCTTTTCTGCTTGGCGCCGGCACTTTTGCCGTCCGAACTTTTCGAGCGTTCCTCGAAACGCGCCGCGCCCTTCTTCAGCGGATGACCGGTCTCGGCCTCGGTCTTACGCTCGTCCCTGGCGGCCGCCTGCCGCAATCCCCTGGCCGCCTGCTTTCCCTTGGCGGTCGGTGCTTGTTCGATGCCCATTGCTTCCTCCCTACGCGCGACAATCGCGCGACGTGGAAAGTAATGCGGCGGAGATGCGTCGGTTCCGTTTCAAGGCGTTCGGGCGGATCGAATTCCTACGCCTGGCGATGCGTCATCGCCCGGCGGAAAGCGTCAAGCGTTTCGGCGCTGACATGGTGCTCGATGCCTTCGGCGTCGATGCGCGCCGTCTCGGCGCTGACGCCCAGCGAGCGCAGGAAGGCCTCCACCGTCTGGTGGCGGATGCGGCTTTCCTCGGCGACCTTGCGGCCGGCTTCGGTCAGGAACACGCCGCGATAGGGTTTGCGCGACACCAGCCCGTCGGCGCACAGCCTGGTCAGCATCTTGGCCACTGTCGGCTGCGCGACGCCGAGCCTTGCGGCGATATCCACCTRCCGCGCCTCGTTGCCGTCCTCGATCAGATCGGCGATGAGCTCGACATAGTCCTCGACCAGCGCGCTGCGGCGCGCCTGGCGCTGCTGCCGGAATCCTTCCGAATGGATCTCGGCATCGGGAAGCGGCTCTTCGCGTCGAACCGGTTTGTTCCTAAGCGCCAATATGCGCTCCTCCTGGCCTGTCCTGGAGCATGATGCCGAAAAGTGTGAAGCGGTTTTCGGACGACATCATGCCCRTCGGCTGAATCAGGATCGCATCCATAGCATGAAACCCCTGATGATCCCGGCCGTTTATTTGCATTCCCGCGTGTGCGCAACCGGCGTTTGCCGCCGCCCGCCCCGGAAGTTGCTCCCGCGGATCACGAAAGCATGATCATTGAAATATAGCCTATTGCATAATGTTGAGCCATGGCATAGGTAAAAGACACTTCGATAATTCAGCGGAAGTCCCATGTCCGATGCCGATGCAGCAACCGTAGCCCGACCCGCATGGCGATTCGACAGGCCCGACGACGAGCAGCCCAGCCTGCGCGAGGTGAACGCCTCGATCGCCGTGCCGCGCACCGGCGTCTGGTTCCGCCGCCTGTTCGCCTTCATGGGACCGGGCTACATGGTCTCGGTTGGCTATATGGACCCCGGCAATTGGGCGACCGACCTCGCCGGCGGCGCGCAATTCGGCTACACGCTGCTTTTCATCATCATGCTGTCCAACCTGATGGCGATCCTGCTGCAGGCGCTGGCCGCGCGTCTTGGCATCGCCACCGGTCGCGACCTCGCCCAGGCCTGCCGCGCCTACTATCCGCGCCCCGTCAATCTGGTGCTCTGGATCGCCTGCGAGCTGGCGATCATCGCCTGCGACCTCGCCGAGGTGATCGGCACGGCGATCGCGCTGCAGCTTCTGTTCGGCATTCCGCTGATCGGCGGCGCCATGCTGACCGCGCTCGATGCCTTCCTGGTGCTTCTCCTGATGAACAAGGGCTTCCGCTACCTCGAAGCCTTCGTCGTCGCCTTGCTGATCATCATCTTCGGCTGCTTTGCCATCCAGATCTTCGTCGCCGCGCCGCCGGCGGGCACGATCCTGCACTCGATGTTCRTGCCGTCGTCGCAGATCGTCACCAATCCGGCGATGCTCTACATCGCCATCGGCATCATCGGCGCGACGGTCATGCCGCATAACCTCTATCTGCATTCCTCGATCGTGCAGACCCGCGCCTATGAGCGTACCGATGCAGGCAAGCGCGACGCCATCAAATGGGCGACGACGGATTCGACCATCGCGCTGATCCTGGCGCTGTTCGTCAACGCATCGATCCTGATCGTCGCGGCGGTCRCCTTCCGCAACACCGGCCATCATGACGTCGCCGAGATCGGTCAGGCCTTCGAGTTGCTGTCGCCGTTGCTGGGCCTGGGCATCGCCTCGATCCTCTTCGCCGTCGCGCTGCTTGCCTCCGGCCTCAACTCGACCGTCACCGCGACGCTCGCCGGCCAGATTGTGATGGAAGGCTTTTTGCGGCTGCRCATCCCGCAATGGGCGCGCCGCCTCCTGACGCGCGGCATCGCCATCGTCCCGGTGGTGGCCGTCACCRCGCTCTATGGCGAGAAGGGCACGGCCGAGCTGCTTGTGTTCAGCCAGGTGGTGCTGTCGATGCAACTGCCCTTCGCCGTCATCCCGCTGGTGCAGTTCGTGTCGGACAAGAAGAAGATGGGCAGTTTCGCCATACCACGTGCCGTCGCGGTCCTGGCTTGGGTGGTGGCCGCAATCATCCTCGTTCTCAACTTCAAGCTGCTCTACGACACCATCGCCGGCTGACCGCGACATTCCAGCCGGACGCGCTATTCTTGGCGCCATGGCCGAACCGGACGAAGCCCKCAGATTCTATGCCAAGCTGTTGGCCGCGCAGGCCCGGTCGGCCGACCCGCGCATCGAGGAGGTGTTCGCCTCGGTGCCGYGCGAGGCGTTCCTGGGTCCGGGACCATGGACTGTCTTTGCCGGCGAAGGCCGGTTCGAAACGCCRAGCGCCGATCCCGGCTACATCTACCAGAACGTGCTCGTCGTGCTCGACGCCGACAAGGGCATCAACAATGGTGAGCCGCTGCTGCACGCGATGTGGCTCGGCAAGGTCGAGCCGAAACCAGGCGAGGCCGTCACCCATATCGGCGCCGGCACCGGCTATTACACGGCGCTRCTTGCGAGACTGGTCGAGCCGGGCGGCAACGTCACCGCCTTCGAGATCGAGGTCGACCTTGCAGCGCGCGCCAAGGYGAACCTTGCCCGATACAGCAACATCGAGGTGATCCAAGCCGATGCCGTCGCCAATCCGCTGCCGTCCTCCGACATCGTCTATGTCAATGCCGGCGTCGTCGCCCCGCCCGCCGCATGGCTGAAAGCGCTGAAACCCGGYGGCCGCATGATCTTTCCGTGGCGTCCCTCCGAAGCCGTCGGCCTCGCGGTCCTCATAACCCACTTGGAAAGCGGCTTTGCCTGCCGGCCCTTCATGGGCTCCTGGTTCATCCCTTGCGTCGGTGCCTCCGCTGCCGGGCCGGACGCGAAAATACCGACCCGCGAGCGCGCCGCGCGCACCCGCTCGATATGGCTGACGGCGACAAAGGCGCCGGACCGCACCGCAACCGCCGTGTTCGGCGAAGTCTGGTTCTCGTCACGCGCCATTCGCGCTGACAACACGCGATAGAAATTCGCTGGGCCGTGTCGGAACGCGGCCTTGCCGTTCGTCCTTAGCTCGAAATCCGGGCGTGACGGGCACGGACCAGCCAAAAGGAGAAAAACTATGCGCAAGATCATCGCTGCCACCTTCGTCAGCCTCGACGGCGTCATGCAGGCGCCCGGCGGGCCGGAAGAGGATCCGGTCGGCGGCTTCGAATTCGGTGGCTGGACCTTCCATTATTTCGACGAGGTGGCGGGCGCGGCGATGGAGGAACTGTTCTCCAAGCCCTTCGACCTGCTGCTCGGCCGCAGGACCTACGACATCTTCGCCGCGTACTGGCCGTATCAGAAGGACCCGATCGCGGACGTCTTCAACCCCGCAGTCAAATATGTGGCAACGCATCGCCCGGATTCGCTGACCTGGCAGAACACCCGATCGCTTGGGCCCGATATCGTCGCCAGGCTCAAGGAACTCAAGCAGGAAGATGGACCTGACCTGCTCATCCAGGGATCGGGTAATCTGATCCAGACCTTGCTCGCCAACGGGCTGATCGACGAGATCCGGCTGATGATCTTCCCGCTGGTGCTGGGCAAGGGCAAGCGGCTGTTCGGCGACAACGCGATGCCGGCGGCCTTCAAGCTCGTCAAATCGCAGGCTTCCACCACCGGCGTCATCATGGCGACCTATGAGCGTGCAGGCGAAATCCGTACGGGCTCGTTCGCCCAGCAGGAGCCTTCGCAAGCCGAGCTCGAACGGCGCAGGACCTGRAAGTAGCACAAGGCTGTCCGCGGCGGGCCGGGCCTGCCGCGCTTCCGATTTTGAAGCCTCTTCGCAACGCGACGGACCGGTCAGGAGCCGCCGATGATCCCCACCATTACCGCCTTTGAACGCTCGCCCGATGGCGGCAGGGGGCTGGCGCGCGACATGCACGTGCGCTGGGCGCTCGAGGAAGTCGGACAGTCTTACGACGTCCGTCTCGTTTCGTTCGGCGGGATGAAGCAACCCGCGCATCTTGCGCTCAGTCCCTTCGGCAGTATCCCGACCTATGAAGAAGGCGGTCTCGCTCTGTTCGAGTCGGGGTCGATCGTCCTTCACATCGCGCAGCGCCATACAGGCCTGTTGCCCGACGACGCGAACGCCCGGGCACGCGCGATCACCTGGATGTTCGCTGCGTACAGCACGGTTGAGCCGCCGATCCTCGATCGCGCGACAGYCGTGATCCTGGAGCGCGATGCGCCGTGGCACGATGAGCGCCTGCCCCTGGTCGATGACCGGATCCGCAAGCGGCTGGCCGAGCTCTCCCGCCATCTCGGCGATTGCGACTGGCTCGATGGCGCCTTCAGCGCGGGCGACCTCGTCATGGTGGGCGTGCTGCGCCGGCTGCAGAGATCGGGCCTCCTGAACGAGTTCCCGAACCTTGCCGCCTATGTCTCCCGCGGCGAGGCGCGGCCGGCCTTCAAACGCGCTTTCGAGGCGCAATTGGCGGTCGCGATGGCGGCATCGAACAGTTGACCCAATCTTCCGTTCACGCCGCCTGGCGATAGCGGGAAAGGCCTTCGCGGATATGGCCGGCAAACGCCTGCGCGGCCGGCTGGGTGGCATGTTTCGGCAGATGCAGGTTGACGGAGAAATTCGGCAGCGCCGGAAGGCCTGCATCGGACAGGATGTCGAGATCGGCCGGAACCGTCGAGGCAAGCCAGGTGGTCACGGCAAGATCCGACCGCACCGTCGCGGTCGTGGCATCGATGTTGCCATTCTCGAACACGGTGCGCCAATCGAGCCCGTGCTCGGCGAGTGCCGACAGCACCGCCGGCCGGAAGGCGCAAGTGTCGGCGACGATGGAAACCGGCAGCGGGCGCTTCAGGCGTGCCGCCCCGCCTCTGGCGCCGACCCATACCAGCCGGTCGATAAGCAGGCATTCGCCAGGGCTGGGGCCGACGCGCTCCTCGATGACGGCAAGGTCGATGGTGCCTGCCGCCAGCGCCGCCGCGAGCTCCGGCGAGGACGCGCAGACCAGCGATATCTCCACCTGCGGATAGGCTTCGGCGTAAGCTTTAAGCACAGGCGCGAGCAGCGTGCCGACGAGATCGTAAGGCACGCCGACCCGCACCCGCCCGGCAACCGCCCCGCCCCTGATCTCGGCAAGGATTTCGTCATTGAGCCGCAACAGGCGCCTAGCCTTGTCGAGCAGCCGCTCGCCGGAACGCGTCAGCCTCAGACCGCGGYGGTCGCGCTCGAACAGGCTTTGTCCCAACACCTCTTCCAGCCGCTTAACCTGCTGGCTGACAGCGCCTTGCGTCAAATGGAGMGCGTTGGCCGCCGCCGTCATGCTGGCCTTGTCGGCCGTCGTGACGAAGGTGCGGATCAGGGTCATGTCGAGATCGCGGATCATCCACGGCATTATAATTGCTAATGCAAACCATATCAAACATTGCATTTACTGATGCCTCGAAGCGCCTAAGCATGCCGGCTTTCTCCACTGGGAAGCCCGCATGTCCGAAACCATCATCCCGCTGGTTCTGTTCGCGCTGATCTCGACCTCGACGCCCGGCATCGCCACAACATTGTCGACCGCGTCCGGCGCGCAATYCGGCTTTCGCCGTTCCGTGCCGCTGATGGCCGGCAGTGCCGCCGGACTGGCGACCGTGGCAGCCGCGGGCGCGGCCGGCCTGGCTGGACTTTTAGCCGCCATTCCATCCCTRCAGCTCGCCATGAAGATCGCCGGCTCGCTCTATCTCATCTGGTTGGCGATCAAGATCGGCCGCAGTGGTCCGCCCAATCTCGATATCAGCATGGCCAAGCCGAACAGTTTTTTCGGCGGCGCCGGTATCCAGTGGATGAACCCGAAAGGCTGGGCGATGGGGCTCGGAGCCGCCGCATCCTTCGCGGCGCTGGCGGACGGTCCGTTGCAACTCGCGCTGCTGCTCGGCGCCGTGTTCGGCCTGGCGGCCGCCTTCTCACTGTCGCTGTGGTGCGTGGCCGGAACCCTGCTTGCCCGCCTGCTCAAGACGGAGCGCCAGTGGCGCGCGCTCAACATCGTGCTCGGCCTGCTGCTGGCCGCCTCGATCCTGCAGATGTGGCGGCCGGTATAGCACCCGGTTCCTCGCCCCACGAAAGTGGGGAGAGGTGGCTCGGCGAAGCCGAGACGGAGAGGGGAATGGCGCCGCCCTAACAAGTAACCCTGCGAAGGGACTCGCCCTGCGAAGCCCCCTCTCCGGCCGCTTCGCGGCCACCTCTCCCCCGCTTTGCGGGGGCGAGGAACCCAGCCCTCAGACGGCGTAGCGCGCCGCCGGCTTGCTCGAGAACAGGCTGCCGTAGAAATGATCCCGGGCGCCGAGATAGGTGTTCAGCTCGGAAGCGTCGGCAAGGCCGGGCGCGGTTACGGTCTCGCCCTGGGCGAAACCGGCAAGCGCGGCGTCGACCAGATCCTCTGCGCTCATGATCCAGTCCGGATTGAGCCTGTCGAGGCTGATTCCGGAGACGTCCCACAACTCGGTGCGGACCGGTCCGGGCACGACGGACTGGACCTTCACATCGGTGCCGGCGACTTCCTTCTGCAACGCTTCGGTGAAGTTGGCGACATAGGCCTTGGTGCCGCTGTAGATGCCGCCGACGGCAATGCCATAGGCGACGACCGAGGCGATGTTGATGATCGCGCCGCGATTGCGCTTGATGRGGCCCGGCAGCACCGCGCGGGTCAGCCTGGTCAGCGCCACGACATTGACCTTGATCATGCGCTCGGCCGCGTCGGCATCGGCGTCGGCAATCGTCTCCAGGCCGCCCACGCCGGCATTGTTCACCAGCAGCGTCACGCTGTCGTCCGTCGCGACCGCCTGCTCGACACGGCGCAGATCGGCATCGGCCGCAAGGTCGGCGACGATCGTCTGGACCTTGCGGCCATAGGCATAGGCGAGCCTGWCCGCCACCTCCTGCAGCCGGTCGGCGCGCCGCGCCACCAGCACCAGATCATAGCCCTGCCCCGCCAGCCGGTCCGCATAGACCGCGCCGATGCCCGACGATGCGCCGGTGATAACGGCTGTGCCCTTGTTGTCCTTCGTGCTCATTGTCTTGTTCCTTTGTTCGCTTCGCTTGGCTCGGCGCCGATGATCGCATCACCAGCAGAGCCGCTGATTTCAATTAGTGGCATATGCCACTTTCTGCGAAGTAGGTATATGCCACTATCTTGTCAACGGCGGCGGCGAAAACTATTTCTGCGGCAGGCCGGGGGGCACCGCCCTTCGCGATGCCGCCCCCGACGCCCACCATTCGAGCGCCGACGCGCCGGCGAGGAGTGACCATGAACGAAGCCCAGAAACCGGGATTCAGCCGCTGCAACAACGCCACGTTGCGCCGTGCCGCGCGCAGCCTCGGCCGCTTCTACGACGACGCGCTTGCGCCGTCCGGCCTGAAGGGCACGCAGTTCGGGCTGCTTTTTCAGATCCATGTCAGCGATGAGCCGGCAATGGGCACCATCGCCGAGGCGCTGATCATGGACCTCTCGGCGCTTGGCCATACGCTGAAGCCGCTGATCCGCGACGGCTATGTCGAGACCTTTCCCGACAAGGACGACCGCCGTGTCAAGCGCGTGCGGCTGACGCCGCAAGGTCAGGCCAAGCTCGACGAGGCGCTCAAGCTTTGGAGCGTCGCCCAGCGGCAATTCGAGGACAAGGTCGGCGCCGAGCAGGCAGCGAAGCTGCGCGCCGCGCTGGACGCCGTGGCTGACCTCGACCTGGAAATGCCGGCGGCCGCTCCTTCCGTCTGAAGAAGCGGCCGCCAATCAGGGTCTGTGTACCGGCTTACTCGGCTGGCATTGCGGCAGGGCTAACCAACATCCGACCGGCCAGCACGACGCCCAGGCCGACGATCGGGAATACCGCCGCAACCAAGCCGAGATCGGCCGGGACGCCGAAGCGCAGCACCGCGGCGCCGACCACCGCGCCCAGCGYGACGCCGAGATAGAGCGCCGAGGCGTTGAGCGACAGGACGATGGGCGCGGCATCAGGCGCAAGCTTGATGATGCGGCTCGCCTGCGCCGGCGGGAAAGCCCAGCCGACGATGCCCCACGGCACCATCATGGCCATCAACGCCGGTCCGGCCAGATGATGCGGCAGGAAGGTCGGGATCAGCGAGAAGGTGACGAGCATCGCGGCCGACAGCGTCAACGACCAGGCGACGGTGCGTGTGGCRCCGAAGCGGTCCGCGGCCTGCCCACCGGCGATGTTGCCGATGACGGCGCCGACGCCGAAGGCGAGCAGCATGCCCGGCAGCGCGATCGGCGAGAGCCCGCCGCCTTCGATGGCCAAAGGCGCGATGAAGCTGAACACCGTGRAGGCGCCGACAAGCGCGAGCGCCGTCGTCAGCAGGATCGGCATCACGCCGGGGCGCACCGCCGCCGCCAGCCTGCGCTTCAGCGGCAGCCTGGTGCCGATGATGCCGCGCGGCAGCCGCCACCACAGGATCGCGCCGGACAGCGCGCCGAGCCCGGCGATGGCGAAGAAGGTGCCGCGCCAGCCGGCGATCGCCGCGACCAGCGCGCCGAGCGGCGCGCCGACCGCCACCGCCACCGTGGTGCCGCCGACGACGACGGCGATGGCGCGCGCCCGGTGATGGTCGTCGACCAGCGCCACGGCCGTGCCCTGCGCGGTCGCCGCGAACAGGCCGGACGACAGCGCCATGACGATGCGCGCGATCAACAACAGCTCGAAGGACGAGCTCACCGCCGCCACCAGGTTGCCGATGACGAAGAAGACCAGCGTCCACAGGATGACGCGCCGCCGGTCCCAATCGCCGGTCAGCGTCGCCAGCACCGGCGCGCCGATCGCATAGGCGAGCGCGAAGGCGGTGATCAGCGAGCCGGCGAGCGGCACGGAAATGCCGGCATCGGTCGCGATGTCGGGGAGAAGGCTCGAGATGACGAAGCCTTCGGTCGAGATCGCGAACGACCCGAGCGCCAGCCAGAAGATCCGCTTGTCCATGGGGAACTGTCCTTAGTTCAAAAGTTATTGAACAATTGGACATGGCAGGGCATGATGTCAACCGAGCCGKGACAAAATAGCTGAACCCTACTGACAGCCCTGTGTCAGGACGGGGTCGAAAAGAAAAGGTCATGTCTGTCGGCGGAAAAGGAAGYCGCGTTGAAGTTCGTGCCGTTTGTGCTTAATTCTGGGTCATGAGCCTGCCCCATCCAACCGCCGACCAGATCAGCCTGCCGATCGTGCTTGCCGTGCTCGGCGACCCGACCCGGCTTGCCATCGTGCGCTATCTGGCGAGCAAGGAAGGCGTGCCGCTGAACTGCAGCAAGTTCCTCGACCTCRCCTCCAAGACCAATCTCAGCTACCACCTCGCCAAGCTGCGCGAGGCGGGCGTCACCCGCAGCGAAGCGGTCGGCACCAGCCGGCTGATCACGCTGCGCCGCGACGACCTCGACAAGCGTTTTCCCGGCCTGCTCGACAGCGTGATTGCCGCGGCCGACGGCGACAAGGATCTGCCGGCGGTCGGCACCGCCGAAGTCGAGGTTTCGGCCTGATCCATGCGCATCGCGGTTATCGCCGACATCCATGGCAATGTGCTGGCGCTGGATGCGGTGCTTGACGATCTCCGGTCGCGCGGCGGCGCCGACATCACCGTCGATCTCGGCGACTGCGTCTCCGGACCGCTCTGGCCGCGCGAGACGATGGAACGGCTGCAGGCGCTCAACCTGCCGACGGTGCGCGGCAACCATGACCGCCGCGTCGCCCAGGACACGGCCGACGAGACCATGTGGCCGTCCGATCGCTACGCCCAGGAGCGGCTGACCGCCTCGCAGCGCGAGGCCTTGCTCGCCTTGCCGCTGACATTGGAGATCGCGCCCGGCTTCGTCGCCTTCCATGCCCGGCCGGACCATGACGAGAAATATCTTGCCGACGCCATTGTCGACGGCCGGCTGGTGCGCGCGCCGCTTGCCGCGATCAGGCGCCGGCTGAAGCCGCTCGATCCGGCCTGCCGCCTGGTGCTGTGCGGCCACAGCCACCGCAATGAGCTCATCCGCGTCCCCGGCGGTCCGGTCATCTTCAACCCGGGCAGCGTCGGCTGTCCGGCCTATGACGACGACACGCCGCCGGCGCATGTCTCGGAGCAAGGCTCGCCGCACGCCCGCTATGGCATCGTCGAACTTGGCACGGACGGCCGTCCCAGCCGCTTCGAGAGCATCGCCGTCGACTACGACCATGAAGCCGCCGCAAAGCAGGCCGAACAAGCGGGAAGACCGGAATGGGCGCAAGCGCTGCGGACTGGTTTTATAAAGGATTGAGCGAAGCTCATATCGAGCATCACGATTGAAGTGCATTGGTTATGGCCGAGGGATGAAGCGCAAAGTCACGCTCCGATCGACGCTGCTGATCGCCGCTCCCTTGTGTCTGGCCGCCCTCCCGGCCTTGGCTCAGGATGCGCCCGGAACAATCATCTCGATCATCGGTGGCCTCGCGCCGGACGATTTGCTCAACATCCGCGCGACCGCTTCACCGGGCGGAAAGATCGAAGCGCGCCTGCCCAACGGCGCGGCCGTGAAGAATTACGGCTGCAAGGCCGTCAACAATTATCCATGGTGCAAGGTCGAGGACACGCAGGACGCCCACATCACCGGCTGGGCGCCGGCCCGCTATCTCAGTCCCAACAACCCGGCGCCGCCTCCTGAAGACGGCGCCGCGCCGGCGACCGCCACAGTCGCGTCTCAATCGCCTCCTGAGGAGCCACAGCCGGATATAGCGGCGCGCCTGGGCGGCGGCGAGCCGGCCGAGCCGCCTTCCGCGGCCGAAATCGGCAAGACCGCCATGCTGGATGCCTATGGTCTCGCTTTCGCAGCCGCGGCAAACGCCCAATCCGACGCTCCTGCCCCCGACGCCGCCGGCGGTATCCCCTGCGCGCGCCGCATCGGCCAGCCGATGACCCGCTGCGACGTCAGCGTTACCCGCAAGGACGGCGACAGCACGGTGACCGTGACCTGGCCCGATGGCGGAGYGCGCGTCATCATCTTCCATAGCGGCCAGCCAGCCAGCTCGGATTCGCCCGACGAATTGCGGTTCACGCGTGAAGGCACGCTGAACATGATCCGCGTCGGCGTTTCCGAGCGTTTCGAGATCACGGACGAACTAGCGCTGGGCGAATAGAGGGATTAGGCCGTCGGGGAACACCGACCCGCAGCTTACTGCCCYTCATTTTCGGGGTTACATCCGCCAAAACTCTTCCCTATAAGGCCCTCCTAGCCTGATACCTGAATCGCAAGCACAACCGGCCGGGTCCTCCCCCCGTCCCGGTTTTTCGTGCAAGCCGCTCGCCGAACGGATTTTTCGAATATGCCAAGACGCACCGACATCAAGTCGATCCTGATCATCGGGGCCGGCCCCATCGTCATTGGCCAGGCTTGCGAGTTCGACTATTCGGGCACCCAGGCCTGCAAGGCGCTGAAGGAAGAGGGCTTCCGCGTCATCCTGGTCAACTCCAACCCGGCCACCATCATGACCGATCCGGAGCTGGCCGACGCCACCTATATCGAGCCGATCACGCCGGAAGTGGTGGCCAAAATCATCGCCAAGGAGCGGCCGGACGCGCTGCTGCCGACCATGGGCGGCCAGACGGCGCTCAACACGGCGCTCTCGCTGCGCCGCATGGGCGTGCTCGACCGCTACAATGTCGAGATGATCGGCGCCGACGCGCATGCCATCGACAAGGCCGAGGACCGCGCGCTGTTCCGCCAGGCGATGAGCAAGATCGGGCTGGAGACGCCGCGCTCGATGCTGGCCAACGCCACCGACGTCAAGAACGCCGACCGCAAGACGCATGAGGCTGAGCGCGCGGCGCTCAAAGCCGAGAACCCGGAAAACCTCGATGGCGCGCTCGACGCACTGGAAACCCGCTGGAATCTCGGCGAAGGCGACCGCAAGCAGCGCTATATCAGCCATGCCATGGCGATCGCCGCCCAGGCGCTCGACCATGTCGGTCTTCCGGCGATCATCCGCCCCTCCTTCACCATGGGCGGCACCGGCGGCGGCATCGCCTACAACCGCGCCGAATTCTACGACATCGTCCAGTCCGGCCTCGACGCCTCGCCCACCACCGAGGTGCTGATCGAGGAAAGCGTGCTCGGCTGGAAGGAGTACGAGATGGAGGTCGTCCGCGACAAGGCGRACAACTGCATCATCATCTGCTCGATCGAGAACCTCGATCCGATGGGCRTGCACACCGGCGACTCGATCACCGTCGYGCCGGCGCTGACGCTGACCGACAAGGAATACCAGATGATGCGCAACGCCTCGATCGCGGTGCTGCGCGAGATCGGCGTCGAGACCGGCGGCTCCAACGTACAGTTCGCCGTCAACCCGGCCGACGGCCGCCTGGTCGTCATCGAGATGAACCCGCGCGTCYCGCGCTCCTCTGCGCTGGCCTCCAAGGCCACCGGCTTCCCGATCGCCAAGGTCGCGGCCAAGCTCGCCGTCGGCTACACGCTGGACGAGCTGGAGAACGACATCACCGGCGGCGCCACGCCCGCCTCCTTCGAGCCGACCATCGACTACGTCGTCACCAAGATCCCGCGCTTTGCCTTCGAGAAGTTCCCCGGCGCCGAGCCGGTGYTGACCACCGCCATGAAGTCGGTGGGCGAAGTGATGGCCATCGGCCGCACCTTCCAGGAATCGCTGCAGAAAGCTTTGCGTGGACTGGAAACCGGCCTGACCGGCCTCGACGAGATCGACATCCCGGGCTTCGGCCACGGGCCAACCGCCGCCGATCACGTCGACGACCGCAACGCGATCCGCGCCGCGCTCGGCACGCCGACGCCCGACCGGTTGCGCATGGTGGCGCAGGCGATCCGCATGGGCACGTCGCTCGAAGACGTGCACGCCATGTGCAAGATCGACCCGTGGTTCCTCGAGCAGATCGCCGGCATCATCGCCATGGAGGAGCGCATCCRTGAGCACGGCTTGCCGCAGGATGCCGTCAATCTGCGCATGYTGAAGGCGATGGGTTTTTCCGACGCCCGCCTTGCCTCGCTGACCAAGACCGACGCGGAAGTCGTCCGGAAGGCCCGCGAAAAGCTCGACGTTCATCCGGTCTACAAGCGCATCGACACCTGCGCCGCCGAGTTCGCCTCGCCGACCGCCTACATGTACTCGACCTATGAAGTGCCCTTCGCCGGGACGCTCGACAACGAGGCGCGCGTGTCGGCGCGGAAAAAGGTCGTCATCCTCGGCGGCGGCCCGAACCGCATCGGCCAGGGCATCGAGTTCGATTATTGCTGCTGCCATGCCGCCTTTGCCCTGCGCGACGCCGGCTATGAGGCGATCATGGTCAACTGCAACCCGGAGACGGTCTCGACCGACTACGACACGTCCGACCGCCTCTATTTCGACCCGCTGACGGCGGAGGACGTGCTGGAGATCCTGCGCGCCGAGCAGGCCTCGGGCGAGCTCGTCGGCGTCATCGTCCAATTCGGCGGCCAGACGCCGCTGAAGCTGGCGGATGCGTTGGAGAAGGCCGGYATCCCGATCCTCGGCACCTCGCCCGACATGATCGACCTCGCCGAGGACCGCGACCGCTTCCAGAAGCTATTGCACAAGCTGAACCTCACCCAKCCGAAGAACGGCATCGCCTATTCGGTCGAGCAGGCCCRCCTCGTCGCCGGCGAGCTCGGCTTCCCGCTGGTCGTGCGCCCGTCCTATGTGCTCGGCGGCCGCGCCATGCAGATCATCCATGACGAAAGCATGCTGCAGACCTACCTGCTCGATACCGTGCCCGGCCTGGTGCCGGAGGACATCAAGCAGAAATACCCCAACGACAAGACCGGCCAGATCAACACGCTGCTCGGCAAGAACCCGCTGCTGTTCGACACCTATCTGTCCGGCGCCATCGAGGTCGACGTCGATTGCCTTTGCGACGGCAAGGAGACCTTCGTCTCCGGTATCCTGGAGCATATCGAGGAAGCCGGCATCCATTCGGGCGATAGCGCCTGCTCGCTGCCGACGCACTCGCTGCATCCCGACCTCGTCGACGAGCTGGAGCGCCAAACCGCGGCGCTTGCCCGCGCGCTCAATGTCGGCGGCCTGATGAACGTGCAATACGCCATCCAGGACGGCACGGTCTATGTGCTGGAAGTGAACCCGCGTGCGTCGCGCACCGTGCCCTTCGTCGCCAAGACCATCGGGCGTCCGATCGCCAAGATCGCCGCCCGCATCATGGCCGGCGAGACGCTGGAAAACGCCTTCGCCCATTACGGCGCCATGCCCGACGCGCGCAACCCCGGCCATATCGCGGTCAAGGAAGCCGTCTTCCCCTTCGCCCGCTTCCCCGGCGTCGACATCCTGCTCGGCCCGGAAATGCGCTCGACCGGCGAGGTCATGGGCCTCGATCGCGATTTCGCGCTGGCCTTCGCCAAGAGCCAGCTGGGCGCCAATGTCGACCTGCCCCGCTCCGGCACCCTGTTCGTCTCGGTGCGCGACGAGGACAAGAAGGGCATCCTGCCGGCGGTGAAACGCCTCGCCGGCCAAGGTTTTAAAGTGCTGGCCACCTCCGGCACCGCCCGCTTCCTCGCCGAGAACGGCGTGACGGCCGAGAAGATCAACAAGGTGCTGGAAGGCCGCCCCCACATCGAGGACGCCATCCGCAACCGCCAGGTCCAGATCGTCTTCAACACCACCGACGGCCAGAAGGCGGTGTCCGACTCGAAGTCCCTGCGCAGGGCAACGCTGATGCAGAAGGTGCCGTATTACACGACGCTGTCAGGGGCGGCGGCGGTGGCGGAGGCGATTGCGGCGCTGCGGGCGGGGAACCTGGAGGTGCGGCCGCTGCAGGAGTATTTTGGGTAAGGTCGTAGCGACGCGACCCAAATCTCGCTACGGCGTACCTTTGCTCGTTAGCTCACAGCCTCTGGAGTAGTCGTCTTTTCGATCTTATTTTTGGCTCGCTCCAACTTACTTGCGGCTTTCTTTATTCTGGAAGCCGCCTCCTTTGCCTTATCACCCTCAATTGTGTCGCGCTTAATTACCTCATTCTCGATAAGCTGTGAGAGGTTTTCGTTGCCGACTCTAATATCGGGAAAGAGCCTTCGAATTTCTCGCCGTAGGAGTGAGATTACTGGTTCTGAGCGCATGATCGCAGAGACCGTGAATTTGTTGAAAAGCTGGGCCTGCTGGTGAAAAGCATCCATCGCGTCGATTGTCAGYCCTTCCTTGGCGAATAGGAACAGGCACTGAAGATGGTCTTCATTTTTTGGATTCACGTCGGCTAAAACGATACGGCAGACTTCTTCATGGCTGATTTGGTTCGCCACATAGATCCGGACCAGTCGCCACTCGACGGCATTCGTCAGGATTACCCAATGGATACCCTGATGAGCGCCATAGTCGATGACCTGACGCAAATGATTATCCGCGAGTTCCGCACCGGCTGATTTCACCTCGACAAGCAATCGAAGTTTGCCGCCTATCTTAATCGCAAGATCGACGTAGGTGGCTTTGATCTGATGCTCGGAGGTGAGCTCCTCGTATTTCTCGTAACCGAACACCTCGGCAAGGATGTCTTTCACCAGCGTAACGGTGTCGGCCTCGGCCACATCCGATTTCTGCTGTGTTACGGCAATACGCTGATATTTCTTGATATTCGACGCAATCCGGTCGACGAACTTCTTAGGTAGCTTATTCATGACTCGCCCTCCCTATCCCCACCGGGATTTGAGGACGACTTTACTTTAAAGACAAGCAGAAATTACGCCGGCTTGAAAAATGTGTCCCGTGGCTGTCGTAATCACGCCACCGCTACACACTCAATCTCGATCAACTCCATCGGCCATGACGCCACCGACACGAAACTCCGCGCCGGCGGGTTGGTGGCAAAATACTTCGCGTAGACCTGGTTGATGGCGTTATAGAAGCCGGGGCGTAGATGCRCACCATCACCACCTTGTCCAGCGGGGTGCCGGCCGCTTCCAGGCAGTGTTTCAGCGCCTTCAGCGATGCCTCGGTCTGGGTCTCGATGTCGCCGCGCACCATCTCGCCGATCGCCATGTYGGCAGGCGGCGTCGCCGAGATGAACACGAAGCCGTTGGCGCACATGGAGAAGGTGCGCTTGTCTCACCCCTGCCCTAGATAAGCCGACCGATCCTTGCGCAAAAAATGCGCAACGTAGCGTTCCTTCGCCCCCCTCTCTGTCCTGCCGGACATCTCCCCCTCAAGGGGGGAGATTAGCCGTCACGCCGGCTTTCGCCAATCTCCAACGTCGCAGGAAAGGCGGAGGCGTCGAAGCTGCCAATCTCCCCCCTTGAGGGGGRGATGTCCGGCAGGACAGAGAGGGGGGCCTCGCACCGACGCTGGCCTATTGGCTTCTCCCAAACCCTTACTGATGCGCGACCGCCAGGTCCTTCACGTGCTTCTCATGCATCTTCAAAACCGGCAGCGTCTTCTTGGCGAATTCCTTCAGCGCCGGGTCGTCGCCGGAATTGGCATAGGTGGAAAACAGCGCCACCGCATCCTTATGCGCGTCGGTCTGCATCTTGATGTATTTGGCGTCGAAGTCCTTGCCGCCGGCAGCCTTCAATTCGTCGAGCATCTGCTGTTCCTTCGRCTGCAGCGCCGGGCCGGCGGGCTTGATCGACGCGGTGGTCTGGCCCTGGCTCATTRCCGCCTTGAAATCCTCGCCCGCCTTGCTGTGATCCTTGATCATCTGCGCGGCGAAGGCCTTGACGTCGGCCGATGCCGACTTCTCCTGCGCCAGCTTGCTCGACTGGATCTCGGATTCATTGGCGTTGGGCACGGTGGTGACGAAGGTCTGGGTGTCGACCTTGTTCTCGGTCACCATCGGTCCCACGGCATCTGTGTCGTCCGATTGGGCGAACGCGGCGGGCGCGCCGGCAAGAAGCGCGACGGCGACCAGGGGCAGCAGCGTTTTCATCTCGATCTCCGGTCCGAAACAGCCCCTCCGCCTTCCCCAACGCCGCACCGGCCCCAGGGGTTGCCTCAAAAAGAGCGCGCGGGCCGAGGCCCGCATCGCCATCAGTGGCAGTGCGCGGCGGGCGCCTGTCCGGCATATTGCAACTGCTCGTGCCAGTTCGGGCGCCCTTCCGGCGTGAAATCCATCAGATTCCACAGGATCTCGCAGGTGCCGATGGCGCGAGGGTCCTGGCCGGGTTCGGACGGCTCGAAGCCGAGCTCCGACGACCAGAAATGCCGGATGCCGTCGCCGTCGCGGTGGAACACCGAAAGCAGCGGTATCTGCGCGCCTTCGGCGGTTTCGGAATTGTAATCCCGCTTGAAAGCGTTGCCGGCCGAGGAGACCAGCCGCATGTTTTTCCAGCCGCGGTCACGGCCGAGCGCCATCAAATTGTCGAGCGCGGTCTTCGCCACCACGGCGAAGTTGAAGCCCGCCGCTTCGAGATGGCCGATCGCGCCGTCGAACTGGTCGAGCAGCGCGGTGCAGGACGGGCATGGCTGGTCCTGCCGGGCAAGCTTCGCCGTCTCGCCGCCCGCCGCCACCTCGCGCGTCTCCTGCGGATGGCGCGGGAACATCATCTGGTAGAGGATCAGCGTATCCTTCCCCGGCGCGAAGAGGCCCGACAGCTTGACCTTCGCCGGCTGGTTCTTGTCGTCCAGGGCATCGAACACATAATGCTGCGGCACCAGCCCGCCCGGCGGCAAAGCGCGCCTCGCTTCGGCGACCGCCTCCATGGCGCGGCGCAGCTCGATTTCCTTCTTCAGCAGTTTCTCGCGGGCCGTGCGGTAGTTGGCGGATTCATTGGGAAAGGTGATCATGATCGTCTCCTTGGCCTTCGCGCCGGCGTCCCGGCGCGGGTTGCTCTACGACCCAAGGACGCGCCGCCCGGATGCGATCCGACATTTTTTCATCGTCGGAACCAGCCCCGCTTTGCGGCATTCCTTTGCCTGACTAGAACCGTCCGGGAACGGGGGAGAAAAATGACCGACAGCGACGAGATCGACCTGCGCTGCCCGCAGATCGTTGCCGACAACGCCGCCAAGGGCTTGCGGCTGCGCCAGCAGTTCGGCCGCGGCGGCACCGAGATCGGCGTCGCGCGCGCCACCGAGCTCAAGAACCGCAAGAATCTGTCGCCCTCGACCATCCGGCGCATGGTCAGCTATTTCGCCCGCCACGAGGTCGACAAGAAGGGCAGGAATTACGGCAACGAGGACAATCCCTCGGCAGGCTACATCGCTTGGCTGCTGTGGGGCGGCGACGAAGGGCGCGCCTGGGCGCTGGAGATGAAGAAGAAGGTCGGCAACGCGCCGGACATCTGACGCGCTATCCCTTCACACCGCCGGCGGTAAGCCCGGAGACGATGYGGCGCTGGAAGATCAGCACCAGCACCACCAGCGGCACGGTGACGATCACCGAGGCGGCCATGATGTTGCCCCAGGGGATCTCGAACTGCGAGTTGCCCGACAGAAGCGCGATCGCCACCGGCACGGTGCGCTGCGTGTTGGTGGAGGTGAAGGTGAGCGCGAAGAGGAACTCGTTCCAGGCGCTGATGAAGGCGAGCAGCCCGGTGGTGGYGAGCGCCGGCCACATCAGCGGCAGGAAGATGCGCGTGACGATGAGCCACGGCCCGGCGCCGTCGAGGATCGCCGCCTCCTCGATCTCGACCGGCAGGTCGCGCACGAAAGTGGTGAGCACCCAGACCGTGAACGGCAGCGTGAAGATCATGTAGGACAGGATGAGCGCCAAGAGCGAATTGTAGAGATGCAGCGCCCGGATGATCTCGAACAGCCCGGCAAGCGCGGCCACCTGCGGAAACATCGAGACCGACAGGATGGCGAGCATCAGCGCCGAGCGCCCGCGAAAACGGATGCGCGCCAGCGCATAGGCCGCGGTGATGCCGATGAGCAGCGAGACCACCACGACCGCGCCGGAGACGACGAGCGAATTGACGAGATTGCGCAGGAAGGGACCTTCGGTCAGCACATTGCGGTAATTGGCGAGGCTGAACGATCGCGGCCACAGGTCCGCCTGGAACAATTCGGTTCCCGACTTCAGGCTGGTGACGATGGCGTAGTAGAACGGAAACACTGCGACGAAGACGATCGCCAGAAGCAGCAGATAGAAGGCGGYGCGCTTCAGCATCTTCACCTCAGCGCCCTCCCTCGAAGCTCAGCCGGCCGAGCCGGATATAGGCGATGGTGAGCAGGCCGACGATCAGGAAAAGCAGCGTCGAGGCGGCTGARCCATAGGCGAACTTGTCGAACTCGAACAGGTTCTCGCGCGCGAAGATCGACATCGACTTGGTCCGCACGTTGTTCGGCGTCAGCACATAGATCAGGTCGAAGATGCGCAGCGCATCGAGCGCGCGGAAGATCACCGCCACCATCACCGCAGGCCGGATCAGCGGCAGCGTCACCCATCGGAAGACTTGCCAGGGGCTGGCGCCGTCGAGCTTCGCCACTTCGAGGATCTCACGCGGCAGCATCTGCAGGGCCGCCAGGATCAGCAGCGCCATGAACGGCGTCGACTTCCAGATATCGACGATGAGCACCGCGATCATCGCGGTGTCGGCGCTGGCGGTCCAGGCGATCTTGTCGTGGATCAGGCCAAGGTTGAGGAGAACGACATTGATGATGCCGAACTGGTCGTTGAGCATCCACTGCCACATCTTGGYCGAAACGATGGTCGGGATCGCCCAGGGGACGAGGATCGCCGCCCGCACGATGCCGCGCCCCGGGAATTCGGCGTTGAGCGCAAGCGCGACGACCATGCCGAGCACCGTCTCGCAGGCCACCGACACCACGGCGAAGCGCACCGTGTTCCACACCGCGCGCCACCAGACCGGATCGACCAGCAGCCCGTCATAGAGCACCCGGCCGCTCGGCAGCCGCAACACCGAAAAATAGTTGTCGAAGCCCACCCATTGCCGCGCGTCGAGATCGGCCAGCGAGGCGTCGGTGAAGCTGTAATAGACCGTGCGCAGGAACGGCCAGCCGGCGACGACGGCGAGCACGAAGAGCATCGGCGTCAGAAACAGCCAGGCCGTGCGCACGCGCCGGCGCATCAGCGGCGATCGCCCTGCCGCGCTCACCAGCCCTTGCCTTTCAGCCTGGTCAGCCTCGCCTCGAGCTCGGCCAGATTGTCGGCGGCGGTTCCGTTCCCGGAGATCGTGTTGTGCACGGCCGTCCAGAACTGGCTCGATGCCTCGTTGTATTTGATCCTGGCGGTCGCCGAGGGACGCGGCTGCGCATTGAGGAAGATCGGTTTCCAGCGCGGCACGATCGGCTGCTGCCGGGCGATGTCGGGATCGTCATAGAGCGCCGCGATGGTCGGCAGGTTCGACGTCTTCAGCGTCCGGTATTTCTGCATCTCGGGCGAGGCGATGAACTTGACCAGGTCGATCGCCTCGGCGGGATGTTTCGAATATTTGGAGACGGCGAGGTTCCAGCCGCCCAACGTCGCGACCGGATGCCCGCTATCGCCGGCCGGCAGYGGCGCCACGTCGAACTTGCCCTTGATCGGCGAATTCTCGCTGTTGCCGAGCGCATAGGCATAGGGCCAGTTGCGCATGAAGACGGCATTGCCGGTCTGYCAGACGCCGCGCGCTTCCTCCTCCTGATAGGCAAGCACGCCCGGCGGCGCGATCGTGCCGATCCAGCCCTTGACCCTGTCGAGCRCCGCCGCCGCCTTTGGATTGTCGATGGAGATGCGGCCGTCCGGCTCGATGATCCCGCCGCCGCCATTCGACATCACCCATTCGAGCGCGTTGCAGGTCAGCCCTTCATAAGCATTGCCCTGGAAGACATAGCCCCAGAGATCCCTGTTGCCGGCCGCCCGCTCCTTGTTCATGACGAGCTTGGCGGTGTCCTGCAATTCCTTCCAGGTGGTCGGCACCTTGGCGTGATATTTGTCGAGCAAATCCTTGCGGTAATAGAGCGCCGGCGCATCGGTGAAGATCGGCAGGGCGACCAGCCTGCCGTTGACCGTCTGCGATTGGATGATCGACGGGAAATGCGCGCCCGCCACATCCCTGGTCGCCTCGGTCAGGTCGACCAGTTGGCTGGCCAGCTGCGGCGYCCAGATGACGTCGGTCTGGTAGACGTCGATGTCGCTGCTGCCGGCGGCAAGCCAGAGCCGGTACTGGCCGAACTGGTCGGTGGTCGAAGGCGGGATGACGACGATGTCGACCTTGTTGCCGCTCTTTTTCTCGTAACGGTCGAGGATCTCGCGCAGCACCTTGATGCCGTTGCCGGTGTCGCCCGACACAATCGACAGTTCGATGGCGCGCGCCGGAGAAGTCGCCAGCAGCAAGCTTGTTACGAAAGCGAAAACGGCAGGTGCTAAGAACTTCACGGGCGGGTCGCTCTCGCTTCCGAGCCGGCGAGGCGGACGTCCGCGCATTCGTCAGCTCATCAAGACCCCACCCCGCGTTGAATGCCGAGCGCCGCTTTTCGGTTCCGTCGGTGCTGCGGTGACGGTCGGGCCAGCGGTCGGTGAAGCCGGACCCGGTCGGCTCGACCGCGTCGGCATCGCGCTCCCTTGACCCGCTTTTCGCGAAAGCGGACGGGCTCCGAAACCCCCGCCCCGGAGCCCGTCTGGGAGTGGCTGACGCATGCCGGCACAGCCGCCTCCGACGCCTTGCCAGCGTCGATCCGCCGATCGGCCGCCCGGCACGACGACGCATTAGCATGACCTAACGTCAGCCTATGTGAAGCCGTTCACAATGCTGGCGCTGTCAGCCTTCCCAGTCGACCGGAATCATGCCTAGCCGCTCGTAGAGCCTGAAGGCCGCCGTGTTCTTCACCGTGTTGGTCTTGAGATCGACATGCGTCGCCCCGCGCTCGCGAAAGGTCAGGAACACGTGCCGCATCAACGCCTCGCCGAGGCCTTGCCGTCTCGACTCCGGATGGACGGCGAGGCCCTTGACGAAGCCGGACGTCCAGCAGAGCGCTGCGCCCRCAAGCAGGCCCTTGCCGTCGATCGCCAGGAAACAGAGGGCGGGGTCGAATTCCGCATCGCCGGCGATGCGCGGCCACCATTCGTCGAACGACCCGTCGGCGCCGTCGTCGAACACCTCTTCCAGCAGCGCGTGCAAAGCCTGCGCGTCACGATGCTCGAAGGCGCGCATGACAAAACCCTCCGGCCAATGCGGCGCGGTGAGCGTATCGTCGAGCAGCTTGCGCAGGCGGACGTCGTTGGGAGCCGGCGGGCGGGGCGTCGTGTTCTGATGCATGGCGCTGTCTCGAAACGCCGCGCGGATCGTCCGGTCAGGYGTCGGGCTGCAGTCGCCGCCGCTTGCGGTCAACGCCGAGGCCCRTCGCCTCGAGCAGGCCCTTGCGCTTGGCGTCGTAGTAGTAGCCGGTCTGGTAGAGCGTGTCGGCCCGCTTGGCGTTGCCGCCCGAAACCAGCCAGGCGCCGCGCAGATATTTCACCGCGTATTTGAGATTGGTCTCGGCGTCGAACAGGCCGGCCGCCGGCCCGTCATAGCCCATGCCGCGCGCCGTCGCGTGCTTGATCTGCATCAGTCCCCAATGGCCGTGATTGTAGGCTTTCGGGTTGAAGGTGCTCTCGCGGTTGACGACATGGCGCACCAGCTCGACCGGCACTTCGTAGATCGCCGAATATTTCTCGATCAGCCGCTCGATCTCGCCGCGCGGGCCGCTGGCATGCTGCTCGGGCTGGCCGGGTGCCGCCAGCAACGCCGGGTTGTCGGGCACCACATAGGCGGCCTGCTGGACGCCCGGCATCGGGGCGACTTTCGCCGACTGGCCGGTGACCGGCATTGCCATGCCCGCGGTCGTGTAGACCGCCGCTTGCTTGATCGACGCCCCTTGCTTGATGGATCCTGGACTGGTCGGCGAGCCGCCGGCCGTCAGCACCGGCGGCGGCGGAAACTGGCCGGCCATCGGCGTCGCTCCGGCGAAGGCCGCGGGCTGAGCCAGCGTCGCGCCGGGCTGGACGGGCGGCGRCAACAGCGCGCCTTGCGTCACGGGCGCCCCCGGCGCGGTCGCCATGGCGACGGCATCGCCGGCGAGCGCCGCGGTCTGCACCTGCGCGAGGCCGGAAGGCTCCGGCAGCACGGCCACGGTTTCCGGCAGCGCAACGGTCGGCGTATCGTCCGCGACGGCAGGCGTCGAAGCCGCCGCAAGCGCGGGCGCGGCCTTCATTTGCGAGGTCGTGTTGCAGCCGCTGAGACCGGCTGTTGCAACGAGCACGCCGAGCGCGGTGAATATGATTTTAGCTGGCAAGCCGTGCAGGTCCGGTTTGTCGGTTGTTAAGGAGTCCTTACACCAGYGATTCACACCCGGCAATCGGGGCCACTAGGCGGTTTTCGGGTGGCGATAACAGGGCGGAAATGCCATATTGTTCTGGATATGTACTCGTTTTTCGCCGTTTTACGGAAGGAATACGCCATGAAACCCACATCTGAGATCACGGCCGGCCACGCAGTGTTAGAAACAGTGATCGGCTTCATGGGCATCGCCTGGAGCGAGAAGGGCCTGATCCGGCTCTGCCTGCCCGAACGCAGCCGCGAGGCGATCGAGCGCCGGCTGTTGCGCCACCCCGGCGTCTCGACCTCGACGGACCAGCCGCGATGGGTGGTCGAGYTGATCGCCTTGATCAAGGCCTACGCGGYCGGCGAGGACGTCGACTTCTCCGGCGTGCCGGTCGATCTGGACGGCGTCGACGACTTTCGCCTCGCCATCTACGATGCGGCGCGCAAGCTCCGCTTCGGCGAGACCACCACCTATGGTGAGTTGGCCAGGCGCGCCGGCCATGCCGGCCTTCCGCGCGAGACGGGTGCGGCGCTCGGCGCCAACCCGGTGCCGCTGGTTATCCCGTGCCACCGCATCCTCGCCGCGGGCGGCAAGATCGGCGGCTTTTCCGCTCCAGGCGGCTCGGCGACCAAGGAAAAGATGCTGGCCATGGAAGGCGTTCGCGTCGGCCCGCCGCCGGCGGCGCAGGCCTCGTTCGGTTTCTGAGGGGCGCCTGCTCGCTCCCCCGTATCAATTAGTCATGCAGGAACCGGCGGCGGAAGCGCCGGTCGAAATCCGGACGCTTGCAGACATAGACCATGCAGGACCTGGTGTCGGCGCTCGGCACATAGGCGCGCGCCCGCACTTCGCCCGCGTTGCAGAAGCGCTCGTCACGCACATAGCGGTCGTAGAGCGGCAGCCCCGGCACGCGCGCCGACTGGTAGCGCAGGATGACGGCGCCCTGTCTGGCGATCGTCGCCTGCACCCGGTCGCAGCTCATGCGCGTCGGATCGTAACGCGACACCGCTTGCGCCTCCGCGGCCAACAAGATGAAGCAGGCGGCAAGCAGGATTGTCTTCATGGTTCCTCTCCTAAAGCAATCCAGGAAAAGTGCGTAGCGGTTTTCCGTCCGGAATTGCGTCAAACCGCTCTCACGCGGCAAGCATCTCATCCCTCCACAACGCGGGGCCGCTGTCAAAACTTCCATTGCCTTCGATGAGGACGACATGCCGGCAGCGCCTCAAGCGACCCGTCTTGTTWTCTCGCGCAAACTATCCTATATCCGCTACATTGAATTTGGCCGATCGATCGGGCCTCGCGATCCCTCGCGTTTGCTGACGTCTCCAAAATTTCGATACCACCGGCCGGACTTTGGTCCGGTCAAACAAAAGCAAATGTGGAAGGGCATTTTCCATGGCAACTGGTACGGTCAAGTGGTTCAACGCCACCAAGGGCTACGGCTTCATTCAGCCTGACAATGGCGGCGCGGACGTTTTCGTCCACATCTCCGCTGTCGAGCGCGCTGGCATGACCAGCCTCGCTGAAGGCCAGAAAATCAACTTCGAGATCGAGCAGGACCGCCGCACCGGCAAGTCCGCTGCTGGGTCTCTGAGCAAGGCAGCCTGATTTAGCGCAGGGCGCGCGCCGGACGAAGGTTCGGGGCGCGCGGCAAGTCACGGATGTACTGACGGTCGCGCGAGAAGCGCGCCGGAGCGAAAAGACCCGACAAGCTGGAACAGCAGATAGCTGCCAGCCCGGACCAGACGCTCCCGATCAGGCTACCGGCATAGGAAGGCGGGCATTGCCCGCCTTTTTTGTTGCCTAGAGTTTGGGGCGAGTTCTTCTTCGGGCCCAGCAGGCCCACGGGTGGCACTTTGGGGCCATTAGTGCTACCTTTCATGCATGACCAAACTCGAGCAGATCGAAAAGTCCGTCGCCGAACTGAGCCCCGAAGAGCTGAAAGCCTTTGCCGCCTGGTTCGAGGCGCTGCAGGCTGATCTGTGGGATAAGCAGATCGAAGCCGACGCGAGGGCGGGGCGGCTGGACAAGCTTGCAGAACAAGCACTGGCCGACCACCGCGCCGGCCGGACCCGGCCTCTGTGAACCACTTTGCCGCCCCTTCGTTATGGGACGCCTACGATAAATTACCTAAATCAATCAGGATGACGATAGCTTTGCCAAGCTGCGCGCAGAYCCGTTTCATCCTTCGCTCCATTTCAAGCGGGTTGGACGTTATTGGTCAGCTCGAGTTGATCTGGACTACCGTGYCGTCGCAGTCCGGGACCAGGACGACATGATCTGGTTTTGGATCGGCACCCACTCCGAATGAACGCCTTTTGAAATAGCCGC
This sequence comes from Mesorhizobium sp. LCM 4576, assembly GCF_001854815.1. Taxonomy (NCBI): domain Bacteria; kingdom Pseudomonadati; phylum Pseudomonadota; class Alphaproteobacteria; order Hyphomicrobiales; family Phyllobacteriaceae; genus Mesorhizobium; species Mesorhizobium sp. LCM 4576. The sequence continues at coordinate 28,424 of NZ_MDDT01000040.1, forward strand.
TTACGGCCGTGAGCGTACCGAGCGGCTCGTTGGCGCGCTCGTACAGGTCAGGTGCGAAGCGGCGATCGCATGAGGAATTACCCCACCCACTCGATCGGCACATGYCCCTTGTCCGCCTCGACCCGCTTCAGCCAGGCGGCGACGGCCGGATAGGCATCGAGCTGGAAGCCRCCCATCCCGGCGGTGTGGGTATAGGCATAGAGCGCGATGTCGGCGACGCTGTAGGCGCTGYCTGCAAAGAACTCGTTCCGCTGCAGATGCTGGTTCATCACGCCCAGCGCCTTGTTGCCGCGCTCCAGCGTCTGCGCCAGCCGTTCCGGCGTGGCGTCCTTCGCCCGTTCCGGGAAGGTCAAAAGCGCCTTGCGCACCGCGATGTAGGGCTCATGGCTGTATTGCTCAAAGAACAGCCATTGGTAAGCCAGCGCCCGCTCATATTTGTCGGCCGGCAGGAAGCGCGTGCCCTCGGCGAGATAGAGCAGGATGRCGTTGCTCTCGGCGATGCGCCTGCCGTCGTCGAGCTCGAGCATCGGCACCATCGCGTTCGGATTCTTGGCGACATAGTCGGGCTTGCGCGTTTCGCCGGTATGCGAACTCACCTCGACCCGGGTGAAGGGGACGCCGAGCTTCGCCATCAACAGCCGCGGCTTGTAGCAATTGCCGCTGTCGGCCATGTCGTAAAGGATCATACCTCTTGCCTCTCCGAGTCTCCTTGGAACGCTCTAACGCGCGCGGCCAGGTCCCATCCAGTGATTTGTTTTTGAGAAGAACCATCAGCGACGCTTATACGTCCTTTGGGGGCCAGCATCAGCGATGCTGATACGCTTTCTCTGGTCGRCATCAGCGATGCTGATGCAGGGGTACGACCTTGTTGCCGGCGTCGAGCAGGGCACCGATGGAAAGCGGTTCTTCCTCGAAGATCGTGCCGGCGAGCGCCGGGCGAGCGAGATGGAAACCCTGCAAAAGGTCGACGCCGCCCTCGAGYGCGACGCGCAAATGCTGCGCGTTTTCGATGCCCTCGACCAGCACTTTTGCGCCGCGATCATGCAGCGTCGCTACCAACGGCCGGAAGAAGCGCTCGGCGGCGGCGTGRCGGCAGAGCTCGCCGAACCAGGCGCCATCGATCTTGACGATGTCGGGCGCAAGCAGGTCGATGCGCGCCTCGGTCGAATGCCCCGTGCCGAAATCGTCGATGGCGATGCGGATCCCGTCGCGCCGCATTTCGCGCACCAGGCTGGCAAGAACGTGATCGTCGGCCGCCTGCTCGGTGATCTCGCAGACCAGCAGGCCGGGCTCCAGATCGAAATCGCCGAGATGCCTGGTCATCAGCCGGATCTCGGCCAGCGCCCGTCCGAGATGGTCGTTGACGTTCGGATTGTAGTTGAAGAACAGCGTCAATCCCTCGACGCCGATGTTGCGATAATTGCCGAGATGCAGCATCCGGCACAGCGTTTCGACAAACAGCCGGTCGGACGCGGGAACGCCGCCGAAGAAGATCGAAGAGGCTACCGGCTGGGCAATACGGCGCGGCTCGATCAGCCCTTCAACGGCAACCGCCCTGAGCACGCTGCCTTCCGGCGCGAAGATCGGTTGATAGGCGCTCCACAGCCGGAACTCGCCATAGACGCCGAACTGGAGGCCGATCTCGTCGGCGAAGATCGCCCCGGCGACGTTGCGCCGCCTGTCCGGTTGTCCGCTCATGGCGCGACCTTGCGCCCGAACACTCTTGCCCGTCGCGCCTGCGGCGCCGGGGCGCCGCTTGCGGCGACCTGTGCCTTGCTTTCTTCGGCCGAAGGCTGCCGCGCGACCTTGCCGAAGACGCGAAAGCTGGTGGGGGCAAGTTCCGGCCGGGCAAGCACATAACCTTGCACCATCGAGGCGCCGGACCTCTCGGCGAGCTCCAGCTGCCAGCTTTCCTCGATCCCTTCGAAGACGGTGCGGATGCCCTGGTCCTCGAAGCTTTGCACCATCGCCGTCAGCAACGCGAAGCCGGCGCCGGACTCCATCAGGTGGGTGATCCAATGCGCATCGAATTTGACGATGTCGGGCTTGAGTTCCTTGATCCGGTTGATGTCTGAATCATCGGCGCCATAGTCGTCCACCGCGATGCGGAACCCGTTCGCCCTGAGCGCCTCGACGAAGCCGTAGAGCGTTTCCTGCGAAGCCGATTTCTGCTCGGTGACCTCGCAGACGATGCGGCGCGGATCGATGCCGGCTTCGTGCAGCACCAGCCGCATGTCGCGCAGCGCCTTGTCGGCGATGCTGCGATCGGTGAAGACCGAAKGGTCGAAATTGACGAAGATGGAGGCCTCTTCCGGCAGGCAGGCGCCGGCGTTCAGAAGATGCAGCGTGCGCGTCAGGGCCTCGATATGCAGTCGGTCGGCCGCCGGGCAGGTCCCGAAGAATGCCCCCGGCGATTGCGGCTCGCCGTCGCGGAACGGCCGGATCAGCCCCTCGAAAGCAGCGACCGAAAGCTTGCCCTCCTTGAAGGCGAAGATCGGCTGGAACGCGCTCTGCAGCGTATAGATGCCCCAGACACCCGAGGAGGTGCCGTCGTCATGACGGATGATATGGGCAAGCCCGATGCTGCGCGACAAGATTTCCCGCTCCGCGAATAGGCGCAATCCGATCTGCGATCCTGCCAGCCAAGGGTTTACCGGCCGTTGATGAATTTAGCGTTGCCGCTCACGCAGGCTGACTTTGGTCACGCCTCCTTGACCTCTGGCTCATCGCACAATGCTTGCGCTCGGCGCCATGATGCGACATGAGAGGCGCCGCGGCCGCTCCTGGCCGCCTTTCCTAGGAGACATCTTGTCATGGCCTTTCTCGCCGACGCCCTTTCCCGCGTWAAGCCTTCCGCGACCATCGCGGTGACGCAGAAAGCGCGCGAGCTGAAAAATGCCGGCCGTGACGTGATCGGCCTCGGCGCCGGCGAGCCGGATTTCGATACGCCCGACAACATCAAGAACGCGGCGATCGAGGCGATCCGCCGCGGCGAGACCAAATATCCGCCGGTCTCCGGCATCGTGCCGCTGCGCGAGGCGATCGCGAAGAAATTCAAGCGCGAGAACAATCTCGACTACCGCCCGGAGCAGACCATCGTCGGCACCGGCGGCAAGCAGATACTGTTCAACGCCTTCATGGCGACGCTGAACCCGGGCGACGAGGTCATCATCCCGCGCCCCTACTGGGTGAGCTATCCCGAAATGGTGGCGATCTGCGGCGGCACCTCGGTCTTCGCCGACACCTCGATCGACAACGGCTTCAAGCTGACGGCCGAAGTGCTGGAAAAGGCGATCACGCCGAAAACCAAATGRCTGTTGATGAATTCGCCGTCCAATCCGTCGGGCGCCKCCTACACCGAGGCCGAGCTTCGGGCGCTGGCCGATGTGCTGCTCAAGCATCCGCATGTCTGGACGCTGACCGACGACATGTATGAGCACCTGACCTATGGCGACTTCATCTTCAAGACCATCGCCGAGGTCGAGCCGAACCTTTATGAGCGCACGCTGACCATGAACGGCGTGTCGAAAGCCTATGCCATGACCGGCTGGCGCATCGGCTACGCCRCCGGCCCGGTGCCGCTCATCAAGGCGATGGACATGATCCAGGGCCAGCAGACCTCGGGCGCCTGCACCATCGCGCAATGGGCTTCCGTCGAGGCGCTCAACGGTCCGCAGGACTTCATCGCCAAGAACAAGGCGATCTTCCAGGGCCGGCGCGACCTCGTCGTCTCGATGCTCAACCAGGCGYGCGGCATCACCTGCCCCTCACCCGAAGGCGCCTTCTACGTCTATCCGTCTTGCGCCGGGCTGATCGGCAAGAAGACCAAGACCGGCAAGGTGATCGACAATGACGAGACGTTCTGCTCCGAGCTGTTGGAAGCCGAAGGCGTCGCGGTGGTGTTCGGCTCGGCTTTCGGCCTTGGACCGAACTTCCGCATCTCCTATGCCACGTCGGATGCCTTGCTGGAGGAAGCCTGCACGCGCATCCAGCGCTTCACCGCGTCGCTGACCTGATCGGCGGCATCGCCATTTGAATGAGAAACCCGGCTTGAGCCGGGTTTTCTATTGGACAGCTTCAGYCGCCATATTGCTCCGGCGTCACCGCCTCCAGCCAGTCGGCGTGCAYGCCATTCAGCGCCTCCTGCATGGCGATGTGCGCCATGGCTGTTTTCGCGCCGGCGCCATGCCAGTGCTTTTCGCCCGGTGCGAAGGAGACGACGTCCCCTGCCCTGATGATCCGGACCGACTCGCCCCAGCTCTGGGTAAGCCCGGCGCCGGCGGTGACATAGAGCGTCTGCCCGAGCGGATGGGTGTCCCAGTAAGTGCGCGCGCCGGGCTCGAAACTGACCAGCGTCGCCCTGAGCCGCGCCGGCGCCTCCTTCTCGATGATCGGCGTCTGCAGCACCCGGCCGGTGAAATACCTGTCCGGCGCGATGATGGTCGGCACGCTGCCGCAAGCAATGATCTTCATCGTCTCAATCCTCGAACTGATGCCGCATCGGCGGTGGTGGCCGCTCACCCTCGCGGCGGCGCTTTGCGTCGAYGCCGCGCGCGACGCAACCGCCTCCGGGCTGGGGCATCGCACTTCGGTCACGGTCACCTGACTTCGGCAGCCGTGGCCAGAACAGCCCGGCCCGCTTGCGGTGGGCCGCGTAGGCGTCGGCCATTTCCGTCCGCGAGAACTTCTTCTCCTCGTCCAGCGCGGCGATCAGATAAAGCACGAATATCCCTGCAACCGGCACCACAGCCCAGCTCGACCAGGTCGCGATGCCCCAGCCGGCCCAGAAGATGATGTAGGACGTGTAGAACGGATGGCGGAGGTACAAGAACGGCCCGTCGGTCACCAGGCCGTGCGGATCGTCGGCGTCGAAGACGAACCGCAGCCGCGCCTTGCGCGACCTCAAAATCGCCCACCAGAACAGCGCCGAACTCACCAGTTGAACCGCCAGCCCTACGATCTTGGCCAGCGGCGGCTGCGGGAGGATCCATATGATCGCCAGGAAAAACAGCGCCGTGGCGGCCACGACCACCGAGATTATCGTGGCGCCTGAGGACATGCCCGATGATTGGAAATGGGCGCGCGTCGACCACAGATACTGGCCGACCGTGGCGATACCGACGATCGAGACAAGAAGGTCGAGCCCGCGTTCCAAGTCAAATTCCATGGCCACACCGAGAATTCGAGGGCACTATAGCCGGTTGCTGCATATTAGTCTTTTCTTAACCAGAAACCTAAAGCGCGTGTAGACCCGGGAATGCGATGTTGGAAGCAACGCAATCCTGAGGTTCTATGCGCCATGGCCATTGCCGAGCGCACCATCAGCACCCCACAGGCCGATTTGCGCGTCAGCGAATCGGCGGGGCCAGGCATGCCCATCGTGATGATCCACGGGTCCGGCGCCTCGCGCGCGGTGTTCGCCCGCCAGTTCGACAGCCCGCTTGCCGACGCCCACCGGCTGATCGCTTTCGATCTCCCGGGCCATGGCGAGTCCTCGGACGCGGCCGACCCGGCGACGGACTATACGATCACCGGCCTGGCGCGATCGGCGGCGGAGCTCATCGACAACCTGAACGTCCGCCATGCCATCGTCTACGGCTGGTCGCTCGGCGGCCATGTCGCCATCGAGCTCGCAAGCTTCCATCCGGTCGTCAAGGGTCTGATGCTGACCGGCGCGCCGCCCGTGTCGAAGGGCTTCTTCGGCATGCTGCGCGGCTTCCACGCCAACTGGGACATGCTGCTGGCTTCCAAGAAATTCTATTCCGAGCGCGACGCCGAACGCTTCGAAACGCTCTGCTTCGGCGATAGCGCGGACGCGTCCTTCCGCGAAAACATTCTTCGCACCGACGGCCGTCTGCGCGCCACGGTGACACGCTCGATGATGGCCGGCAAGGGAGCCGACCAGAAGCAGGTGGTCGAGCAGGCCGACTTCCCGGTTGCCATCGTCAATGGCGAGAACGACCCGTTCATCCGGATTAACTACTTCGACACGCTGGACTGCGGCACGCTGTGGGAGCAATGCCACGTCGTGCCCGGGGCCGGACACGCCCCTTTCTGGGAGCGGCCGGACCTGTTCAATCCGATGCTGTCGCGCTTTGCCGGGTGGGTGGCGGCACAGGACGCCGCGATCGTCGTGCCAGYCCGGCGCCGTGCAGGCTGACGCCCCGTTCATCCGACGTCTCGCGCCTTGGTTTCGCTTCGCAGTGAGGTCGTCGCAACCGGCTTCGGGCAGTCGCCGAGCGACAGTCCTGACTCCGCGCTCAGGGCCGGCTGCAGCCGCTTCCAGGGCTATTTCTTCGGCAAGCCGGCGCCGCGCGACAGGGCAAGCGCCTTGTGTGCCGCCGCCCGCGAGCCGCTCGCCCTCACAGCCTGACGAACAGGAAATCGCGGCCTGCCGGACCCAAGCCGGCGAACATCCTATTTTTCTTGCCCTGCCGGCAAACCCGTGTGACGATGGTTTTGGGAAGAGGTGAAAMCCCCGCCCGCGACGGCCGAACAGGCCGGCCGCCGCTCTGCACAGGGTGCGATCGGACGCAAACCGGTTTCCACTTTTGCTGATCGCCCTCTTGGGAAACGCCTGAGTGGAGGTTCAGCCATGGGTACTCGCGCCGGAGAACGACGCACGGGACCGAAATGCATCGCCATAGTCGGTCCCTTTGCAAGCGGTAAGACGACACTTCTCGAAGCAATTCTCGCCCGCACGGGCGCCATTCCCCGCCAGAACCCCGTTTCATCGGGCAACACCGTTTCCGATCATTCACCCGAAGCCCGCGCCCACGCCATGAGCGTCGAGGCGACCTTCGCGACCACCGATTTCATGGGCGAGCAGATCACTTTCGTCGACTGCCCCGGCTCGATCGAATTCGCCTTCGAAGCCGAACCCGTGCTTGCCGCCTGCGACCTCGCGGTCGTCGTCGCCGAGGCCGACGAGAAGAAGATCCCGGCGCTGCAGCTCATCATGCGCAAGCTCGACGACCTCGCCATTCCGCGCATCCTGTTCCTCAACAAGGTCGACAAGGCGATCGCGGGCGTGCGCGAGACGCTGAAGATGCTGCAGCCGGCGAGTTCTGTACCGCTGCTGCTGCGCCAGATTCCGGTGCGCAAGGACGGCGTCGTCATCGGCTCGATCGATCTGGCGCTGGAGCGCGCCTATATCTATCGCGAATACGCCGCGAGCGAAGTGGCCGAAATTCCAGGCGACGACAAGGCACGCGAGCTGGAAGCGCGTTTCTCCATGCTGGAGACACTTGCCGATCACGACGATCACCTGATGGAGCAATTGCTGGAGGAGATCGAGCCACCGAAGGACGCGATCTTCGACGATCTGTCGGCCGACCTGCGCGCCGGCGCGGTGACGCCGGTGCTGATCGGCACGGCCGAGAAGGGCAATGGCGTGCTGCGCCTGTTGAAAGCCATCCGCCATGATGCGCCCGATGTCGAGACGACGAGGAAACGCCTTGGCGCGCCGGACGGCCAGACGGTGGTGCAGGTGATGAAGACCATCCACACCGCGCATGGCGGCAAGCTTTCGGTGTCGCGCGTGCTTTCCGGCCAATTGGCCGACGCGGCCGAGCTCTTCCTGTCCAACGGCGACACGGCAAAGGTCTCGGGCATCTACAGGATGCTGGGCAAAGACCAGATCAAGCAGACATCGGCCAAGGCCGGCGACACGGTCGCGCTCGGCAAGCTCRACAACGTCAAGACCGGCCAGACGCTGAGCTCGACCAAGGGCGGCATCCGGCCATTGGTCACATTGGAGCCGCCRCAGCCGGTCTTCGCCTTCGCGCTTCGTCCCAAGGAGCGTAAGGACGAGGTCAAGATGTCGGCGGCGATCCAGCGGCTTGCCGAGGAAGACCCGTCGCTCAGCCTGCGCCACAACCAGGACTCCGCCGAAACCGTCCTGTCGGGTCACGGCGAAATGCATCTGCGCGTGGTCCGTGAGCGCCTCGAGGGCAAGAACCAGATTCCGATCGAGGGCCATGCCCCGGCGGTGCCTTACCGGGAGACGATCCGCAAAGGAGCGCAGCAGCGCGGCCGCCACAAGAAGCAATCCGGCGGTCACGGCCAATTCGGCGACGTGGTGATCGAGATCAAGCCGCTGCCGCGCGGTTCCGGCTTCCAGTTCTCCGACACCATCACCGGCGGCGTGGTGCCGAAAACCTATATCCAGTCGGTGGAGACGGGCATTCGCGACTATCTGAAGACGGGTCCGCTGGGCTTCCCGGTCGTCGATGTCGCCGTCAACCTGTCGGACGGCTCCTACCATGCGGTCGACTCCTCCGACATGGCCTTCCAGATGGCGGCGAAGCTGGCGATGAAGGAGGGCATGGCCGCCTGTTCGCCGGTGCTGCTCGAGCCGATCATGAAGGTCGAGATCGTCACGCCTTCCGACGCGACCTCTAAGATCATCGCGCTGATCCCGCAGCGGCGCGGGCAGATCCTCGGCTATGACGCAAGGCCCGACTGGCCGGGCTGGGACGTCGTCGAGGCGACCATGCCGCAGGCCGAGATCGGCGACCTGATCATCGAGCTGCGCTCGGCCACTGCCGGCGTTGCCAGCTACAAGGCCGCTTTCGACCACATGGCCGAGCTCACCGGCCGGCTCGCCGATGAGGCGATGAACGCCAACGGCAAGGCTGCCTGATGCATGTCGCCCCAAAGTGCATAACGGTTTCGGGAGAATGACATGCGTCAAGCAAGGGACTGAAGCGCATCGCGCTTTGATTTGTGGCGAAATGAAAACGGCGTCCGGATGATCCGGACGCCGTTCCTATTGCGGACCGTTTTCCTGGGAGGCAACGGCTGGTCCGCCGCATCCGGAAAAAATGGTTCGGACGCGGTAGCTGCCTGAGCCCGGTCTTCCGAGTGATGCCCCCATCTCCCGAACCGACCAACCGCGTCCTATCATCCACTTAAACCATAGACTGCGTCTGCGACATGTTACCCGATGTTACATGTCACTGTTACGTGGCGGATTCGGTCGTGTTTTTGCCGGCTCGAAGGCATGCAGGCAACAAAAAAGCCGGATCAATAAAGATCCGGCTGAGTTTGATTGGAAGTGCCGATTAAGGCTAACCTCCAGAGGGGAACACTCGAGGGCGCTAATGGGAGGAGAACGCGCCCTGGAGATGTCACTATATATGTGCTCATCATGCCCAAGAAACAAGCATCTATTTTGCAACACACGCATGCAAAAAGACGCAGGCTGTGGTCCAACCTATTCCTGGAACCCATAGGACCAGGAAAATCGCCGGTTTCGGCGCGTTTCCGGCCCTAAAGCGACTGCTTAAATGCAAAATCGAGCCGATTTTGCTCGGAAATAGGCTAGCCGGCCAAATGATGTCAATTTCGGCAAGCCGAGTTTATTTTCACGGCAGGAGACCGATGATGCGAACTTTTTCGGCAATCGCCGGCAGCGCGCTGTTCCTTGTCGCGGCGCCCGGCGTTGTCGCCGGGCTGCTGCCGTGGCTCCTGACCGACCATTATCGCAAGCCTCTGTCGGCGGTGTCGGGCTTCGTGCCCGCGGGCTCTGTTCTTGTGGTGGGGGCAGCCGCCATCCTGCTCCATGCCTTTGCCCGTTTTGCGCTGGAGGGCCTCGGCACACCCGCTCCCGTGGCGCCGACCGAGAAACTGGTCATCAGCGGCATCTACCGCCACGTGCGCAATCCTATGTATGTCGCGGTGCTGGCGATCATCCTTGGCCAGGCGCTGATCTTTTCGAGCTGGCCGGTGCTGTTTTACGGCCTCATCGCCGCGGCAGCGATGATCTCCTTCGTCAAGGTCTATGAAGAGCCGACGCTCGCCAGCCGCTACGGCGCGGAATACGAAACCTACCGCCGCGCCGTCCCCGGCTGGCTGCCGCGCATCACACCCTGGCGCGGCCAGTAGTCCCGGCCGGTCATTTCAATAAGACCAGCTGCGCGCCTTGGCGATAATGAAATCGCGAAAAACGTGCAGCTTCGCCTGGTTCTTCATCGCGTYGGGATAGGCGAAATAGGTGTCGAAGGMCGGTACCTCGGTCTCCGGCAGCAGCTGGACCAGGTTCGTGTCCTTGCTGATCACATAGTCCGGCAGCATGGCGATGCCGGCGCCGCCCTGCACCGCCCGCTTGATCGACAGGATGTCGTTGATCTGCAGCGTCGGCACTCTCTGCGCGCCCTCGAAATCGCCGACCGTCTCCAGCCAGTTCAGCTCCGACAGATGCGAAGGCACCGGCACGCCGAAGGTGACGATGCGGTGGTTCCGGAGCTCGGCGATCGAGGCCGGCTTGCCGAACTTGGCGATATAGGACGGCGCTGCGTAGAGGTGGAAATGCACCGTGAACAGCCGGCGCTGGATAAGGTCCGGCTGTTGCGGCTGCCGCAGCCGGATGGCRCAATYGGCCTGGCGCATGGTGAGGTCGAGCTCCTCATTGGCGAGGATCAGCTGCAGGCTGATCTCGGGATAGAGCTCGATGAATTCCTGCACGCGCTCGGTCAGCCAGCCGGCGCCCAGGCCCACCGTGGTCGTCACCCTGAGCACGCCCGACGGCCGGTCCTTGGTTTCGGTGARCCGCGTCTTGATGGTTTCCAGCTTCATCAGCACGTCATGCGCCGTGCGGAACAGCATCTCGCCCTGCTCGGTCAGCACCAGACCGCGTGCGTGGCGGTGGAAGAGTGCGACGCCGACATCATGCTCCAGCGCGCTGACCTGCCGCGAGATGGCCGATTGCGACAGATGCAGCGTCTCGGCGGCATGGGTGAACGACCCAGCCTCCGCCGCGGCGTGAAATACGCGTAATTTGTCCCAGTCCAGCGCCATGATTCCCCTCGCGTTGCCTTTGGCGTCTGAATGAAAAATCAGGCTTTTAAACGGCTTTTTTCAGCCGATCTGTCATTCCGCCGCTTCGCGGTGGACCTCGATGCCCGCCAGATATTTTTCCGCCTCGAGCGCCGCCATGCAGCCAAGTCCGGYCGCCGTCACCGCCTGGCGGTAGACGTCGTCGGTGACGTCGCCGGCGGCGAACACGCCGGGCACGTCGGTGCGGGTCGAATCCGGCGCCGTCCACAGATAGCCGTTCGGCTTCTGCTTCAGCTTGCCGACGAAGAGCTCGACCGCAGGCGCATGGCCGATCGCCACGAACACGCCGTCGACCGGCAGCTTCGATTCCTGGCCGGTCACGACGTTGCGCAGCGCCAGGCCTTCGACGGAAGGCGGCAGCGGCGCCTTGCCTGGGCGCCCGGTGATCTCGTCCACCACCGTGTCCCAGATGACGCGGACATTGTCCTTCGCAAGCAGCCGTTCGCGCAGGATGCGCTCGGCGCGGAAATCGCCGCGCCGATGGATGACGGTGACGCTCTTGGCGAGGTTCGACAGATAGAGCGCTTCCTCGACCGCGGAATTGCCGCCGCCCACAACCGCGACGTCCTTGCCGCGGTAGAAGAAGCCGTCGCAGGTCGCACAGGCCGAAACGCCAAAGCCCATGAAGGTCTGTTCCGACGGGATACCCAGCCACTTGGCCTGCGCGCCGGTGGCGATGATCAAGGCATCCGCCGTGTAGACCGTGCCGGAATCGCCGATGGCGCGAAACGGCCGCACATTGAGGTCCACCTCGGTGATGATGTCGTTGACGATGTCGGTGCCGACATGCTCGGCCTGCGCCAGCATCTGGCTCATCAGCCAAGGCCCCTGGATCGGATCGGCGAAGCCCGGATAGTTTTCGACGTCGGTGGTGATCATCAATTGGYCGCCCTGCTGCAGGCCGGCGACCAGCATCGGTTTCAGCATGGCGCGGGCGGCATAGATCGCCGCCGTGTAGCCGGCCGGGCCGGAACCGATGATGAGAACAGGTGCGTGTTTCGTGTTCATGAAAAAGTCCCCTGCGGCGCGCGGCCGTGGTTTGTTGCGCGTAATGTAAGTGTTGCCCGTGGGACCAGCAAGGCAAGTTGGCCTTCGTCCCCGGAAAGCTTCGTCCCCTGCATATCGGGCCATATCGCCGCCCGTCACCAATGCATGTCGCCCAGAGGTATGCGCGGCGCTGGATCACGCCCTGCATCAAAACAAGGAGAAAATCATCGCAAAGCTATGGCCTCCAGCGCGAAACCAAATTACAAAATCGCGAAAGATTCTTGCGTGAAAGCCCATTCATRCCGCTCAAAGCCGATCTCGACGCCATCGACTGGAAGATCCTGCGCGAGCTGCAGGGTGACGGCCGAATGACCAATGTCGAATTGTCCAACCGGGTCGGCATCTCGGCGCCGCCTTGCCTGCGCCGCGTCAGGCGGCTGGAAGAGGCCGGCATCATCCGCGGCTACCGCGCGCTGCTCAACGCGCCGGCGCTCGGCATGGATGTCGTGGCCTTCTGCCTGATCRGCCTGCATCATCAGGCCGATGCCGAGCTGAAGACCTTCGCCGAGCGCACGCGCGGCTGGCCGATCGTGCGTGACGCCTGGATGGTCTCGGGCGAATCCGATTTCCTGCTGCATTGCGTGGCGAGCGACCTCGGCACCTTCCAGACCTTCGTCATCGAGGAGCTGGCCTCGGCCCCGAATGTGGATACCGTACGCACCGCCCTGACCATCCGTCGCGTCAAGGACGAAGGGCTGGTGGCCTTCCCAACTTAATGTGCCGGCTTCCGGAAATTCGCCCGTGCAAACAAAGGGCTTAGCGCCAGGTTTTGAATCAATCCGCGATCAGAGCGACCGTATCGCGGTGAGCAGGCCTTCGAGGTCCGTGGCGTCGCGTAACGGCGAAACCGAAAGCCCGTCCATCGTCGAGACCTCGCCGTCGACAAGCCAGCCGCGCTTGAGACCAGCGCGCTGGCCGGCTTCCAAATCGGCCGGCTTGTCGCCGACGATCAGCGACCGCTTCAGGTCGAGGCCGAGGCGGCGACCCGCCTCCAGCAGCATGCCCGAATTGGGCTTGCGCATCGGGTGATCGGCAATGGCGAGAGGACCTGAACCAGCGTCGTGATAGGCGCAGGCGAGCACCATGTCCACGAAGGCATTTTGCTCGGCCAGCAAATCCAGCACCCGCCCATTGACCCGCGCGAACRCATCCCAGCCGAAATAGCCGCGCGCGATGCCGGACTGGTTGGTGACGACGATGACCGGAACACCGCACTGGTTCGCGGCCTCGATGACCGGCGCGATGCCGTCGCGCAACACCATGGCCGCCGGATCGTCGGGATAGCCGGTGTCGACATTGATCGTGCCGTCACGGTCCAGGAACAGCGCCGGCCGGCCGGTCGGAAAGCTCCTGGTGCTGGTCCGCTCGACCCAGAGACCTGGCTCGGCCAGCGGAAAGCCCGTATTCTCAGCCATTGCTGAGACGCGCTTCGACCGCCTCGCACAGATGGTGATAGAGGCACAGATGCCCCTGCTGGATGATAGGCGTCGAGGTCGACGGCACGTTGAGCAGGATATCGGTCAGYGGCTTGAGCTTGCCGCCGGTTTCGCCAGTCAGGCTGATCACCGTCATGCCCATCACCCTCGCCTGCTCGGCGGCGGCAAGGATGCTCGGCGAATTGCCGCTGGTCGAGATCGCCAGCAGCACCGCGCCTTCCGACCCATGCGCCTCGACCTGGCGCGAGAAGACGGTGTCGAAGCCGTAATCATTGCCCCAGGCGGTCAGCACCGCAGCATTGGCCGGCAGCGCGATGACATTGTAGGCCTTGCGCTCCTTCAGGAAGCGGCCGACCAGCTCACCGGCGATGTGGATGGCGTCGCTGGCCGAGCCGCCATTGCCGCAGATCAGCAGCGCCTTGCCTTGCGACAGCGCGGTCACCACGGTGCTCACCGCGCGTTCCATCTCGGCGGTGAGATCGCGCTCGACCATCGCCGAGATCGCCGCCGCGGAGCGGACAAGGTAGTCGTTCAAATCGGACATGAGACCCTCAGTTTGCGGCACGCAGCCTGCCGATCGTGTTCGTCGTGCTCTTGCCGGCGACGAGGTCGACCAGCACCACGCGCCCGCCCGCCTTCTGCACCACATCGGCGCCGACCACGGTCTCGATCGTGTAATCCGCGCCCTTGACTAGGATGTCCGGCAGGAGCGCCTCGATGAGCTTCAGCGGTGTATCTTCCTCGAAGACGACGACGGCATCGACAGAGGCAAGCGCTGCCAGCACGCAGGCGCGGTCGTGCTGGTTGTTGACCGGGCGTCCAGGCCCTTTCAGCCGGCGCACCGAGTCATCGCTGTTGAGGCCGAGCACCAGCCGGTCGCACTGGCTGCGCGCRGCATGCARCAGGCTGACATGGCCGGCATGCAGGATGTCGAAGCAGCCATTGGTGAAGCCAACGGTCAGCCCCTCTTCCTTCCATGCCGCCACCATCCTGGCCGCGRCATTGAAATCGAGGATGGCGTCCTGGTGACCGGTCGGCCCATGCGAGCGGAACAGCGCGCCGGACAATTCCTCGACGTTCAGCCGCGCCGTGCCGCGTTTTCCCACCACGACGCCGCCGGCCGCGTTGGCGATGACGGCCGCATGCACGCGGTCGGCGCCGGCGGCAAGCGAAAGCGCGAAGCTCGCGATGACCGTGTCGCCGGCTCCTGAAACATCGAACACTTCGCGGRCCTGGGTGGAAATGTGGCGGGCATCCTCGGCGGAGACCACGCTCATGCCCTTCTCGCTGCGCGTGGCGACGATGAATTCGAAATCATGCGCGGCGATCAGGTCGCGTGCGGCGGCCACGATCTCGTCGTCGCCGAACACCTTGCGCCCGACCGCCTCGCCAAGCTCCTTGCGGTTCGGCGTAACCGCCGTCGCGCCTGCATAGCGCGCGTAGTCGTGCCCCTTCGGATCGACCAGCACCGGCTTGCCGGCATCGCGGCAGATCGCGATCAATTCGCCGGCGACGCCGTCGAGCAGGATGCCCTTGCCGTAATCGGAGAGGATGACGATATCGGCGCGGCCGAGCGCCGCCTGGAAATGATCGATGAGCTTGGCCCGCTCGGCGGAGGTGAGCGGCTTGATCTCTTCTTCGTCGAAACGGAGCACCTGCTGGTTGAGCGCGCTGAAGCGGCTTTTCGACGAGGTCATGCGGTCCTGGCGCTGCAGCAGCCCGTCGGTGTCGACGCCGATCTCGCCAAGCATGCGCATCAGATTGTTGCCGGCCTGGTCGGCGCCGATCACCGACACGGGTATGGCGGCCGCGCCCAGCGAGACGATGTTGGAGACGACATTGCCGGCGCCGCCCATGTTGAGCGACTCGCCCTTGCCATGCAGAACGGGGATCGGAGCTTCCGGCGAGATGCGCTCGATCACGCCGCTGACGAACCGGTCGAGGATGAAATCGCCCACGACCAGCACGGTGACGTCGCCGAACCGGGCGATGGTGCGGTGCAAAGGTTCCGGAGAAGGCGGATTGTGCTTGATCATCTCGCTCGAGGTATGCCTGAAGAAGGCCGGACTTGAATAGATTTCAGCGCCGGAATTGTGGCGTGGGCTGCTCAAGGCGATGCCGATATACCGCAATTCGGGTCAGTGCAACGCCGGCCCGCCTACCTCAGCTCCGCTGCAGGGCGACATGAACGCCGAGCCCGACAAGCACGGCACCGCCTGCCCGTTGCATCAAACGCTGCGCCCGGCCCGATCGGCGAAGCCGCGCGACCATCGCGCCGGCAAGGAAAACACACACGATGTCGGCGGAGGAGAACATCAGATTGACGATGGTTCCGAGCACGACGAACTGCAGCCAGACCGGAAACGCCGCCGCGGCATCGATGAATTGCGGCAGGAACGCCATGAAGAAGATCGCGGTCTTCGGATTGAGCACCTCGACGGTGACGCTTTCGAAAAAGGCGCGACGGGCCGATTTCCGCTCGATCAAGGGCAGAGCCGCATCCRTTCGTTTGCGGAACATGGAGACGCCAAGCCAGATCAGGTAGAGCGCGCCRCCGAGCTTGACCGCCAGATAGAGCGGCGGCACCGCATGGAACAGGACGGACAGGCCGGCGGCGGCCGCGAAGACATGGAAATAACCGCCAAGGTGAATGCCAAGTGCCGCCGTCAGCCCCGACCAACGGCCGCGCGCCATCGTCTGCGCGGCGGCATAAAGCATGGCGGGRCCCGGGATATAGGCGAAGATCGCCGTGGTGGCGAAGAAGGCGATCAGCAGTTCAGTGGACGGCATGCCTGGTCCCTCAATGATCACGTCTCTGTCAGGCTACGCCTTGCTGGCCTGATCTCCATATTGGCGATACCACAGATATGGATATCTTCGAATTCCTCCAACATAATTTCAGACGTTGGCGCTGCCCCTCACCTGCCTGCCGGCATCCTCTCCCCGTATAGTGACGGGGAGAGGGGAGCTGTCATCGACGGTTTCGCCAATCGCCAACGTTGCAATAGGGGCGCCGAGGTTGCGGTCAGCCCTTTCTCCCCGTCACTATACGGGGAGAAATGCCCGGCAGGGCAATGAGGGGCAGCGCTAACCTGACGTGGTTCCCGACATTCAGCCGGAAGCGACTGGGCTCGCGGCGGCGATTGACCTAATCGCGACTTTCTCCGGCAGCGTACTCCTCAAGCATCTCGACATGTTCGACCGGGGCGTCCTTCGCAGCGTAAGCGCGACGGCTGTCGTCGGCGAAGCGAGCCTCGTAGGCCTCAATGCTCATCAGGACATATCTAGGCTTGTTGTGACGAGTGATGGAGACAGGTTGCTGGCTCGCGGCCGCAAGAACGTCACCGAGATTCTGTTTCAAATCGGTCGACGGATATTGTTTCATGGAATGCTCCGTTTTGTACATAATAGACAAAACGGGCGAAATAGACAAGAACTACGAGCTGGGTACGGGACGGGCGCCAGCTTTATCGACACTCCCCTCCGCCTCCCCTATAAGAGCCGGAATCGTAAGCAGCAGAGGCCTTCATGATCATCGTCACGGGCGGCGCCGGCATGAWCGGCTCCAACATCGTCGCCGCTCTCAATGCCGAGGGCCATGACGACATCGTCGTCGTCGACGACCTCACCGACGGCCACAAGATCGCCAACCTCGCCGACCTGCGCATCGCCGACTATCTCGACAAGGACGATTTTCTCAGCCTGATCGAGGATGGCGGGCTCGGCCGCATCGAGGCCGTCTTCCACCAGGGCGCTTGCTCGACCACCACCGAGTGGAACGGCAAGTTCATGATGGACGTGAACTACGCCTATTCGAAGCGGCTGCTGCATGCCTGCCTGAAGCTGCGCGTGCCCTTCCTCTACGCGTCGTCGGCTTCGGTCTATGGCGGCGGCAGCGAGTTCCGYGAGGAGCCCGAATTCGAGCGCCCGCTGAACGTCTATGCCTATTCGAAGAAGCTGTTCGACGACTACGTCCGCCGCAATTTCGACGCCGATCATTCGCAGGTGACGGGTCTGCGCTACTTCAACGTCTACGGACCGCGCGAGGCGCATAAGGGCGCCATGGCGTCGGTCGCCTTCCATCTGTTCAACCAGGTCGAGCGCGGCGAGAATCCGAAACTGTTCGGCGCTTATGGCGACTTCGGGCCCGGCGAGCAGAGCCGCGATTTCATCCATGTCGGCGATGTCGCCGAGGTCAATCTGTGGCTCTGGAAACGCGGCTTGAGCGGCATCTTCAACTGCGGCACCGGCCGCGCGCAGCCGTTCCGCGCCATCGCCGAGACGGTGATCGACACGCTGGGCAAGGGGGAGATTGAATTCACCCCTTTCCCCGACCATCTCAAGGGCAGCTACCAGAGTTTTACGCAGGCTGATATGTCCCGCTTGCGCGCGGCCGGCTACAATGGCCAATTCCGCACAGTCGAAACCGGCGTCAGGGACTATGTCGAATGGCTGAAGGCCCAACGATCCTCGTGATCGGCCCACGCTGGGTGGGCGACATGGTCATGGCGCAGTGCCTGTTTGCGGCGCTGAAGGAAAAACATCCGCATGCGGCCATCGACGTGCTGGCGCCGGCCTGGGCCGCGCCTTTGGTCAAGCGCATGCCCGAGATACGCAGCCAGATCGACTTTCCGCTGATGCCGGGAGCGCTCGAATTCCGCAGCCGCAGGCGCTTCGGCCGCCTGCTGCGCGGCCGCTACGACATGGCCTATGTGCTGCCGGGAAGCTGGAAATCGGCGCTGATCCCGTTCTTTGCCCGCATCCCGCGCCGCGTCGGCAATCTGCGTGAGATGCGCTACGGCCTGCTGACCGACATCGTGCCGCTGCCCGAAGCCCTGAAGCGGCGCACGGCGCGCGCCTATTTCGGCCTCGCGCGCGGCGGCACGTTTCGTGCGCCGAGGCTTACCGTCGACAACGCCAATCAAGCCGATCTGCTGGCGCGGTTCGGGCTGACCGGTAAGAAATTCGTGGCGCTCATGCCTGGCGCCGAATTCGGCCCGGCAAAACGCTGGCCGAGCGACCACTATGCCGGGCTGGCCCGCGACATGATGGCCAGGGGTCTGGGCGTCGCCCTGCTCGGCTCGAAGAACGACGCCGACGTCACGGCTGAGATCGCAGCACTTGCCCCGGGCGCTATCGACCTTGCCGGCAAGACGCGGCTGGAGGACGCCATCGACCTGATCGCCGCGGCGAAGCTCGCGGTCTCGAACGACAGCGGCCTGATGCATGTCGCGGCCGCCGTCGGCACGCCGATCGTCGCCGTCTACGGCTCGACCTCGCCGGAAAACACGCCGCCGCTCAGCGAGCGCGCCGAGCTGATCTGGCTGCATCTGTCCTGCTCGCCCTGCCACAAGAAGGTTTGCCCGCTCGGGCACCTCAACTGCCTCAAGACGCTCGATGTCGGCCGCGTCACCGCAGCGGCCGACCGCCTGCTCGAGGTCCCGGCAGCGGCATGAAAGTGCTGATCGTCAAGACGTCGTCGATGGGCGATGTCATCCACACGTTTCCGGCCGTCGAGGACGCGCTGCGYGATCGCCCCGACATCAGCTTCGACTGGTGCGTGGAGGAGCCGTTTGCCGGCATCGTGGCCTTGCATCCGGCGATCGGCACCATCCACAAGGTGGCGGTCCGGCGTTGGCGCAAGAGGCTTTTCGACGGCGGAACCTGGCGCGAAATGGCAAGTCTGCGGCGGGCGCTGCAGTCGGGAAACTACGATCTTGTCATCGACGCGCAAGGCTTGTTGAAGTCGGCCCTGGTCGCCATCCAGGCCGGCGCGCCTATCGCCGGCTTCGATCGGGCCAGCGCCCGCGAGCCTTCGGCGACGCTGTTCTATCAGCGCAAATACGCCGTGCCGCGCGACCTGCATGCCATCGAACGCACCAGGCGGCTGTTCGGGCTGGCGCTGGGCTACCAGCCTGACCTGTCGGCGCTGGAGTCCGGCATCGTGCCGCCGGCGGGCGACCTGGCCGGCGTTGAAGGCAAAACCGCCTTCCTGCTGCACGGCACCAGCCGCGAGGACAAGAAGTGGCCGGTCGAGGACTGGATCGAAACCGCGCGCGAGCTGGCCGACCGGCAATTCACGCCGGTCGTCACCTGGTCGAATGAGGCGGAAAGGAAGGTGGCGCAAGCCATTGCCGCAGCCGTGCCAAGGACGGTGCTGGTTGCGAGATCGCCGCTCGCGGATATCGCAGCGATCCTCGGCCGTTCGACGCTCGTCATCGGCGCCGACACCGGCCTCACCCACCTCGCCAGCGCCTTCGGCCTGCCGACGGTCGCCATCTTCCTGGCGACGGAACCGGGTCTCACCGGCCCGCGCGGAAAGTTTGCATCGACCTTGCTTGCGCCAGCCGGCGGCAAGGTAACGCCGGCTGAGGTGATGGCGGAGGCGGAGTGCCTCCTGGCGCTCAGATCAAACGCGCCAGCGTGAGGACCTTTTCAGAATTCGCTCTGGCGAGTCGAATAGCGTGGTTTTCGAGAACCGGAGCGGAGCGTACTTAACGTACGTGAGCACCGGAAGCGCAGAAAACCGCGCTAGTCGGCCGCCAGAGTAGAATTATCAAAAGGTCCTCAGATAAACTGCACCTGGACGATCTCATACCCCCGCGCGCCGCCCGGGGCGTTGACCTCGATGGCGTCGCCGACTTCCTTGCCGATCAGCGCGCGCGCGATCGGTGACGAGATCGAGATGCGGCCGGACTTCACGTCCGCTTCCTGGTCGCCGACGATCTGATAGGTCTTCTTTTCCTCGGTGTCCTCGTCGACGAGCACCACCGTCGCGCCGAACTTCACCTTGTCGCCCGAGAGCTTGGAGACGTCGATGACCTCGGCGCGCGCAATCAGATCCTCGAGCTCGTTGATGCGGCCTTCATTGTGGCTCTGCGATTCCTTCGCCGCGTGATATTCGGCATTTTCCGACAGGTCGCCATGCGAGCGCGCTTCGGAAATCGCCTCGATGATACGCGGGCGTTCCTCCTGCTGGCGCCAGCGGAGCTCTTCCTTCAATGACGCGAACCCCTCGCCTGTCATCGGGACCTTGATCATATGCCTGACCTTTCCTGCCGCCGCCCCCGTTTTCGGGAGCGGCCTTGTCGATAGGTACAAAAAGAAAACGGTCCGGCAGCCTCGGGCTAACGGAACCGTCTCACCACAATTTCCCTGAATATAGCAATCTTCGCGCGATTTTCACGCCCAAAAATGAAATTCGGCAAAATGATCACCGCTTTCGYGGGTCCGCGGCGCGCGGCAAATGAAAACCGGCCGCGATTTGCCCGCAGCCGGTTCGAGGAGCCTGGAAGCCTGTCAGCTCCTCAGGAAATGATCGATCTGCTCGGACAGCATGCCGTATTCGCGCGAGCCCTTGCCGGTCCGCTTTTCGATTTCCTGGAGCTGTTGCTGCGCGCCGGCGAGATCGCCGATCTGCAGATGCGCTTCGCCGAGATATTCCCGCACCAACGTGTAGTTCGGGTCGATCCTCAGCGCTTCCTCGTAGTAGCCGAGGCCGACCGTGACGCGGCCCGAATGGCGGTGCGAATAGCCGAGATAGTTGAGGATGCGCGGATCCTGCTTGTTGGCGGCGAGCGTCAGCACCGAGATCGCCTCGTCATAGCGCCCGGCCATCGCCAGATCGTGTCCGGCCTCATAGATGCTGTCGTCATCCAGCATGCCGTATTGCGGCTTCACGCATTTGTTCTTTTTCTTGTCCCAAACTTCGCCCTTCTTGCAGGTGGTGGTCGTCTGACCACTGCTGCTGCCGCCTTCACCAGCTGCAAAAGCCGGAGCAACGAACAGCGGCAGCGCCGCGATAGCCATGACCTGAACAAGCAAACGTCTGCGCATCGAAGCCTCCATGAGCGTGACAATGGCAGATTAACGCCGCTCTGGCGCGGTTTCATCCCGAAATGCGAGYGGCTGCCGAACTATTTTCGATGRCCGGAAAGAAGCATTTACCTGCGGACGTGACGCGCGCTTTAATTCCGCTATCATCRCAGCCAAGCGCATCACGTGGAGAAGGGCCGTGCAGCAGCGCCTCGAGAAGGAGTGGGACCTYTCGATCGATCCGGACACGGTACGCCTGTTCATCCTCAAGGCGAAGGCGCTGAGCGCCGCCGTCAACGAGGACTATGACGACGGGGCCGAGCACGAGGTCGAGTTCGACGGCGGCACGCATGCCAGCCACCACCATGACGGCCTTGTCGAGGAAGCCTCGGAAAACCTCACCGAAGAGGAATTCCGCGAGCTGATCAACGATCTCAACATCGACGAAGCGGCCGAGCTGATCGCGCTCGCCTGGATCGGGCGCGGCGACTATGACGCATCCGAATGGGCGGATGCGGTGGCCGCCGCCAGGGAGCGTCCCAGGAAGCGCACGGCCAAATATCTGCTCGGCCTGCCGATGCTTGCCGACTGGCTGGAGGCAGGCCTTGAAGCCATCGGCGCGTAACGCGCCGGTAACCGATTGTGATCGGCAAGGCATCTGGTGCAAGCAACTTCGCGCTACGATTGCCGTTTCGGGGCGATGGCAACGCTGAGCCTTTCACGACTTTGCAGACTGGCGCTGCCTGTGGCGGCCGCGATCCTGCTCGTTACCCCGGCCTCGGCCAAACATCATCATCGGCACAAAAGGCACRTGCCGCCGGCCAGCCAGAGCGCCGCTCCGGCTCCTGAAACGCCGCCGGCGACACCGGTTCCGGGGCCGCGTCCCCAGGATATGGAGAACGGCGCAGATAAGTCCGGGCAAGACAAAAGGCGTCTCGACAGCAATGACGACTTCCTCAACCAGGAGAAGTCGCATCCGAAATGGGACGCCCGCCCGCCGCGTTCGACGGGCGCTCAATCAGAGCCGCGGACGGAATCCGAGCCTGAGACGCCGGACGTCGTGCCGACGCCGCCGCAGAAGCCCGTCGAACTGGAGCCGGAGCCGCCGGAAACCGCGCCGCAGCCGCCGGAAAAACCCGAACCGCCGGGCGAGGAAACGATGCTTCCCGATCCGCGCTCGGCCGACATGCCGGCCGACAAGATGCCGGCGGAAGAAACCGCATGCCGCGAGCGGCTGAAGGCGCTGGGCGTCGAGTTCGAGGAGCACAAGGCCGAGCACGATGCGCAGATCGGCTGCTCGATCCCCTATCCGATAATTTTGAAGACGCTCGGCAAGTCCATCGGCATCAGCCCCGGCACCGAGCTCAACTGCCCGATGGCCGAGGCGACCGCGCGCTTCATGGCCGATGTCGTCCAGCCGGCGGCCGAGGCCGAATTCGGYGCCGATTTGAAGTCGGTCAACCAGGCCTCGGCATTCGTCTGTCGGCCGCGCAACGGTACGCGCAAGCTGTCGGAACATGCCTTCGGCAACGCGCTCGACATCGCCAGCTTCACCCTGTCGGACGACAGGAAGATCGAGGTCGGTCCGGCGCCGCCGGAGAAGGATGCGAAGTTCCTCGCCGCGGTCCGCAAGGCTGCCTGCGGGCCGTTCAAGACGGTGCTTGGGCCGGGGGCCGACCCCGATCATGCGCTGCATTTCCACCTCGATCTGGAGCCGCGCCGCCACGGCGGCACCTTCTGCCAATAGGCGATTTCCGAAAGTCCTGGCCGCTTCGGGCCCAAGAACAACGCCGCAATTCCGCCCCAGGCATGAATGCCAGCGCTGATCTTTCCTTTACTGTTGAGGGTTAACCTTGTGCCACATGGATCATGATCCCAATTGGGATCAGATCTTGGGGACAAGGACGCCCTTCAATGGCTCGAAGACTTGGCGCTGTGCTGATGGCGGCGCGACGGAACAAGTGCGCGCGGATCGCGATTGTCGGGCTGGCCGCGGGCGCCATCGCGATGATATCGGCCTGCACGACCGGTGACGTCTTTGCGCTGCAGYCGGCCGTCGATGTCGGCAGCCAGACGGCGGCAGTGCCGCAACCCGACGCGCCGCAATATTCCGGCATGCAGCGCCTTGTTCCGTCCAACCCCTACATGACCCAGGCCGCCTATCCGCGCATGGATGAGCCGATGTCGCCTCTCGAGCAGATGCCGGCCAGCGAGATCGACTGCCGCAACGAGCTGAAGCGGATGGGCGTCGTCTATCAGGACGTCCAGCCGATCCATGAAGGCCAGTGCGRCATCGACTTTCCCGTAAAGGTCTCGGCGATCGGCAGCGTCGCCATGAAGCCGGCGGCGACGCTGACCTGCAACATGGCCGCCACCTTTGCCGCCTGGACGAAGAACGAGCTGCAGCCGGCCGCCCGCTGGCGCTACTTCTCCGGCGTCAAGGCGATCCACCAGGGCTCCAGCTATTCCTGCCGCAACATCGCCGGTGAAGGCGTTTTGTCCGAGCACGGCAAGGGCAACGCCCTCGACGTCATGAGCATCGAGCTCAACAATGGCGACGACATCGACGTCCGCAAGCCCGGCCTGTTCGCTTTCCGCACGCGCGGCTTCCTCAACAATGTGCGCGCCGACGGCTGCGAATATTTCACCACGGTGCTCGGCCCCGGCTACAACTACGACCACCGCAACCATTTCCATTTCGACATCAAGAACCGCAAAAGCGGTTACCGCGCCTGCCGCTGAGGCGGCTCTGCCCCAAAACGGCCAACACCGCATAAAATGGTCGCGCAAGGATTTRGGAGCGGTTGGTCGTGGGTGAACGAAGCCTGAGGCGGCGCGCGGCGATCTGGCTCGCGGCGGTCTGCGCTTTCTATCTGGCGCTCGCCTATGTCGCCGCGCCGGAATTCTGGACCTGGCGGGAGCGCGGCTTCCGCACCCGCCCCTTCGAGATGGTGACGCATACGCCGCAGGGTATTCCCGGCGATCCGATCAATGTCGGCCTTGTCGGCACCGAGAAGGAAGTCGTCCACGCCTTCGCGGCCGCCGGCTGGGACACGGCCGATGCCGTGACGCTCAGGACCGCGATCGACATCGGCGAAAGCGTCTTGTTTTCCCGCCCCTACCCCGACGCGCCGATGAGCCGCCTGTTGTTCGAGGGCCGCGCCCAGGATCTTGCCTTTGAAAAGCCGGTCGGCGGCAGCGCCGACCGGCGCCATCACGTCCGCTTCTGGCTGACCGACACGGTCGGCGACGACGGCCGCCCGCTCTGGCTGGGCGCCGCGAGCTTCGATCGCGGCGTCGGCCTCAGCCACGACACYGGCGCCATCACGCATCACATCGACCCCGACATCGACGCGGAGCGCGATTTCCTCATCGGCGACCTGGATGCCGCCGGTCTGCTGGCCTCGACCAGCAAGATACCGGGGATCGGCGCCACCAGGACCGGACGCAACGGCGGCGGCGATCCCTATTTCACCGATGGCATGGCCGTGATTGGCGTGTTGAACACACGGGAGTGACGGCACGACGAAAGCCGAGCGGTGGCGCAGAGGTCACGCGGACGAAGACCCGGTCGGCGGCTTCAGGCTGTGCCTGATGGCTTTCGCTTCCCTGACCAGCGACGACCAATTCGATCCAAGCAGCGAGATCAATTCCAGCGCCTGCGTCTCGGTGATGCCAGTCTCTTCCAGAAGCCTCTGGACAAGGCCACGTTTCGGTTCGAGCGCCATTGGGCAACCCCCAACGAGCTGTTATAACTATGTCATTTGATATTGGTTCCACTCTATCCCGTTGATTTTTAATAGGACGCTGTCGCCGAATTGGGCCGTCGTGCCCATATGCGGCTTGCAAACTCCAGGCCGATGCCTGCTTCGCCGGATGGTCTCGCCAGCCCTGTCTTGCTCCGGCCTGTCATCTTCCAAAAATACCGGCAGGCTATTTTCGAATGCACTGCAGCAATGCTATTGACCGCCCATGCTTTACGTTGAAATCGCCGTCGTTGCCGTCCTCATCTTGGTGAACGGCCTTTTGTCGATGTCGGAGCTTGCCATCGTGTCGTCGCGGCCCGCCCGCCTCAAGGYGATGATCGACCGCAACGTCAAGGGCGCCGGCCGCGCGCTRGCGCTGGGCTCGAACCCCGGCAAGTTCCTGTCATCGGTGCAGATCGGCATCACGCTCGTCGGCGTTCTCTCGGGCGCCTTCTCGGGCGCGACGCTCGGCGAGAGACTGGCGCAATATCTGGCCTCGACCGGYATTCGCGAAAACATCGCCGACCCCGTCGGCGTCGGGATCGTCGTCGCTTTGATCACCTATGCCTCGCTGATCGTCGGCGAGCTGGTACCGAAGCAGATCGCGTTGCGCGATCCAGAGCGCGTCGCGGCCCGCGCCGCGCCCRCAATGACGATCCTTGCCACCATCTCGGCGCCGCTCGTCTTCCTGCTCGACATTTCCGGCCGCGCCATTCTCTGGCTGCTCGGCCAGAGCGGCGAGGCGGAAGAAAAGGTCACCGATGAGGAGATCAAGATGCTGGTTGCCGAGGCCGAGCATCACGGCACCATCGAATCCGACGAGCGCCGCATGATCGCTGGCGTCATGCGCCTCGGCGACCGCGCCGTGCGCGCCGTGATGACGCCGCGCACCGAGGTCGACTGGCTCAACCTGCAATCCGACGAAGCCGCGGTTCGAAAGCTTTTGATGGACACCCAGCACTCGCGGCTGCCCGTCGGCGACGGCAATGTCGACGCCATGGTCGGCGTCATCCAGACGCGCGACGTGCTGGCCGCCCTGCTCGCCGGCAGGGTGCTGGATCCGCGCCAGCATGTGCGCGCCGCCCCTATCGTGCATGACCAGGCCGACGCGCTCGATGTCTTGCAGAAGCTGCGCGAGTCCGATGTGCCGATGGCGCTGGTCCACGACGAATACGRCCATTTCGAAGGCATCGTCACGCCGGCCGACATCCTCGAAGCCATCACCGGCGTGTTCCGCTCCGATCTCGAGGCCGGAGAGGAGGAGAACGCCGTCAAGCGCGACGACGGCTCCTGGCTGCTCGCCGGCTACATGCAGGCCGACGAAATGGCCGAGGTGCTGGGCATCGACCTGCCGGAGAACCGCGACTACGAAACCGTCGCGGGCTATGTGCTGTCGCATCTCCACCATCTGCCGGCGACCGGCGAGTGCGTCGACGCCCAAGGCTGGCGCTTCGAGGTGGTCGATCTCGACGGCCGCCGCATCGACAAGCTGATCGCCACCCGTCTGCCCGACGGGCATCGGCAGGTCGTGCGCTGAGGATCGTCTCCCCGATTTCTCGATAGGGCTGGAACTCCTGACATCCGCTCAGGCAAGCTGTTTGCGCAAAAAAATGCGCGCCTGTCCGTCGATTGCGAAAGGAATGCGGCCGAATTCGGCGTAACCATGYCGGGCATAGAAGCCGGGGGCTTGAAAGCTGCTCGTCTCGACGACCGCGGCCCGGCAGCCGCGCCTTTTTGCTGCTTCCTCGACGGCTGCGAGCAATCGCGCGCCGTAGGATCGGCCACGTAAATACTCCGGCACGAAAAACATGTCGAGGAACAGCAGGCCGAGCTCAGTGCGACCCCAAAGCCCGCCGAGCGCCCTGCCCGAGCCATTGCACAGCATCGCGCCGATGGGCGCGCGGTCATCCACGCCTGTGGCAGCGACGTTATAGCGATAGAGCGCAACTGCCGCCTCGGCCTTGGTGGCCTCGTCGGCCAACGCCACTATTCTCAGATGCGAAGTCTCGTTCATGTCTGCCTGTTCCGAACAATGGCATGGACAATGACTTCCGGCGTCGGCCAACGTTCCTTCCCGATGGTTTGGCCCGATGGTTTGGCCCGATGGTTTGGAAAGTCTTTGTATTCGGCACTTTGAAGATGGGCTTTCCCCTTCACGACCGGGGTTTGAGCGGGGCCGCGTTTCTCGGCAACCGTCGCACACGTGAGCGCTTTCCAATGCTGATTGCCGGGCCTCGCTTTGCCCCGATGATGTTCAACGAACCGGGYGTCGGCTTCCAGGTCGCTGGCGAACTTTACGCGGTCGATGATCGCGCCCTCTTGCGCCTCRACAGAATTGAATCCATCGGCTCTCCCGGCAATTGGCGCGTGCCGATCGAGGTTGATCCGCTCGAGGCGGGYCATCGACTGTGGCGCAGGTTTATATGAAATCCCGGCATCTGGCAGATCCCATCCATTCGGGTTATCTGGCCCGTTACAATGACCGGCGCTTCGTGCTTCCCGACGGGCATCGGCAGATCGTGCGCTGAGTGGAACCTTAGCGCCAACTTGCAGTTTCAGGGCTTGGGGACAAATCCATGGCCGAGAGCAAGCAAGAACGCGACGAGCGACTGAGGGCGGAGAAGGAATTCCGGGTCCGGTTCCTCATGAAGGAAACCGGCATCACCGAGACCCAGGCCCGCGACCTTGTCGACATGATCGGCATCGATCCGAACTCGCTTCTTCGGGAGGCGCGGCTGCTGAAGAAGAAGTAGATGGAGTTCACCCTACGCAAATTGACTCGTAACGGTCACATTTCGAGCGTACTGTTTGTTCRTCGTCCGTACCGAATAGAGGCAAGYGGACGCTTGGAAGCGGCTATCATGCTTTCGCCCCTGTCAAGGGAGGCAAGCATGCCAGCATGCGGTGTGGCGGATTCCGCCCAGCTCGACATTCTCACAAAAGCCTTGAACGACTACTGCGCAAGGCACCGCGTTGCCGACAAGGRTGAGCGCGAACGGATCGCGATCAGGGTCATAGCGCTTTTCGGCCGTGGCGTTTCCGACCCTGCCCAGCTGTCGGCGGAGCTTGAACGCGGTTCCGCCTGATCGACCTCGGCGCGTGCTCATCCGGACTATCGATTGTCAGTGTTAGCCGCCGAGGGTGAAGCTAACCACATGTTGCCCTGGACGGCCACGCCACGGGGCAAGGTCCGGCCCGC
This sequence comes from Mesorhizobium sp. LCM 4576, assembly GCF_001854815.1. Classification (NCBI taxonomy): domain Bacteria; kingdom Pseudomonadati; phylum Pseudomonadota; class Alphaproteobacteria; order Hyphomicrobiales; family Phyllobacteriaceae; genus Mesorhizobium; species Mesorhizobium sp. LCM 4576. Next base: position 56,506 of record NZ_MDDT01000040.1, read on the forward strand.
AAATCCTGTGTCACCATGATAAGCGGGCCGGACCGCCTGGGTTCCGTTATCGTCCCATACAGCCGAATGAGGTGTTTAAGAAAATACCCATATTTATACTTACCATATTCAAGATGACTAATGTTGCTTTTATGACCGGCCGCCTCGGTCTCTCCGCCGACTATGAGAGCGAGTGGCAGGACAAGGCGGGTCAGACGAGCCGCTCGCATGTCTACGGCATCGCCAACCTCTATTACGACTTCCTCGACGGCACCGATGTCGACGTTTCAGGCACCAGGCTGACCAGCAAGTCGCAGCCGCTTTGGGGCGGTCTCGGTTTCGGCGGCTCGTTGAGCTGGGCCGACGACCGCTACGCCGTCCATGGCGAGCTGCTCGCACGCTCGAGCCTCGAGGATTTCGGCGACAGCCATGCCTTCGGCGGCACCGTCGGCTTCAGCGTGAAGTGGTAGCTGCCGGCGACGATAGGTCGAAAAAGGCTGGCTGTCAGGGCAGCAGCACGACCTTGCCGGTGGCGCGGCGCTCTTCGAGCAATCGATGCGCCTCGCCTGCCTGATGCAGCGGAAAGCGGCCGCCGATCGCCACCTTCAAGCGGCTACGCGCCGCAAGGTCGAACAGCTCGGAAAGACTTGTCCTCAAAATGTCTGGAGACAAAAGCGGCAGCAGGGCAAACCCTTTGAGCGCTTGATTGCGGCCGATCATCGCCTCGAGGTCCGAAGCCGACAGTTGAAACCGGCCGAGCGCCGCAAACACCAGCTCGCCGCCGGGTGCCAGGACGTCGAGAAATTGCTTGGTCAATGCGCCGCCGACGGTATCGTAGACGATTTCGGCGCCTGCGCCATCGCTCGCTTCGCGCACTCGCGCCGGCCAGTCCGGCGCGCTGGAGTCGATTGCCACATCGGCGCCGAGCGAGAGGGCGAAATCCCGCTTGGCGGCCCCGCCGGCCAGCGCGACCACGCGACGAGCGCCCTGCCCTTTGGCCAATTGGATCAGCAGCGAGCCAACGCCACCGGCGGCAGCGGGAACCAGCACCGTCCTGCCGGCCGGCGGACTTTGCCGCGTGAGATGCAAGGCGGTCAGCCCCTGCACCATGAGGGCGGTCGCATCTTCGAAGGAAAGCACATCCGGCAGCGGCACGATGAGGCTGGCGTCGATCGCCACATAGTCGGCATAGYCGCCGAACGGCCGGACCGACACGAACAGCGGCGCCGCCACGCGGCGTCCGAACAGGCCCGGATCTACTCCCTCGCCGACCGTCTCGACCGTGCCGGMGACTTCGACGCCAGGGAACGCCGGCAGGCTCGGCGTGGCCGCGTAGCGATCCGCGCGCATCAGCACCTCGAAAAAGTTGATGCCGGCCGCTTCCACCTTGACCAGCACCTCGCCGGCTTGCGCGACGGGCGTCGGYACGTCGACGACCTCCATCACCTCCGGACCGCCGAAGCGGTTGAACTGCAAGGCTTTCATGGCAGGGCTCCGATTGCTATGGCGTCAGCCGGTCTTTGCCACTATCTGCGCAGTCGCCGCTACACACGGATTTGTCCGCTGCACACCAGGAGGTGACCATGCCCCAAATCACCAAGAAACGCGTGATCAAGCGACTGCCGATGCTCCCCGCCGAACGCGCGCTGAAAGTGATCTCAGGTCGCTGGAAAGCGGTGATCCTCTACTATCTCTTCGACGGTCCGCGCCGGCTTTCGGCACTCAAGGCGCTGATGCCCGGCATTACCCAGAAGGTGTTGATCGACCAGCTGCGCGAGATGGAGGAGCATGGCCTCGTCAGCCGCGAGATCTTCGCCGAGATCCCGGCGCGCGTCGAATATTCAGCGACGCGGCTCGGCCTCAGCCTCGAGCCGATCCTGCTCGCGCTCTGTCAGTGGGGACAGCACCACGCCGACGAATTGGACGAGCGGCCGCATCTTGCCGACTGCATCATCAGGCCAAGGCGCGYCACCGAGGCTGCCCCGAATTAAAAAGGGCGGCGCAAGCGGTGGCTTGCCGTAGATGTCACGCAAATTTGGGACTGATCGCCAAGCGCTGCCAAAATCACGGGACATTGGAGCGCGAAGCAAAGGCGCTTAGTGCCTATTAGCTGTTCGGCTATTCTCGGACGAAGGTGTCGAGGCTGGTCCCGAAGGCACGCCAGGTTCCGACCCGCTTGCGGGAAGCGATTTCGCCCTCCTTGCCGGTGATGGTGCTGCCTGCCACCGTCAGCCACATCGTCTCCAGTTTGCCGTCCCGCAATATGCCGGTGTAGCTCACCGCGGCGGGGCCGGCCGYGCCCTCGCCGGCGGCCGTCACTCCGATCACGTCGCCATGTGCGATGCCGAATATCGGCACCGTCTGTCCATAGAAGCTGCTGTCTTCGAGTGCCGTGCGAAACGTGCCTTCAATCCGGCCACCGTCCTCGCCGGTTATGTCGAGGACGGACCCATACTGATTACGCCATCTGCCAAGCCAAGGCATTCCGCTCCTCCACGACTGTCTTCGTCTCCCGCGGATTCGGGCCTGCATCTAACGCGCCGTTCCGGGCGGTCAAGTGACCGCCAAAACGTGGTCGGGATCCAAGCAAGACAGGCAGCTCCGGCACCCGAAAATGAAAAAGGGCGGCGCAAGCGCCGCCCTTCGGGAGGATGATTCTACGCAGGCTCGTTACGCGGCCTGGGCTTCGCCGGCGATCGCGTCGGCGGCGCGCGCCGCCTTCAGCACCTTCGCCCACCAGGCGACGTCGTTGACGAGTGCTGTGGCCGCCTGGTTCAGGTGCTCGATGTCCTCGAGCTTCTTCTCGCCCTGGCGGACAGCCAAGAAATCGCCCCAGGCGATGTGCACGGCCGATTTGACCGGAGCCATCTGCAACTCGACGGCGATCAGGCGGAGCTGTTCRACCGCGCGCGCGCCGCCAACCGAGCCATAGCCGACAAAGCCGGCTGGCTTCTTGTTCCATTCGTTGGCGGCGTAATCGATGGCGTTCTTCAAGACACCGGTCGGCGCATGATTGTATTCGGCGGCGGTGAAGATGAAGCCGTCGAACTCGGCGACCTTCTTTTGYCAGCGCTGCGCCACTTCGTTCTGCGACGGCGCCCAGGCGGAAGAAGCGACCTCGTCGAAAAAGGGCAGCGGCCAGTCGCGCAGATCGACGATCTCGACGTCGATATCGGCATGCGCCTTGGCAATCTTGGCAATCCACTGCGTCGGCACGTCGGCGAAGCGGGCGGCGCGGGTCGAACCGACGACAATGGCGATTTTGGGCTTGGACATAAGGGGCTCTCCTTGCGGCAATTTCTGGTATCGTTTGGATACCGGCGCTATATGTGATACTGACAAATCGGCGCGCAAGGAGGCACGTTTTTGTTACTGAGGCACCCGCACATCACCGAGGACTGCCGGGCCGTGTCGGAAATCCTGCAACGGGTCGGCGACAAATGGACCGTGCTCGTGGTCGGTAAGCTGGGCGACGGCGCGATGCGCTTCAACGAATTGCGCGCCGCCGTCGGCGGCATTTCGCAAAAGATGCTGACCACCACCTTGCGCGGCCTGGAGCGCGATGGCTTCGTCACGCGCAAGGTGTTTCCGACCATTCCGCCACGTGTCGATTACGAACTGACCGAGCTCGGTCATGAATTGCTCGTGCCGGTCGGCGCACTCGGCGAATGGGCGCGCAAAAACACCAATCGGGTCCGCGAGGCGCGCGCCAAATTCGACAGCCAACAGGCCTGAACCCCTTATAGTTCAAAGGTTTCTGAACCAGTAGATGAATCGTACGGTCCGGCCCCGGGTCTGTCGTACCTTCCGGCTTTGATCGGATCCGCCGCGGCCCCGTAGTCAGCCWCGTGTGTCTCCGCGCAACCGTCTCGACAAGGACGACTGTCTTCAGCCGGCCACGGATCAGGCGCTTGGGATGGCGCTGCCGCAGCACGTCGTCGAGCAGTTCTCCGGCTGCGCGACCTTCTTGCCGATCGCCTTCAAGTCCCTCACGCATGCGACGCGCGGAAGGTCTCTCCTGACCTCCATATAGGCCGTTATGCCAAGCAGGCAGACCAGGGCGACAAGGGCTACGACGAGCCACCCGTTCAGCATATGTTGACGCATTGTCTTTCCTCCGCCACCCCCAAAGTGGGCGGGGAAGGCAACCATTGGATGTCGCGGAGCTCGTCTCCCGCGCGGGCGTTGTTACAAACCGCGGGGTTTGGGAGAATCGGAGGTCGCGTCAGGCCTCGGCCGGAACCGGCTTCGGCTTGCCCTCGCCGTCGAGCGCCACCATGACGAAATCGGCATGGGTGACCTTCTCCATCAGGTCGGAAAGGTAACGCTGCGCCCAGGCTTCGACCTTAAGCACCATCGAGGTGCGGCCGACGCGCTCGACATGGGTGTAGATGCAGAGCGTGTCGCCGATCTTCATCGCCTTGGCGAAAGACATCTCCTTCACAGCCGCCGTCACGACGCGGCCCTTGGCGCGCTCGGCGGCGCGGATACCGCAGGCAAGGTCCATCTGCGCCATCACCCAGCCGCCGAAGATGTCGCCGGCGGCATTGGCGTCGGACGGCATGGCGAGCGTCCTCAGCGTGAGATCGCCAAGAGGTTTTCCGTCCGCGTAATGCACCATGGCGAAATCCTTGGGAGGTCAGTTGTTGTTGCGTAGCAATGCGACCGCCATGTCGCAAGCTCTGGTGAAAGCGAAATGTGCGCCACCGCGCCGGTCGCTTTTTTCACAAGCCATGCCGGAAGCCACGGCGACGCCGCGAGCCGGCAATGTCTAGGGTAAGCCCGACGTTGCGGAGCCCGCCCTTCCATCATGCAGACTTATGACTTCATCGTCGTCGGCTCCGGTTCGGCCGGTTCGGTCGTTGCCGACAAATTGTCAGCTTCGGGCCGCTTCTCGGTGCTGGTGCTGGAGGCCGGCGGGACCGATCGGCGCTTCTACGTCCAGATGCCGCTCGGCTACGGCAAGACCTTCTTCGACCCGGCCGTCAACTGGAACTACAAGACCGAGCCGGATCCCGGTCTCGCCGGCAATGCCGACCATTGGCCGCGCGGCAAGCTGCTTGGCGGCTCGAGCTCGATCAACGCCATGGTCTTCATCCGTGGCGCGCGCGAGGATTTCGATGCCTGGGCCGCCGCCGGCAATCCTGGCTGGGCCTATGACGACCTGCTGCCCTCCTTCAAGGCGATGGAAGACAATGCGGCCGGCGCCGACGAATGGCGCGGCGTCGGCGGCCCCTTGCGCGTCACCGATTGTTCGCGCGCCGTGCACCCGCTGACCAAGCGCTATCTCGCCGCCGCCGAACAGGCGGGCCTGCCGTTCAATCCGGACTTCAACGGCGCCTCCCAGGAAGGCGTCGGCGTCTACCAGATCACGACCAAGAACGGCCGCCGCATGTCGGCGGCCCGCGCCTTCCTGCGGCCGGCGATGAAGCGCGCCAACGTCCGTGTCGAGACCAACGCCCTGGCGACCAAGATCCTGTTCGAGGGCAAGCGCGCCGTCGGCGTCGAATATGAGCAGAACGGGCAGAAGAAGACGGCGCGCGCGAGCCGCGAGGTGATCCTCTCCGGCGGCTCGATCAACTCGCCGCAACTGCTGCAGCTCTCCGGTGTCGGCCCCGCGACGCTGCTGGCTGGTCTCGGCATCCCGGTCGTCCACGCCAACGACAATGTCGGCGCCAATCTGCAGGACCATGTCGGCATCAACTACACCTTCAAGGGCAAGCTGCCGACGCTGAACCAGATCCTGCGGCCATGGTGGGGCAAGCTTCTGGTCGGCATGCAATACATCCTCTTGCGCTCCGGTCCGCTGTCGCTGTCGATGAACAATGCCGGCGGCTTCTTCCGCACCGATCCGTCGATGATGCGGCCGAACATGYAGCTCTATTTCCAGGCTTTCTCGACCGTCATCCCGAAGAGCGGCGAGCGTCCGATCCTGACGCCCGACCCGTGGCCGGGTTTCTCGATCGGCCTGTCCAACTGCCGGCCTTCGAGCCGCGGCGAGATCATGATCCGCTCGAGCAATCCGCGCGACTATCCGAGGATCACCGCGAATGCCTATTCGACCAATGCCGATGTCGACGAGATGCTGGCGGCGGTAAAGTTCGTGCGCAAGATCGCCGCGATGCCGGCCATGGCCGAGATCATCGAGGAAGAGGTGCTGCCAGGACCGTCGGTCCAGTCGGACGCCGACCTGATCCAGGATTTCAGGAAACGCTCGGGGACCGTCTACCACCCGGTCTCGACCTGCCGCATGGGGCCTGATGCATCACGCGCCGTCGTCGATCCACGGCTTCGGGTGCATGGGCTCGAGGGCCTGCGCGTCATCGACGCTTCGATTTTCCCCGACAACATCACGGGCAACACCAACGCCGCCTCGATCCTCACCGGATGGAAAGGCGCCGACCTGGTTCTGGAGGATCAGAAATGAAAATCACCGACGTGAAGACCTGGGTTGTCGGCAACCCGCCGCCCGGCATCGGAGGCAAATATTTCATCTTCGTCAAGCTCACCACCGATGGCGGCGTCGTCGGCTATGGCGAGGCCTACAACGCGACCTTCTCGGCGCATGTCACCGCCAGGATGATCGAGGACATGGCCGAACGCTATTTCGTCGGCCGCGACCCGCACGACATCGAGAATTTCTTCCGCCGCGCCTATTCCTCCGGCTTCACCCAGCGCCCCGACGTCTCCGGCATGGGCTGCTTCTCGGCGCTGGAAATGGCCTGCTGGGACATCGTCGGCAAGGAAGCCGGCAAGCCGATCTACAAGCTGCTCGGCGGCCAGGTGCACGAGACGCTGCGCTCCTACACCTATCTCTATCCGCACACCGGCAGCGTCCATTCGGAGGATGCGCGCGGCCAGAATGTCTACAACGATCCCGATATGGCAGCGGCCTGCGCGCTGGAATATGTCGAGCAGGGCTTCAACGCCGTGAAGCTCGATCCAGCCGGCCCCTATACCGCCTATGACGGCCACCAGCCGCGCCTGATCGACATCGACCTGTCGGCGCGCATGATCAAGGCGATCCGCGAGGCGGTCGGCACCAGGGCCGATATCCTGTTCGGCACRCATGGCCAGTTCACGGCCTCCGGCGCGCTGCGCATGGCCCGCGCCATCGAGCCCTACGATCCGCTGTGGTTCGAGGAGCCGGTGCCGCCTGATATGCCCGAGGTGATGGCTCAGGTCGCCCGCCAGACCTCGATCCCCATCGCCACCGGGGAGCGGCTGACGACGAAATCCGAATTCGCCCGCGTCATCGAGAACCGCGCCGCCACCATCCTGCAGCCGGATCTCGGCCGCTCCGGCGGTATCCTCGAAACCAAGAAGATCGCCGCCATGGCCGAGGCCTACCACATCCAGGTGGCGCCCCACTGCTATTGCGGCCCGATCGTCGGCGCCGCCAACATCCAGCTTGCCGTGACGCTGCCCAACTTCCTCATCCTGGAATCGCTGAAGCAGTGGGACGGCTTCCACGCCACCCTGCTCAAGAAGAAGATCGAATGGCAGGACGGCAACGTCATCCCGTCGAAGGAGCCCGGCCTCGGCGTCGAGCTCAACGAGGTGGTCTGCGAGGCGCATCCCTATAGCGGCAAGGACCTGCATCTGCAGATGATGCAGACGCCGCTGATGCCGTGACCCTGGCCTACGCCTTCATTGGCCTCGGCCATCTCGGCGGCAATCTCGCCGCCAGCCTGCTGCGCAACGGCTTGCCGTCACCGTCTTCGATCGCGACCCGGCGGCGGTCGAGCGCCTCGTCGCGCTCGGCGCCACGGCGGCGGCGAGCCCGGCGGACGCCGCCGCCCGTGCCGGCAACGCGATCACCTGCCTGCCCTCGCCGAAGGTCAGCGAGGCGGTGCTCGCCGGCCCGGAGGGATTGCTCCAGGGCCTGCCCGCGGGCGGCACCTGGATCGAGATGTCGACCAACGGCCGCGACGAGATCGTTCGCCTCGCAGTCCTCGCCTCGGCCAAGGGCATCGAGACGCTGGAATGTCCGGTGACCGGCGGCGTGCATCTGGCCGCGGCGGGCAAGATCACCGCGCTCGTCGGCGGCGACGCCACGCTCTACGAACGTCACCGGCCTGCCATCGAGGCGATGTGCGCGAAGTCCTTCCTGATGGGTCCTGTCGGCTCGGCGGCGGTGATCAAGGTCATCACCAATATGCTGGCCTTCATCCATTTGGTCGCCGCCGGCGAGGCGCTGATGCTCGCCAAACAGGGCGGGCTCGACCTCGCCCAGGCCTACCACGCCATCGTCGCCTCTTCCGGCAACAGCTTCGTCCATGAGACCGAAAGCCAGCTCGTGCTCAACGGCTCCTATGACATCGGCTTCACCATGGACCTGGCGCTGAAGGATCTCGGCTTCGCGCTGGCCATGGGCAGGGATTTCGGCGCGCCGCTCGATCTGGCGTCGCGCGTCAACGCGATTTTCGAGGAAGGCAAGCGCGCCTATGGYGGCGACGCCTGGTCGACCAAGATCGTCAAGCTGCTCGAGGATGCCGTCGGCACAGAGCTTCGCGCGCCCGGCTTCCCGGCCAGGCTGGAGATATAGCCGACAGATTTTTAGCCAGCCATTTCAAGAGCCTGGCCGCATCGCCGGAATCCGTCCCCGAGGCCGTTGATTCAACATCTCAGCGTCAGCGCGCCGGGCAGGATCTCGAAAGTCGCCGGAATCCGGCCCGGCGACTCGCCGTCGATATCGACCAGCGCGCCGTTCTTCTCGGCATCGCCCAAAGGCTCGACCAGCACCTTGCGGCCGCGCAGGATGGTGATCGCCGGATGATTGCGGTGACGCCCGCCATAAAGAAGCCGGATGTCTCTTATCAGGCCGAGCTTGTTCGCCGCCCGCACGATGACGATGTCGAACTGTCCGTCCGACAGCTCGGCGTCGGGCGCGATCATCATGCCGCCGCCGAAGAACTTGCCGTTGGCGACCGCCACCAGCGCCATGCGCGCCTCGACCGGCTCGCCATCGTCTATGGTGATCCTGACGTCCTGGAAGCGGTAGCGGATGAACTCCAGCACCGTGCGCCAAAAGAACAGCGCCTTGGTCGAGACCCTGCCCTTGCGCTTGTCGGCATTGACGGCGCGATCCGTCGCGCCGGACAGGCCGAGGCTGGCGATGTTGATGAAGTGGCGGCTGGCCAGCTTGCCATGATCGTCGATGTAACAGACCCGCCCGGCATCGACCTTCCGCGCCTTGGCATCGGCGATCTGCTTGACCGACGCGCCTATGGAGCGCGGCATGCCGAGCCCTCGCGCGAAGTCGATGCCGGTGCCGCAGGGCAGAAGTCCAAGCGCGCTTTCATGGCCGGTCTCGTCCTGCGCCTGCAGCAGCCCGTCGGCCACCTCGCTGGCGGTACCGTCGCCGCCGGCGGCGATGACCAAGTCGCATCCGACGGCGGCGAGGTCGATCGCCAGTCGCTCGGCGTCGCCGCTGGCTTGCGTCTCGCGCAACTCGAAATCACCGAAATTCGTCTTGAGCGACGCCGCCGCCTCCGCCCAATGCCGCTTGAGCCTGCCGCCGCCGGCAATCGGATTGAGYACCACCCCGACCTTCAAACCGACCTCCCCCGAGGCACGTCACGCAAAAATGCGCGGCTGAGCCCGCGCTGGCGCCCAAACTCTGTTGCCGGCCCAAACTCTTTTGCCGACCCGAACTCTTTTGCCGACATTGAAACGCGGACCGGGCGGCTGAGCAAGGCTCCAACATCCAAGGTCGCTAAAAAAGCGGGCAGGCTGTCTAAGGGGTTCGGCCACCGAATTCCGAGGCTTTTGCCATTGGTCCCCGATAATCCCGCTATCCACAGGCACCCCGGCATTCCCTGAACCGCTTACCCGGCGTACATTCAACCCATCTCAGGCGGCCACTGAACGCCCCAGCCGAAAGGCAAAAGCGCAAGGCGGATTTCCTGAGGCCCGTACGGCCCAGAACGAGAGCAGGTTCGCCTGCTGGAGGGACGGATGCCGAGACCTACGGGTGCCGCGGAAAGCGTGCCAACGCCGACGGCGGACCGATGCTGCCATGAAGGCCGGGAAAAACCTTCGATGGCACGCTGGGCGAAGCCCGCAAGGGTGGAGATCGGCGTGGTCYGGAACGGGAGCTGCCCTCGGGTGGCGACTGGCAGGACCGTCAAAATCAAGGCTGGCCTGGCGCGACGACTTTACGGAAGTTGCTGCCTTAACCGGTTCCTGATCTGACAGGGAGGCGCTGGGAGAAATCCCAGCGCCGACTGTCTTTTTGAGATCTGCTTGCCGGGCAGTCTGCTGCGTTGCGTCGCCAGACGGGYGAGCGGCACCCGCGGGATAGACCCACCGTCGGTAACCCCTTTCGCGCTTTGTTGCGGAGCCTGGCTGTTCCCCGCGTCAAAATCGGATAGGGCGCTTCACCGTTTCACGGAAACGGCGAAACGCACTACCTCTTTGTTCTTACGCAATTCCGGACGGAAAACCGCTCACACTTTTCCTGGAATTGCTCTAACGTTCAGCGTGACGTGAAGAGGGATGCTTCATGCCGCTGATCCGCAAGTTTGCCCTCGCCGGCATCTCCGCCGACCATGCGGACCTTTGCCGCCCGATCGATCCGGGCGCAGCCTGACATGTTCGTGCTGCGCTGGCTGAGGCGACTCTTCAAGACAATCCTCTGGCTGATCRTCCCCGTCGTGCTGATCCCGATCGTCGGATTGGYCTACGGCTTCCTCACCATCCCTGCCCTCGATAAAGCGCCCCTGCCAGGCATCGCAGACGGCGCTCCRCCAGCAGAGCTGGCCGTGAAGGTCCGGCAGGCGATACCGGGYTATCGATCGCCCAGGTCGTGGCTCGCCTACCCGAAATGGGCGGCCGTCCACGCCGCGCGCGACTATGCCGCCTTCGTCGACGAGGACCAGCCAAGCGGCTTTCCTTACCTGTCCTACATAGGCCGTTACTGGCAGGACTATGCGGCGATCATCCGCGCAAGCTCCGTCCACGGCTTCAACACCGCCGATTACGTCATGCCGACACTCACCGGCATCGGCCTTACGATCGACTACGCCCTTCAATGGGCCTACGAGAACACCGTCGGCCGCATCACCGAGGCGACCGCCGGCAAGCGCATTGCCGCCGACATCTACCAGGCGAAGGTCGCCGGCGACTATGCCGCCTTTCTCGACAAGACGCCGTGGTATGAATTTCCCTATGCCGAAAAGCGCGCTGGGCTATTTGCCGTCGAGCCCGCCACCGGCGACGACTCCCTCCGCACCAGCGAACGCAAGCTCGCCTTCGGCCTCGCCGACACCGTCAAGCAATGGTGCGCCGATCTGGGCAGATCGGCATTGGCCACCGCCGACGACCCGGGGCCGCCCGACATCCATGTCTGGGCCAAGGGTCCGGTCGGCGAGGCGGCGCGCAACGAGCCGGACACGCTTCTCGAGCGCGATCTCGGCGGTGACGGCACCATCTTCGTCACCGGCCGCTCGCAGGCCTTTACCGGGACGATCCCGCGCCTGATCGACGAGGGAATCTCCTTCGTCGAGATCGGCGGCAATGACGAGATCATGATCACGGTGACCTCAGATGCGGAGATCACCGCTCCCGACGGCTCGCGAATCCTGTTCAGCCAGCCGATCCCGGTATCGCCCGACACACGCCGCACCGCGCTGACCGTCGCCGTGCGCAAGCTGCACTTCGTCCTGCCGGCCCTGGCCAAGGCCGGTGCCAGATTGGAACATGTCTATGCCGATGACTGAGGCATTTCGGTCACAGTCGTCGGCTGAGCAACCTTCGGAAACGTCGCGTCATCCACATTTCACAATCGCGGCCAAATCCCGCCTTGTTCGGCATGGATTGATGCGAGTGGGATGGGGAGAAATTTCGAAGGGACAAGACCGTGATCAAGACCGCCCTTGTCGCCATGACCATCGTCGGCTGCGACTGCGACGCCAAGCTGTGCGAATATATCGGCGAGACGCCGGCCAAATGGGCGACGGTCGCCGACTGCGAGGCGGCGATGAAGAGCCAGATGCTGCATCAGCGTAATTTCAACTATCCGCTGGTTTCAGGCATCTGCCGCGTCAAGGGCTCGGCCTCTTCTTCCGAGCTTGCCGCGAAAGCCTCCAGGCCGGATCTGAAGCCCAGGAACCGCGTCGTCGAAACCATCGCCCCGCTGCCGCCCGAGCTCGACCATCGCCCGAGCGTTCCGGTCGGCGGAACGGTGACCGCGAGCGAAACGGAATCGGCGAAGCCCGTCGCCTTCGACGGATCGGTCGATGGCGGCCGCGCCGTGCTTTACCGMACCAAGGCCGGCTATGCCGTGGTCAAGACCGACCTTAGCCGCGCCGCCGGCGCGACGGTGGACGCGGCGAAGCGCTCGGCGACCTGGTTGGCGGGTCTGACGGGTCTTTGATCCGGATCACTATAGTTTAATTTTCAGGGTCTCCCAGAATTTGTCGATCAGCGGCTGTTCGGTCGCATTGTCCTGATCGCCGATGCGCGTGATGAAGAGCAGCCCCTGATCGGCGGTGCCGAAGCCGACGATCTCGAAATCCGCCCTGTCGGTGCGCGTCTTCACGATAGCCTTGAGGCCGGTCAGTTCCTTGCCGTCGGCAAGCTTGCGGGTCGTCGGCTGCTGCGTCARCTGCCCGCCCGCCTGGACCGTTTCCTTGGTCATCTCCTGYAGCATCAGCTGGTTGAGGGAGACCGGGTTCATCTTGTCGTATTTCTGCACCACGACGAGGGTGCCGAGCGCCGAAGCCATGAGATACTGCGCGATACCGTCGCCGAGATCGGTCTTGGTCACCGAATTGGTGCTCGGATGGACGAAGGAGAATGTGCCGCCTGAGAAGGTGGCGAAATCATTGTGCTCGAGCCTTACCTTGCTGGTCTTGCCGCCGGGCAAGGATACGTCGACATCCTCGCCCGGATCGATGTCGACGCTCACGCCGTCGATCGTCAGCTTGAAGGCCTTCGGGTCCTCGGCACGGGCGGGCCCCGAGTAAAGCATGATCGCCGCGAGCGCCGCTGCCGCCAATCTCAGTCGCATATCCTGTCCTCTCCGCGCTGTTYCGGTCACCGCGTTCGATGGCGGCCTCGTTTCGGCGGCCGAAGCCGCCTCTTATCATTCCCCGATGACAATTGTCGTGGGCCGGTTCTCCGATTGATAAAGCCGGCGCATTGCCCGAAGATAATACGCAAGGATATTGGCCTTGACCGGGGGGTGTCATGACAATTGCCGTTCGTATCGCGCTATGCCTGCTGCTGGCGCTCGTTCCTTTGCACGTCCGCGCGCAAAGCGACGACAAGGCCATGATGATCGCCTCCGACGACGCCGAGATGGCGGCGGCGATCGAGAAGGCGCGATCCAGCCTGGATGAATTCCTGGCATTATCCGACACTCCGCCGCCGGGAACCGACAAGTTCAAGCTGAAAGTGATGATCGCCGACGGCAATGCGACGGAGCATTTCTGGGTCATCCCCTTCAAGCGGACCGACACCGGCTTCGTCGGCATATTGGCGAACGAGCCGGAAATCGTCCGCAACGTCGTCCTCGGCCAGAACATCGAATTCACCAGGGACGATATATCCGACTGGGGCTATACCAAAAACGGCCGTCAGGTCGGCAGCTTCACCGTCTGCGTGATGTTGAAGAAGATGTCGAAGGAGGAGGCCGAGTACATGYGCACCCAATACGGCTTCGACTGCTGAGGTCTATCCGCTCACTTGATCCCTCGCGCCGATCTTGCGCACCAGCGCCGCGGTGGCCAGCATGGCGCCGAGATCGGTGATCATCGGCGCGACATGCGCGTTGTAATCGATCGGCTGCGAGATATCCGGAAGCTCGAAGAAGTTCTTCGACCGCGGCATCAACAGAAAGCCGTCGCTGCCGCTGAGCGCCACCCGCGCCTGGTCGTAGGGCCATGTCTCGCGCAGCCAGGTCAGCGCCTGCGCCATCCGGCCGGTCACCAGCGGCCGCGCCGCCTCGACATTGTCGGTGCGGAATTCATAGGTGTCATCGAGGTCGTCGACGCCGGAAGACAGCTCCTGCATCTTTGAGGCGAACATGCCGCGGAAGAAGTGCGTTACCTTGCCGGCCTTGCGCGCCGCGACCAGTGTTCCCGGGAACGGCTCGATGGTCTCGAAGGCGACGATGACTCCTTTGAAGGCGGTCGTCTCGCTTTTGCCGGAGCCTTCCCAAAGTCTCGCCTCGTAGAGCTCGAACGGAAAATCCTCGTAGCGTCCGGAAATGACGTCGTCGAAGCTCTGCCGGCTGAAAGCGGCGACGGTTTCGCGCGGCATCCTGTCGAAGGAGCTCGGCCGCGCGCCATGTTGGTAGCGCACGTCGCGCACGAAGCCGAAGATCATCGGCAGCAGCGTGTCGCGGAAGGATTGCTGCAGCCGGGTCGCCGGCCTCAGCGCCTGGAAATAGAGCAGCACCGCGACAACCATGCCGCCGAGATAGAGAAAGACATGCGGCGTCGAGAGCCATTGTTCGTGGGGATCGGCGGCGGCGTTGAACAGCCAGGCTATCAGCGCGACGAAGACGACGACCAGGCCGACGAACACCGGCACCCGCCAGCGCACCTGCCGCTGGACCGACGCCCGTTTCGCCTCATAGTCCTCGATGCCGTGCCTGATCCCCGCGATCACCGCCTCGCTCGGCATGAAATCCGCTGCTTCCATGGCCCACCCCCGGCCGCCACTGAGACGCGGCCATGATAGCGCTTTTCACGCGAAAGTCGCCTGCGCTCGCTGCGGTCGGCGGCTAGGCCTGCGACATTGGAAAAATCGCCTCCAGCCGGGCCGCGACCCGGTGCTTGAGCGCGCCATCCAGAGCCTCGACCGGCACCAGCCGCTCATGACCTCTATCGGCGAGGCGCATGAAGAAGTGCTGCCGGTAGGCGGCTATGGCGCCGCGCGTGGCGGCATCGGCGCTGACATCGACAATAAGAATGGAGCCGATGCGCCCGGGCCATGGCTGCCTGGCAAGGGCCGTTCCGAGGAAATCGCCAAGCCCATAGGCGATCACGCTGTCGCCGATGCGCTCGATGGGCTGCAAGACATGAGCGTGGTGCCCGGTGATCAGCCGGGCGCCATGATCAGCCAGCCGCCTCGCCAGCGCTCGGGTCTCCGGCCTCGGAAAGTGCCGGAACTCCCAGTCCCAATGCGGCACGGCGCAGGTGAGGTCGATGCCGGAAACGGCGGCGCGCGGCCATTCGGCGGCATGCATCGAGATGCGTTCTTCGAACGGCGCGGCGCCCGTGTTGCGCCAGAGCGTGAAGGCCRCAAAGCCGATCGTCAGCGATCCGGCCGCATGACGCTGGACAGGTCCGCCGGCAACCGTGCCGATGGTTCGGATCCCGAGCCGGCTCAGCGCCGCGAGCGTTTCCTCGAAACCGGCGATGCCCTGGTCGAGCATGTGGTTGTTGGCCAGGGACAGAACGAGCCTGCCGCGCGCGATGCCGGCGGCTGCGAGCGCATCGGCCAGGAAACGCTCGCTCATCGCATGATGCGTGCCGAGCCACGTGCCCATCGCCGCATATGCGCGCTCGACGATCGGACTTTCGCAATTGCCGACCACGAGGTCGGCGGACGAAAGCAGCGTCGTGATGGCCGGAGCGCATTCCGGCGCATCGCGATTGGCAACCGCAGAGATGTCGCCGACGAAGGCCAGCCRCACCGTCCGCCTGGGCTTCGGATCGAGCAACACCGCCGCGGACGCCGTAAACCCGCTTCTGTCGCCGCCAAGCGACGGTCTCAGCAGGCGCGGCAGCCACGACAGTTTGTAGGCAAGCGGATAGTTCGACAYGGGTCCATCCAGTTTCGACCTGTGTAGACTGTCTGGCAGGCCGGTTGAAGCGGGTCACCCCGCGACCGAAATGCGTGTATGCTCGCCGGCAGTGGAGGGCGATGACGATGCTTAGAGCGATCCTTGCAGCAACCTTGTTTGCAGTCCTGCCGGCGTCCTTCGCCTGGGCGGAGATGCCGGACGCAGCCAAGTCCATGTTCGAGGCGAAGAGCGTGGCCGAGCGGAACACGGCATTGTCGACGCTGGAAGCGGCAGCGGCGAAGGACCCGGCCTCGGCCTATGCGGCCGGCGCCGGCGAATTCTTCACCGCGCTCGAGCTTCTCGCCGGCGGCCTGCATCGCCACGGTTTCGAGAGCCCGAAATCCTTCATGCTGCCGCTGATGCAGTTGCCCGTGCCCGACAACCCCAACCCGCAGCCGCTGACCTACGAAGAATTCCGCGCCATCCTGGTCGCCTTCCGCGACCGGCTCGAAAAATCCGCCGCCACGCTGGGCTCCGTGCCAAAAGATGCCGACATCGGCATGGTCGTCGATCTCACCCGCGCCGGCATCGATCTCAACGAAGACGGCACGATTGCGCCGGACGAAAGCTTCGCCGCGATCATGGCGTCGCTCTCACGCGGCGGCATCGACACCGGCAATGCGGCGCCTTCGCTCACCTTCCGCTTCGACCGCGCCGACGGTTTCTGGTTGCAAGGCTATGCCGAATTCCTGATGGCGCAGGCCGATTTCTGGCTGGCGCATGATTTCCGCAATGCCTTCGACGGCTCGTTCCACATGCTCTTCCCGCGCGCCAAACTGCCGCTGCAGGACGCGCTGGTGYCGCTGGACGGCGGCATGAGCGGCAACATGTTCGCCTCGGAATGGCGCTTTGCGGACTTCATCTCGCTGGTGCATCTCGTCAACTGGCCGGTGATCGAGCCGGAACGCCGGCAGRCCGCGCGCCGCCACCTGCTGGAGATGATCCGGCTGTCGCGCGAGGACTGGAAAGCGATCCTGGCCGAGACCGACAATGACCGCGAATGGTTGCCGGGACCGCAGCAGAAGGGCCTCAATCCGCTGACCGGCCTCGAGGTCGGCGAGGAACAGGTGCAGGCCTGGCTCGCCACGCTGACTTTGGCCGAGGACCTTCTCGAAGGCCGCGCGCTGCTGCCGCATTTCCGCATCGCCGGCAAGGGCATCAACATGAAGCGCTTCTTCGACGAGCCGAAACCCTTTGACCTCGTGCTGTCGATCACCGGCCCCGGCATCGCGCCCTATCTCGAAAGCGGCAGGATCCTCAGCAGCGACGATTTCGACCAGATCCAGCGCGAGTTCGGCGGCGCCGGATTCTTGACCTTCGCGCTGTGGTTCAACTGAGTCTTGGGTTCCTCGCCCCCATGAAATGGGGGAGAAGTGGCTCGGCGAAGCCGAGACGGAGAGGGGAGCGCCGGTTCGGGCGGCGAAAGCGCCTCAAGGAGAAGGGCTTCCGCCTTACGAAGCCCCCTCTCCGTCCGCTTCGCGGACACCTCTCCCCCGCCTCTGGCGGGGGCGAAGAACCTTTGAGGTCGGCGTTCGCTCTCCCATCGGATCATGACGCCCCTCCTGACAGCCTTCTGTCAGCAGCGTCCGCGCCCGGCCGGCGCCCATGCACTCGGCTCTTTCCATTTTGGCCGAGTCCACCCATATTCGGGGCATGGCCAGACATCCTGACAAGAAGACGCCTTCGCAAGACGGCGCGCCGAAGCGGCGCAGCCCACTGACCGAATTCCTCGACGCCGCCGAGCCGTTGAAGCCGGGTGGTTTCGCCGAGGCGCCGCAGGCCGAATTTTCCGGCGCGCCGCTGACCGGCTCGATCTCCGATTGGGTCGGGGAGATCGAGCGCGAGGCGGAAAAGCAGCCGAAGGCGAAAGCTCCCAAAAAGATCCCCGAACGCTCGTCGGCGCCCGGGCGCACCGCGCGCGGCACCTCGATGGGCGGCGCAGCCTCGGCCAAGGAACGCGCGGCCGCCGGCCTCAATCCGGTGGCCGGCCTCGACATCAGCCTGGAGGACGCCGAGCAGGTTTCCTCGAGCGGCGTCACCGCGACCGTCGCCGCGCTGTCGGCGCTGATCGAATCCGGCAATCCGCTGCACAAGGACGGCCAGCTTTGGACGCCGCACCGTCCGGCCCGACCGGAAAAATCGGAAGGCGGCATCGCCATCAAGATGGTGTCGGATTTCGAACCGGCCGGCGACCAGCCGACCGCCATCAAGGACCTCGTCGAAGGCGTCGAGCAGAACGACCGCACCCAGGTGCTGCTCGGCGTCACTGGCTCGGGCAAGACCTTCACCATGGCCAAGGTGATCGAGGAGACGCAGCGCCCTGCCCTGATCCTGGCGCCCAACAAGACGCTGGCCGCGCAGCTCTACGCCGAGTTCAAGAAGTTCTTCCCCGAGAACGCGGTCGAGTATTTCGTCTCCTACTACGACTATTACCAGCCGGAGGCCTACGTCCCACGTACCGACACCTATATCGAGAAGGAATCCTCGATCAACGAGCAGATCGACCGCATGCGCCACTCGGCAACGCGCTCGCTGCTGGAGCGTGACGACGTCATCATCGTCGCCTCGGTGTCCTGCATCTACGGTATCGGCTCGGTCGAGACCTATACGGCGATGACCTTCCAGATGCAGGTCGGCGACCGGCTCGACCAGCGCTCGTTGCTGGCCGACCTCGTCGCCCAGCAATACAAGCGCCAGGACGTCAACTTCGTGCGCGGCTCGTTTCGCGTGCGCGGCGACACGATCGAGATCTTCCCGGCCCACCTTGAGGATCGCGCCTGGCGCATCTCGATGTTCGGCGACGAGATTGAATCGATCACCGAATTCGATCCGCTGACCGGCCAGAAGACGGGCGAGCTGAAGAGCGTCAAGATCTACGCCAACTCGCWCTATGTGACGCCGCGCCCGACGTTGAATCAAGCCATCAAGTCGATCAAGGAAGAGCTCAAGCACCGCTTGCAAGAGCTTGAAAAGGCTGGCCGTTTGCTGGAAGCGCAACGCCTGGAGCAGCGCACGCGCTTCGATCTGGAGATGCTGGAGGCGACCGGTTCCTGYGCCGGCATCGAGAACTATTCGCGCTATCTCACGGGCCGCCAGCCGGGCGAGCCGCCGCCGACCTTGTTCGAATATGTGCCGGACAATGCGCTGATCTTTATCGATGAAAGCCATGTCACCGTGCCGCAGATCGGCGGCATGTATCGCGGCGACTTCYGCCGCAAGGCGACGCTGGCCGAGTACGGCTTCCGCCTGCCCTCCTGCATGGACAACCGGCCGCTGCGTTTCGAGGAATGGGATGCCATGCGCCCGCTCTCGGTCGCGGTTTCGGCGACGCCGGGTGCCTGGGAATTGGAACAGTCCGGCGGCGTCTTCGCCGAGCAGGTCATCCGCCCGACTGGCCTGATCGACMCGCCGGTCGAGGTGYGTCCGRCCAAGAGCCAGGTCGACGACGTCGTCGGCGAGATCCGCGACACCACCCGGGCCGGCTACCGGACGCTGGTCACCGTGCTGACCAAGCGCATGGCCGAGGACCTGACCGAATACCTGCACGAGAACGGCATCCGCGTCCGCTACATGCATTCCGACATCGACACGCTGGAGCRCATCGAGATCCTGCGCGACCTGCGCCTCGGCGCCTTCGACGTGCTGGTCGGCATCAACCTCTTGCGCGAGGGCCTCGACATTCCCGAATGCGGCTTCGTCGCCATCCTCGATGCCGACAAGGAAGGCTTCCTGCGCTCGGAGACCTCGCTGATCCAGACCATCGGCCGCGCCGCGCGAAACGTCGACGGCAAGGTCATCCTCTATGCCGACCAGATCACCGGCTCGATGGAGCGGGCGATGGCTGAGACCAACCGCCGCCGCGAGAAGCAGATGGAGTGGAACGCCGCCAACGGCATCACGCCGGAATCGGTCAAGTCGCGCATCGCCGACATTCTCGACTCGGTCTACGAGAAGGACCATGTCCGCGCCGACATCTCGCAGTTCACCGACGATGCCGGAGCGATGATCGGCAACAATCTGAAGACCCATCTCGAGGCGCTGGACAAGCAAATGCGCGATGCCGCCGCCAATCTCGACTTCGAGAAGGCGGCGCGCATCCGCGACGAGATCAAGCGGYTGCGCGAGATGGAGCTCGCCATCTCCGACGACCCGCTGGCGCGCGAGGTGGAAAGCCAAAGTCCTGCATCCGGGCGCGAAAAGGGCAAGCACAACAAGGGCGTCGCCAAACACCGCACCGCCGAGGAGCAGGAGCGGTTCCGCAGGCTCGACGAAGCCCGCGCCGCCGAGGAGGCGGCCAAGGCTGCCCGCCCCAACATGTTCCGCAAGCCGCATCTGGACGAGATGGGCGCCGACGGCGCCGTGCCGGTGAAGAAGCCCCTCTTCGCCAAGCCCTCGCTCGACGACATGGGCCCCGGCACGGACATGGCGACGCCGGCAGGGGCGGTGTCGCGCTCGCTGTTCAAGAAGCAGACGGCGCAGGAAGCGCATGGCTCCGATTTCGGCATTCCCGGCGACCGCACCAGGCCGCTGTTCCGCAAGAATTCGCTCGACGAGATGACGGTGCGGCGAACGGAGAAACCGGTGGAAGGAAAGAAGCCGGCGAAGCCCCAGCCAATTTCTCCCACGCCGGAAGGCCGCGACGACAAACCCATCGTCCGCCAACGTTCGGGCATCGGCTCCTACGAGGACCCGGCCGACGAGCGCCGCCAAAAGCGTCGACCGGGCAAGACCGGACGGCCGGGGCAGTAGCGCCTTCTTCCTTCTCCCCTTGTGGGAGAAGGTGTCGCCGAAGGCGACGGATGAGGGGGGCTCCAGATGCCACCAGCGTCTCACTCCGCTGGAGCACCCCTCATCCGTCTCGGCGCTGTCGCGCCGATCCACCTTCTCCCACAAGGGGAGAAGGGGAAGGGCGCCACTTGCCACCAACCCCTCCCCAGTGTACCCAATCCCCAACTCGAACTTCTGRAAGGAGGGCTGCGTGAACTACTATCACCATCGTCAGCGTGGCCCGATTTGCGCCCTGCGAGCTTGCTTGCAGGGCTGACCAGGACGGTCCGGGTTCTCTTCCCGTTTCGATTTTTGGTCTGCCCTTCGTGGTGCCGCTGAGCTTGGCCTGATGGCCTGTCGGCGCACCGTCAAAGTGCATCGGACCGGAGCGCGCCTCCGGGCAGACCAGAGAAATCGACATGGCCTTGATCAGCCTCAAATCCCTCGGCGTCACCATGAGTGCGCCGCTCTTYTCCAATCTCGACCTTACCATCGGCGCCGGCGACCGGCTCGGCATCGTCGCGGCCAATGGCCGTGGCAAATCCACACTTCTCAAATGCCTGGCCGGCGAATTCGAAGCCACCTCCGGCGACATCACCCGTTCACGCGGCCTGCGCGTCGGCCACGTCGAGCAATCCGTCCCCGACGCATTGCTCGGCCGCGGCTTCCATGACGTCGTCGCCGACGCCTTGCCGGCCGACCAGCGCGATAGCGAGTTCTGGCGGGTCGACGTGGTGCTGGATTCGCTCGAAGTGCCGGAAGACATGCGCGGCCGGCCGATGCGGGCGCTGAGCGGCGGCTGGCAGCGGCTGGCGCTGATCGCCCGCGTCTGGGTCACCGATCCGGACATGCTGCTGCTCGACGAGCCGACCAATCATCTCGACCTCGCCAGGATCGCCCAGCTGGAAACATGGCTCAACGCGTTGCCGCGCGAGGTGCCGGTGATCATCGCCAGCCACGACCGTGCCTTCCTCGACGCCACCACCARCCGCACGCTGTTCCTGCGTCCCGAAGACTCGCCGGTGTTCGCGCTGCCCTATTCGCGCGCCAGGCAGGCGCTCGACGAGCTCGACGCCTCGACGGCGCGCAAGTTCGAGCGCGACATGAAGATCGCCCAGCAGTTGCGCAAGCAGGCCGCCAAGCTCAACAACATCGGCATCAATTCCGGCAGCGACCTTCTGACGGTGAAGACCAGGCAGCTCAAGGATCGGGCCGAGAAGCTGGAGGATGCCGCCGTACAAGCGCATCGCGAGCGCTCGGCCGGCGCGATCAGGCTGGCGAACCGCGGCACCCACGCCAAGGTGCTGATCACGCTCGAGGACGCGGCGGTCGAAACGCCTGACGGCACGCTGCTGTTCAGGACCGGCAAGCGCCACATCTGCCAGGGCGATCGCATCGTGCTGCTTGGCCGCAACGGCGTCGGCAAGACGCGCTTCATCGCGATGATCCGCGACGCCGTCGCCGAGCCGGGATCGGTCGCGAACGTCAAGGTGACGCCGTCGACCGTGCTCGGTTACAGCGACCAGGCGCTGTCGGGCATTGACGGCGAGGACACGCCGCTGGCGATGCTCTCGCACCGCTTCGAGGTCGGCGAGCAGCGCGCCCGCTCGCTGCTCGCCGGCGCCGGCGTCGCGATCGAGATGCAGGAGAGGAAGATCGGCGTTCTGTCCGGCGGACAGAAGTCGAGGCTGATGATGCTGGTGCTCCGGCTCATCCAGCCCAACTTCTATCTGCTCGACGAGCCGACCAACCATCTTGACATCGACGGCCAGGAAGCATTGGAGGACGAGTTGCTGACRCACCAGGCGAGCTGCCTGCTCGCCTCGCATGACCGCTCCTTCATCCGCGCCGTCGGCAACCGCTTCTGGCTGATCGACAAGCGGCGGCTGACTGAGGTCGACGACCCGGAGGCGTTCTTCCGCTCGGTCGCCGAAACGCCGAATTGAGTGACGGCGCATCAGCCGGGCCGGCACTCAAAGTAGTGCCGGCCCGACAATACTTTTCCACTTGCTAAAAAAGGAGCATCTTGAATCGCTCAGCCATGGAGGGAACGGGCCATGCGTGCAGTGGACATCGTCAGCAATCTCTACCAGGCCTATGCGGACCGCGATATCGAGGGTGCCCTGGCGCGGTGCGCCGAGGATGTCGTGTTCCGATGGATTGCCGATCCCAGGCAATCGCGCCATGCCGGCATCGCGCATGGCAAGCAGGAATTCCTTTCCAGGTTGCTGGCGCTCGACGACGACTTCGAATACCGGCACTTCGTCCCGGTCGACATCATCGACGGCGGCGACAAGGTCGCGGCACAGGTCGAGATCCACATGACGCGCCGCGCCACCGGCGAGGAGTTCATCATGCGCACCGCCAATTTCTGGACGGTGCGCGACGGCGAGATCGTCGAGATGGTGGAATATTACGACACCGCGCTGGCCGCGTCGATGCTCTGAAAAAGATTGCAGCGACCTGTCGGATCGCTTGTTGCCGCCTCGTCCTTGGGATGCCGACGCGATGATGCCGGCATCAACCAGGGAGAAACCAACATGTCGGTACTGTCATCCATCGGCCGTCTCGCCAACCGCTATGCCGCGGCCCGTGCCCGCTACCGCAGCGAGCGCATCCTGCTTTCACTGCCCGCCGAGTTGCGCAAGGACATCGGCTTTCCGGAGATTTTCGAAACGCGCGAAAGCCGCCGCGCCGCCACTTTCTCGGCGAAGGTCATATAAAGCTGCAAATCCCATGCGATTGTTCTCCGGTCGCCCGAGCTGCCGGAAACCGGCCCTTTAAGAAATTTTCGGGAGGCATGTAGGATCGCCGCCGCTTCATCCGTCCTTGGGTGGCAAACCCGATCAAACCCCGTGAAGAGGAACACGAGAATGAACGATCAGACCCCGCCCCGCGCCAAGGTCCTTGGCGGATTGACCCCCTACCTGCAGGTCGACGGCGCCATCAAGGCCGCCGAATTCTACAAGAAGGCTTTCGGCGCGGAGGAAGTGTTCGCCTATCCGCCGGACGACAAGGGCCGCACCATGCACATCCATCTCTATGTCAACGGCTCGACGCTGATGCTGGGCGATGCCTATCCCGAACACGGCCATCCGCACCAGGCGGCGCAGGGCTACACGCTGCAGCTCCATCTCGGCAGCGACGACATCGATGCCTGGTGGAAGCGCGCGGTCGATGCCGGCTGCGAGATCGTCACGCCGCTGCAGGTGATGTTCTGGGGCGACCGCTGGGGCCAGGTGAAAGATCCCTTCGGCGTCGCCTGGGCGATGAACGCGCCGGTGAAGTGATTTCCCAGCGAGCAGGCGTCGCCCCGAGGGATGGCGCGCTCACTCGCGCCGGGTCGTTCCCCGCCGACCCGGCGCTTGTTTTTCACCAAGGAGTCTCATCATGTCCTATGTCGATGGTTTCGTGATCGCCGTGCCGAGGGCAAATCTCGATGACTACAARAAGCTGGCCAACACCGCCGGCCCGATATGGATGGAGCACGGCGCGCTCTCCTATGTCGAATGCGTCGGCGATGACGTGCCCTATGGCGAGCTGACCTCGTTCCCGCGCGCCGTTCAAGCCAAGGACGACGAGGTCGTCATCTTCGCCTGGGTCGTTTACGAGTCCAGGCAGAGCCGCGACGCGGTCATGGCCAAGGTGATGGCCGACGCGCGTCTCAAGATGGATTGGTCAGCCATGCCGTTCGACGGCAAGCGCATGATCTTCGGCGGCTTCCAGCCGTTCTTGGAGCTTTGAGGAACTCTGCCCCAAGCTGGGTTGAGATTGAGGTCAGGCCGAGTCGAGAATGGTGGTTCCCGAGAACCGGAGCGGAGCGTACTTAAAGTACGTGAGCACCGGAAGCGCAGGGAACCGCCGTTCGCAGGCCGGCCTCACCTCAATATCAGCCCAGCTTGTCGAGCAGCGGCTTCAGCCGGTCCCCATACCGCTTCCACAGGTCGACCGAGCCCTGATACATGGGCTGGCGCACCTRCGCGGCCGAAGCCGTGCGCACCGGTCGGTCCGTCTCGTGGAAGGACAGCAGCTTGTCGTCCCAGGGCAGGCCGAGATACGCCATCAACGCCCGCGTCTGCCCTTCCTGGTCGGCGACGAAATCCTCATAGCGCACATCGTGCACGACGCCCGGCAGCACCTTGTGCCAATGCGCCATGATGTCGGTGTAGAGGTTATGGAAATCGGCGAGCTCGCCGAGGTCGTAACCGTAGCGGTGGCTGTCGCCGCGGAAATGCACCTTGAAGATCGACAGGCACGTGGCCGCCGCGTCGCGCGCGCAATGGACGATCTTGGCCTTCGGCAGCATCATGTGCAGGAAGCCGACCAGCAGGAAGTTGCCCGGCATCTTGTCGGTGACATGGCGGTAGCCCGGATAGCGGGCATGCAGCATGTCGAGATAGGCCTGGCCGGCCTCGGCGAAGGCCTTGTCGGGCATGTCGGCGATACCGCCGGGGAAGCCGCCCGGCATGCTCATCGGAAACTGCTTGCCGACGGCCGTCTTGAGGATGTTCAACTCGCCGGCGCCAAGGACCTGCGGGTGGCTGGCGATGATCTGCTCGACCAGCGTCGTGCCGGAACGCGGCATGYCGACGACGAAGATCGGCGTGTCGTCGGAAATGTCGCTTGGCCGGTGCTTCTCGAAGAAGGCGGTGTCGAAGGCCGCCTTCATCGCCTCGAATTCGCCGCGCGTGCGCGCGGGATCGTAGGCGATCGCCCTGCGGCGGATGGCATTGCCCTCGGCGAAATAGTCGAAGGCGCGGCCATAATCCTTGAGGTCGTCATTGGCCTTGCCCAGGCCGAAGGAAAGCTGCATGCGTGCCAGGCTGCCCTGCGGCGCCTTGGCGTGYTCGGCCTCCATGCCGGCAAGCTCCTTGTCGCGCTCGGTCTGGCGCTTGACCTGCGTGAGCAGCAGCCAAGCCTTGGCCATGTTCGGGGCGATCGCCAGCGCCTGGCGGGCGAGATCCGCCGCCTCGTCGAGCTTGCCCTTCTCCATCATCGCGACGCCCAGCCCATAGAGAAGCTCGGCGTCCTTCGGCCGGATCGACAGCGCCTCGCGGAACAGCTTGATCGCCTCGTCCAGCCGTCCGGCTTCCTGCAGCGTCTCGGCAAGGCCGATGCGTGCGCGGACATGGAACGGGTTGCGGCCGATCGTGCCGCGATAGATTTCCTCGGCCGCTTCGAACTGGCCGAGCTGCGTCAGCGACGAACCGAGATTGTCGCGCGCGGCCAATTGGTCGGGCCGGATATCCACCGCGCCGCGGAAGAAATCGATCGCGTCGGCGACGCGCCCGAGATCGCGCATGACCGTGCCCATATTGTTGAGGWAGTCGGCATTCTCGGGCTGCAGCGTCACCGACTGCTCGATGAGATCGAGCCCTTCCTCGCTCCTGCCGGTCTGGTGCAGCAGCAATCCGAGGAAATGCAGCGCCGCGGCATGGTTAGGCTGCTGCCCAAGGACCTGCCGGTAGAGCGCCTCGGCCTCCTGGCGGCGCCCCGCCTGATGGAATTGCAGCGCCTTTTGCACATACGGATCGAGCGGGCTGGGYGAGCCACCAGGCCTGCCGCCGGCGTTTGCCGCTCTTCTGTGATCTTTGCTAATGGGAAACCTGCCGTATTTGTTGGTCCGCCGGACCTAAGCCATACGGGCAAGAGATTCAAGACTAATGCATGTCGCCCAGAAGCGCGCAGCGGTTATGGGACAACGACATGCATCAAAACAAAGACTTAAACCGCGTCGCCGGAAATCCGTTTCAGCGCGACGCGCTTTAAGCGTCAGCGCGCGTCGCGGTGTCCATTTGCGCGGATGGACACCGCCGTCCCTTTCAACACGGTCCGTCGCCGACGATGCGATAGTCCGCCGCGCGGGCCTCGCATGCGTTCGGGAAGGTGCGCACTTGCCCGTGGCRCCTGGCGCAGACCGGAGCATATTCGCGCGTGCAGAACGTCTGCTCCCCACCACCGCCGCCGCCATCACGGCAAGCACCTTCCCGCAGGATGCGGTAGCCTTCCCGTTCGGCCAGGCAGGCATTGGCGAAGGTCTGGYGGTCGCCGCCGCGCCGGGCGCAAACCGGTTGGTACTGCATGGTGCAGAGCTGCGGATGCGGCCTGGGCGGGCGCGGGCGCGGGCCATCGTCGACGACCACGGTACAGGCCGCCAGCAGCGCGGACAGGATGAGAATGACAAAACCCTGACGCGAGACCGCAAGAAATCTCATATGTCCCTCCTCCGTCCCGGCCCGGTGACGCCGGCTCGCGATATCCTCGCATCCTGCGCGGTAAACGCAACCACTGTTTGTGGAGCCACCGTGGCCTGCGGTCGCCGCCCTCATTCTGGCCTATGCTTGGCCCGTCTCTGGCCGATGACCGGTGATGAGG
The DNA here is from genome assembly GCF_001854815.1 of Mesorhizobium sp. LCM 4576. Taxonomy (NCBI): domain Bacteria; kingdom Pseudomonadati; phylum Pseudomonadota; class Alphaproteobacteria; order Hyphomicrobiales; family Phyllobacteriaceae; genus Mesorhizobium; species Mesorhizobium sp. LCM 4576. The sequence continues at coordinate 83,426 of NZ_MDDT01000040.1, forward strand.
CYGGGTCTATCGAAGCCCCAGCGTTGGACGCGCYGAAGGCCGCCCGCGAGCGTCATCTTGCAACCATCACGTTTCCGTGTAATAAAAACCATGTTCGGGCATTTGCGACCCGGAGAGCGGCACGTTTTGGACGACCTTTCCCCGACAAGTGTGAATCTCTGACAACCCCGTTTTTCGGCGGGGGGTTTGACCATGCGCGAATGCATGACCGCCGAAGCAACCACCGGGATTTGCCCAAGGCGCGAGGCAGCGGGCAAACCAHAAGACTGACACGGGTGAAGGAGTTTTCCCCAATGGCCCAGACCGGTACCGTAAAGTTCTTCAATGCCACCAAAGGCTTCGGCTTCATCACGCCGGATGGCGGCGCCAAGGACGTGTTCGTCCATATCTCCGCGATCGAGGCGTCCGGCCTGCGCACGTTGGTCGACGGCCAGAAGGTCACATTCGACGTCGAGCCGGACCGCATGGGCAAGGGCCCGAAGGCGGTCAACCWGCGCGCCGCCTGATCTCGAAGCAGCCTGTCCTTGCGGATGCAATGGTGCGGCGGGATCATAAATCGGCTTGCGGGCAGGCCCGAAATTGCGAAGGCGCGACGATATCGTCGCGCCTTTTTCGCACGCAAATGCTTGGATCGGCAGGCGAAAACTTTCTCTTGCCGATAGCGCTAAAATAAAGGACAAATTTCCTCTCGGGCAGTTTGCCGGCCCGAGACTTGACTTGATGGGATCAAAGGAGTTTCCCATGCCGCAGACCGGCACCGTCAAATTCTTCAACCATGCCAAGGGCTTCGGCTTCATCACGCCCGATGATGGCGCGAAGGATGTCTTCGTCCACATTTCGGCCGTGCAGGCGTCGGGCCTTCCCGGTCTTGAGGATGGGCAGAAAGTGACATTCGACACCGAGCCGGACAAGCGCGGCAAGGGTCCGAAGGCCGTCAATCTGTCGATCGGCTAAGCCGACTCGCGACGGATCCGACGGAGGCTACGCCAGGCGGGACCGCTCCCGCCCGGTACAGGGCTGTGCCCAAGCCTCGAAATCGCCCTAGCTCGAAAATCGCCAGCTTCAAAAATCGCTTGGGCCGAGTTCCGTTCAGCCTCCGTTCAGCCACGGTCTTCTATTAACCTTTGCTAAAGCCGGCCCGTATCCCCCGAAAAAATGCGCGGGCCGGCGTGAAGGAGACCGAAAATGAACCGCTTTCTCAAGACCGCCATCCTGAGCGTTGGCATTGCCGCGACCACCTTGGCCACCTTCTCGGCGGCCAATGCGGATGACTGGCGCTGGCACCATCATCGCAGCCACGGCGGCGACGCCCTCGCCGCCGGTGTCGTCGGCCTCGCGGCAGGCGCCCTGATCGGCAGCGCGCTGAGCAACCCCGGTCCGCGCTATTACGAGCCGGCCTATGGTGACGACTACTATGTCGACCGGCCGGTGCGCCGCTACTACGTGCAGCAGCCCCGCTACGTCTATGCCGACCGCTACGCCGAGCCGTGGACCCGCGGCTGGTACGAGTATTGCTCGGACCGTTACCGCACCTTCAACTCGCGCACCGGCACCTTCACCGGCAATGACGGCGCCCAGCATTTCTGCGTCGCCAACTGACCGAAGCTACCGAAGCTCCGAGTAATCGCTGGGTTCCCTGCCCACGAAAGCGCCGCCTCGAGCGGCGCTTTTCTTTGCTTGCAGGTCAGGTCAGAAACGGATTGGTCCGCCTTTCATCGCCAAAACGGCTGCCTGGACCATGGCCGCAGATGAAACCGACATCGTCGCCGAGCGGCAGAAGCTTTTGCTTGATCGAGGCAATCAGGGCGGCATGGTCGCCGCCGGGCAGATCGGTGCGCCCGACCGAGCCACGAAACAGCACGTCTCCGACATGCGCGAATTTAGCCGCGCGGTTGTAGTAGACCACGTGGCCCGGCGCATGTCCCGGGCAATGCAGCACTTCGAACACATGCTCGCCGAACGACACAGTCTCGCCTTCGGTGAGGAAGCGATCCGGCACGCAATTGCGCACCGGATCGGTGAGGCCAAAACGCCTGGCCTGGTTCTCGAGATTGGCAAGCAGCGGCTTGTCGGCCTCGTGCGGGCCGATAATGTCGATGCCCAGCGCGTCCTTCAGCTCCATCGCGCCGCCGGCATGGTCGATATGGCCATGCGTGATCCAGATCGCGCCGGCGGTGATGGCATTGTCCTTCAGCACCGACAGTATCTGGTCGACATCGCCGCCGGGATCGACGACGACGCCCGTCTTGTCGTCCATATCGAACAGGATGGTGCAGTTCTGCTGGAACGGCGTGACCGGCACGATACCGGCATTAAGCTGACCCATAACGTTCCTTTCCAAGTTTCGCCCTGATGTAGACAGGCGTGCTAGGCGCGTCCACTGCGGGCCAGAACAAATATCCTGGAAACGAAAATGGGCGGCCGAAGCCGCCCATTTGAAAACCTGAAGCGAGAGGCCTTACTTCTTCATCGCGTTCATGACCGCGCCGATGATGCCGGTCAGGATGGCACCGCCGCCCACGCCGCCAAGAAGGTTCTTCAGGTCGAGCGCGCTGCCGATTCCACCCGCCGCTGCCGCTGCGTCGACTCCACCGCCACCAAGCAGACTGCCAAGAATGGCCGCGCCGCCGACRCCGCCGATGGCGCCGCCAAGGATCTTGGTAAGCTGGCCCATCGCCGCCTGCTTCAGCGCAGCGCCAACCGCCTGGCCACCGATAACGCCGGCAATTACCTGTACAACGATCTGAATAATCGTGTTGCTGTCCATGTAACTAGTCCCTCCATAGCCGCCTGCCTCCAAGGGCCGACACCATCATGAGACGCCGAACCGTTCGAAAGTCAAATGCGTGAAAGCTTAAATAAAAAGGGCGGCCCGAAAACCGCCCCTATTGCACAAAAAAGCTGTGACTATCGCTATTCTGCGGCAATCGCATGCTTTGGCTGCACCGCAGCCGAATAGTCATTCATCAATGTCTTGGCTATCTCGCCAACCTCGAATCGGTACGGACCGATCTCCGAGACCGGCGTGACCTCAGCTGCCGTCCCGGTGAGGAAGCACTGCTCGAAACCTTCGAGCTCCTCAGGCATGATGGCGCGCTCGACCACTTCGAAACCGCGATCCTTCGCCAGGCCGATCACCGTGCGGCGGGTTATGCCATCGAGGAAGCAGTCGGGTGTGGGCGTATGGATCTTGCCGTCCTTGACGAAGAAGATGTTGGCGCCGGTGGCTTCCGCCACCTGGCCACGCCAATCGAGCATCATGGCGTCGGCGTAGCCCTTGGCCTCCGCRGCGTGCTTGGAGAGCGTGCAGATCATGTAGAGGCCGGCGGCCTTCGACTTTGACGGCGCGGTACGCGGATCGGGCCGGCGCCACTCGGCGACATCGAGGCGGATACCCTTGAGTTTCTGCGCGGGGTCGAAATAGCTCGGCCACTGCCAGATGGCGATGGCGCAGTTGATGCGGTTGTTCTGCGCCGAGACGSCCATCTGCTCGCTGCCGCGCCAGGCGATCGGGCGCACATAGGCGTCCTGGAAACCCTGCTTCTTCAAAAGCGTGCGGCAGGCCTCGTCGATCTCGGCGACCGGATAGGGAATCTTGAAGCCGAGCAGGCGCGCCGATTCATGCAGGCGCTCATTATGCTCGGTCAGCTTGAAGATCTGGCCGCCATAGGCGCGCTCACCTTCGAAGACGGCGCTGGCATAGTGCAGGCCATGGGTCAGCACATGGATCTTGGCGTCGGCCCATTTGACGAACTCGCCGTTCATCCAGATGAAGCCGTCCAATTGATCGAAGGGAACGGATGCCATGGAAACCTCCCGCGGGCGGCCGCCCGCAAATCGTTGTGTTTTAAAGCCTTCCGTACCGGCCCGCCACAGGATCCGAAACGTTGGCCAATGCATGAAAGCGTAGGCGGATATTCAATTCGTGGCAAACTCAGGAAGTTCCGGAAAAACGGCTTCCACTTGCCTTTTCGTTCGCAATCCGCCGAAAAGCTTGTCAAAAATTATCATTGCCCGGAAATTACGTCAATAGTACTGACATAATTCCCGCCTCGCATGGAGAAATGATGACGGATCCAAGCCCCGCAGCCGGAAAACCGATCAGGACGGCGATCGCCGACGAGGACGGCATCGACTTTGCCATCATCGAACTGTTTTTCTTCGCCTACCGCGATTTCACCTCCGACCCGGACCAGATACTCGCCGAATACGGCTTTGGCCGCGCTCATCATCGCGTGCTGCACTTCGTCAACCGCAGGCCCGGGCTCACCGTCGCCGAACTGCTCGATGTGCTGAAGATCACCAAGCAGAGCCTGGCGCGGGTCTTGAAGCAGTTGATCGACACCGACCATATCGTCCAGGTGCAGGGTCCGCGCGATCRCCGGCAGCGCGAACTCTACCCGACCGCCAGGGGCCGCGCGCTGGCCTTGGCGCTGGCGCGGCCACAGTCGCGCCGCATCCGTGCGGCATTGGAGGATTCCGGAGCCACYGAGCGCGCCACGATCGAGCGATTCCTGGAAGCAATGGTCAATCCGGAACTAAGAGCGCAGATCGACATTGTGCCTGCGCAAACATCGGGGAAGAACCATGGAGACCATTGAGAAGGTTGATCATCCGGCCGCGCCCGACGATGACGCGCCGCACCTCTTGGTTGTCGATGACGACACGCGTATCCGCAACCTGCTCAAGCAGTATCTGTCCGAGAACGGCTTTCGCGTCACCGTCGCCGGCAATTCCGGCGAGGCCAGGCGCAAGCTCGCCGGCCTCGACTTCGACCTTTTGGTGCTCGATGTCATGATGCCGGGCGAGACCGGCGTCGATCTCACCAAGGCGCTGCGGGCCGAGAAGAACGTGCCGATCCTGATGCTGACGGCGCTGTCCGAGACCGACAGCCGCATCACCGGGCTGGAAGCCGGCGCCGATGATTACCTGCCGAAACCGTTCGATCCGCGCGAGCTCATCCTGCGCATCAACAACATCCTGCGCCGTGGCGGCCCCGCCGCGACCCCTAAGGTCGAGCAGCTGGTGTTCGGGCCTTACACGTTCCAGATCRCCAAGCGTGAATTGAAGCGCGGCGGCGAGGCGCTTAAGCTGACCGACCGCGAGCAAGAGATCCTGGCGATCTTCGCCGCGCGGGCKGGCGAGACCATACCGCGCCATGAACTGGTGGGCGATGAATCGGATGTCGGCGAGYGCACCATCGACGTGCAGATCAACCGGCTGCGCCGCAAGATCGAGCGCGATCCATCCAATCCGGTGTGGCTGCAGACGGTGCGCGGTATTGGGTATCGGCTCAGCGTCGAATAAACTACCGTCGAAGGCCCTTTGCTGAACGGCCATCGACGAGCGGAAGGGCGAATGGCGACCACGCAACTGGAAAAGCCCGAAGGAGGCGGCCCCGGCGATCTCGTGCTGCGGACGCTGAGGGCGATGCCGCGCGCCTGGAACCGCTTTTGGCGCCTGGTCGCGCTCTACATGCCGAAGCGGCTCTACGCCCGCTCGCTGATTATCGTCATCGCGCCGATGATCCTGCTGCAGTCGGTGGTGGCCTTCGTCTTCATGGAGCGGCACTGGCAGACGGTCACCCAGCGCCTGTCGCAGGCGACGATCTCGGACATAGCGGCCGTCATCGACATGATGGAGACCTATCCGCACGACGCCGATTACGCCAACATCATCCGCATCGCCCAGGACCGCATGCAGTTGAAGGTGGATCTGTTGCCGCCCGATCCGCTGCCCCCGCCGGGCCCTAAGCCGTTCTTTTCGATCCTCGACGAGGCGCTGTCGTCGGAGATCACGAGACAGATCAACCGTCCGTTCTGGATCGACACGGTCGGCAACTCGAACGTCGTCGAGGTTCGCGTCCAGCTCGAAGGCAAGGTGCTGCGCGTCTTCGTGCGGCGCAGCCAGGCCTATGCCTCGAACACCCACATCTTCCTGATCTGGATGGTCGGCACCTCGCTGGTCCTGYTGATGATCGCCATCCCCTTCCTGCGCAATCAGATCAGGCCGATCCTGACGCTCGCCGAGGCGGCCGAGAGTTTCGGCAAGGGCCGGCCGATGCCGCGCGATTTCCGCCCGCGCGGCGCCGAGGAGGTCCGCCGCGCGGGTTTCGCCTTCATCCAGATGCGTGAGCGCATCGAGCGCCAGATCGAGCAACGCACCGCCATGCTGACCGGCGTCAGCCACGACCTCAGGACCATCCTCACAAGATTCAAGCTGCAACTGGCGCTGGCCGGCGGCAAGTCGGAGACCAAGGCCGCGCTGAACCAGGACATCGACGACATGCAGTCGATGCTGGAAGGCTATCTCTCCTTTGCCCGCGGCGAGGCGGCGGAGGACACTGGCCGTTTCGATCTCAACGCCTACTTCCAGAAGCTTGGCGAGGAAGCGCAATTGCGCGGCTGCAAGCTCACGACRACGCTGACAGGCGATCCGGCCGTGCATGTGCGRCCGAACGCCTTTGCCCGTTTGYTGTCGAACGTCATCGGCAATGCCTTCCGCTACGCCAAGACCGTCGAGGTCCACGCCAATCACGGTCGCGGCTCGCTCACCGTCACCATCGACGACGACGGTCCCGGCATTGCGCCCGACAAGCGCGAAGAGGTGTTTAAGCCTTTCCTGCGGCTCGACGAAGCGCGCAACCTCGACGCCAGCGGCACGGGACTTGGCCTGTCGATCGCCCGCGACATCGCCCGCAGCCACGGCGGCGACATCAGCCTCGAGGACAGCCCGCTCGGCGGCCTGCGCGCCGTCATCAAGGTGCCCGCGTAAGACCGGTCAAGACAGGCTTCATCCGCCCGTCATGAAATCATGGTCAAGAGCGCGCATGAAGCGCGCGACCTTCGTTGATTCGGCCCTGCCGCCCCGCTTCGATCCGGTGCCCACCCGGGTGCGCTGGAGCGAGGCGCGGGYTGCTGCCTGGCTGCCGTTCCGGCACCGCGCCGGCATGCTCGATAGCCATGCCGGCAAAGGACCGCCATGCRCATCCTGATGGTCACCGACGCATGGCGGCCGCAGGTCAATGGCGTGGTGCACACGCTGGAACGTCTGACCGAGGCGCTGAAACCTTTCGACGTCGAGCTCGATTTCCTGACGCCGAACCTCTTTCGCACCTTGCCGATGCCGACCTATCCCGACATCCGGCTGGCGCTGACGACGCCGGGTCATGTCGCGCGCATGATCGACACCGCCAAGGCCGACCACATCCACATCGTCACCGAGGGTCCGCTCGGCATCATGGCGCGTCGCCATTGCCGAAAGGTGGGCCGCCCCTTCACCACCAGCTATCACACGCGCTTTCCCGAATATCTCAGCGCCCGCCTGCCGGTGCCGGAGAGCTGGGCCTACAACTGGCTGCGCGACTTCCACAATTCCGGACAGGGCACGCTTGTCGCAACGCAATCGCTGGCGGACGATCTCGCGGCCCGCGGCTTCAACAAGCTGAGGCCCTGGACGCGCGGCGTCGACACCGACCATTTCCGGCCGGACAAGCGCAAGGAAACCGGATTTCCCCGCCCGGTTTTCCTGTGCGTCGGCCGCGTCGCGATCGAAAAGAATCTGACCGCCTTCCTCGATCTCGATCTGCCCGGCAGCAAGGTGATCGTCGGCGAAGGACCGGAACTGGCAAAACTCAAGGCGCGCTATCCCAACGCGCATTTCCTCGGCCACCGCCCGAACGACGAGCTGGCCGAGATCTACGCCTCGGCCGATGTCTTCGTGTTCCCGAGCCGCACCGATACTTTCGGCAACGTCATCATCGAGGCGCTGGCCAGCGGAACGCCGGTCGCCGCCTTCCCGGTGACCGGACCGATCGACATTGTCGGCGACGRCATCGGCGGAGCCGTGTCGAACGACCTGGGCGAAGCGGCGATGAAGGCGCTTCACGTCGACCGCGCCGAAGCCCGCCAGCGCGCGATGCGCTACAGCTGGCAGGCCTGCGCCGGAATGTTCCTCGACGTGGTCGATGAAGCGCTGGGGATGCCAAGCAAACGCGCCGATCAGGATAGGCTGGCTCCAGGTCGCCCCAGGCTCGTCCTAGAATAAACGCCCGCCGTCCGGCACCTTGCGCTCGATGGCGCCGAGCACGACGGCGCCCTCTTCATCGGGAAAGCCGAGCGTCAGCACTTCCGACATGAACGGGCCGATCTGGCGCGGCGGGAAATTGACCACCGCGAAGACCTGACGGCCGACAAGCGTTTCCGGCGCGTAGTATTTGGTGATCTGCGCCGACGACTTCTTCACTCCGATGGCCGGACCGAAATCAATCTTCAGCTTGATCGCCGGCTTGCGCGCTTCCGGAAACGGCTCGGCCTCGACGATCGTGCCGGCACGGATGTCGACACGGTCGAAATCGGCAAAGCTGATCTCGGGYTTGCGCTCGCTGCTGGAACTCATCGGCGGTGTCGGTTTGGTTCAGGCGTTTCCGTGGGTCTCGAAGAGCACGCTGGAGAGCGCGTCCTTGGCCGATGTACCCGACCAGACGACGAACTGGAAGGCCTGGAAATAGCATTCGCAGGCCTCTAACGCCGAGGACAACAGCACCTCGACCTGCTGGCTCGACGGCTCGACCCCGCCAGCAAGCAGCAGCGACTGCCGGAACATGATGGCGCCTTCCTGTTCCCACAGATCGAAATGCCCGAACAGCATCTGCTCGTTGATCAGCGACAACAGCCGCATCACTTCAAGCGCGCGCGTCTCCGGCACCTTGATGTCGAAGGCRCAGGCCAGATGCAGCGCCTCGAAATCCTCCATCCAAGAGAAGGAGACGTGGTAGTCCGTCCAGCTGCCGGCGACCGAAATCGAAATCTCATCGTCACCGGCGCGTTCGAAGGACCAGTCGTTGTTGTGGGCCACCTGCTCGATGACATCCACCGGGTGGATTTCGCGGGAGAATTCGAGTTCGAGGAGTTCCATGAATGCTTCCTGTGTTCAGGGGAGCGCCACACGCTCCGCGGGGCACACACGACGAACAATCTTGTCTAGAACTCGGACGGTCAGGACTTTCCAACGCAAAGACCCAACCGGACCCCACCGCCCGGCGCATGACCCTGCTTCGAATCATGCAACAAATTCAGTCTATTGATCGGGAGTCGCGTGAACAGCCCAATTTTTCGCACTGCGTCATCCGCATGTGGAAAGGTGGCTGTCACAAAGATTCATGCAATGCCGGTAAGCGATTCACGGCAAAGCGATTTTTCGGATCGCGCTATGTGGAAAAGTTTAACGATTATTTTTTTGCGCGGAGCTTCGCGGCACCCGCAGGTGCGGCCTGTCCGGTCAGTTCGGCGAGCCTGGCCTCGAGCGCCTCGACGCGTGTCGCCAGCTGGATGTTGTCTTCCCTCGCCTTGACCGCCATCTCGCGGACGGCCTCGAACTCTTCGCGCTRCACCACATCCATGGAGTTCAGCATGCGCTCGGCCTGCGCCCGGAACGCCGTCTCCACCTCGCGCCGCACGCCCTGCGCGGCGCCCGCCGCGTCGGTCATGATCTTTGCGAATTCGTCGAGAATGCGGTTCGGTCCGGTCGCCATGGCAGATCCTCGCTTTGTCGTTTTGACGTAGTGGCGCGCGACGCGGAATGCAAGCGCATCTGACGCGGAGCGGTTGCTCCTGTTGGCAAGCCGCTCAATAACTATTATTATCTCGGTGAGAGTCCTAGGAAGTATGTCATGGCAATCAGTGCAGATCTCGGTGAGCGCCTGGAAAACGTCGTGAACCGGCTCGTCAGCACCGGCCGCTACAATTCGAAAAGCGAAGTGTTGCGCGAAGGTGTCCGCCTTGTGGAAGAAAGGGAGAAACGTCTCGCCGCGCTTGACGCTGCACTCGCGCGAGGCGTCGCTGACGCAGATGCAGGACGCGTGAAGCCTGCCGCAGACGTGTTCGATCGCCTGGAGAGCAAATATAAGGCGATGGCCGAGAAGCGTAGGTGAAACGGCTGGTATTTACCGACGAGGCCGAGAGCGACCTTGAGGCTATCGGCGATCACATCGCGGGCGACAACCCATTCCGGGCAATGACCTTCGTTCGTGAATTGCGCAATGCCTGCATTGAACTATGCACAATGCCGGAACGTTGTCAGTTGGTCGCCCGCCATCAATCCTCCGGCATCCGTCGTCGGGTGTATGGCAATTATCTGATTTTCTTCCGCATCCATATGGATGCCGTCGAAGTGCTGCACATCCTTCACGGCGCGACGGATTATGAGCGGATTCTGTTCCCTGAGACTTGACGGTCGGCTGCGGCATCGGCGCTGCCTTGACCGCGCCAAAACCCTGCCGCATGGTCCGCGCCCAATCGTGACCGCGCCCCGGAGACACCGTTGAGCGAATATTTCCTGCTGCCGCTGGCCTCCCTGCCCTTCCCCAACATCGACCCGGTCATCGTCCAAATCGGGCCGCTCGCGGTGCACTGGTACGGCGTCGGCTATATCGTCGGCATCCTCTTTGCCTGGTGGTATGCCAAGCGGCTGGTGACGAACCCGCGCCTGTGGCCGGACGGCCATCTGCCGATGAAGCCCGAGGACCTCGACGACTTCATCGTCTGGGCGGCGATCGGCGTCGTGCTCGGTGGACGCACCGGCTACGTGCTMTTCTACGACCTGCCGCGCTACATCGCGCATCCGCTCGACATCTTCGCGGTCTGGCAGGGCGGCATGTCGTTCCATGGCGGCCTGCTTGGCGTCATCCTCGCCATGACGCTGTTTTCGCTCAAGCGCCGGATTCCCACCTGGACATTGTTCGACGTGGTGTCCGCCGGCGTGCCCGTTGGGCTCGGCCTTGTGCGCGTCGCCAACTTCATCAATTCGGAGCTGTGGGGGCGACCCTCGGACGTCCCATGGGCAATCGAATTCCCCAATGGCGGCCCGTTCACCCGCCATCCCAGCCAGCTTTACGAGGCGCTGCTCGAAGGCCTTGTGCTGTTCCTGGTGCTGCGCTTCCTCACCCATTCGCGCCTCAAGCTCAAGACGCCGCGCTTCGTCGGCGGCGCCTTCATCTGCGGCTACGGCCTGTCGCGCATCTTCGTCGAGTTCTTCCGCGAGCCCGACCAGCAGCTCGGCTACCTGCTCGGCACCAGCTGGCTGACCATGGGCATGATCCTGTCCACGCCGATGGTGCTCGCCGGCATCTGGGCGATGGTCACCGCGAAGCCGGCGCCACAGCCGCGGGCGGCATGACCCGGCTGAAAAAGCGCATCATAGGCCTGATCGGCGCCGCGGGGCCGATCCCGGTCAGCGAATATATGGCGCTCTGCCTGTTCGATCCCGACGAGGGCTACTACACGACGCGCGAGCCCTTCGGCGCCGCCGGCGACTTCATCACCGCGCCCGAGATCAGCCAGATGTTCGGCGAGCTCGTCGCCGTCTGGCTCTACCAGGCCTGGCAGGGCGAGGGCCGGCCTCTGCCCGCGACCTTTGCCGAGATCGGTCCCGGCCGCGGCACCTTGATGAAGGACATGCTGCGCACATGGTCGCGGCTCGACCCGGCGCTCGTCGCTGGCGCTTCCTTCGCCATGATCGAGACCAGCCCGCGCCTGGCCGAGATCCAGAAGCAGACGCTTGCCGGCCAGAGCGCGGCGCCTGCCTGGCACCAGACCATCGACACGCTGCCGCGGCAGCCGCTCTTCATCGTCGGCAACGAATTGTTCGACGCTGTGCCGATCCGGCAGTTCGTCTATGTCGGCGCGGGCTGGCGCGAGCGTGTTGTCGGCCTCGACGGCGCCGATGAACTGCACTTCTTCGCTGGCGCGGGGTCTGTCGACCCGGCACTGCTGCCGGCCGCCGCTGCCGACGCGCCGCAAGGCGCTATCGTCGAAGTGGCCCCTGCCCGTTCGGCGCTGATGTCGCAGATCGCCGAGCGCATAGCCGGCCAGGGCGGCGCCGGCCTCTTCATCGACTACGGCCACCTTCAGCCGGGGATCGGCGACACTTTCCAGGCGCTGCGCCGGCACCAGCGCGAGGACGTTTTAGCCAATCCTGGCGAAGCCGACCTCACAGCCCATGTCGATTTCGCCGCGCTTGCCGAGATGGCGCGCGCTCACGGTCTCGAGGTGCACTTGTCGACCCAGGGCGAATTCCTGCTCGGCATGGGCCTGCTCGAGCGCGCCGGCACGCTCGGCGCCGATGGCGATACCGAGACGCGTCAAGCCATTTCCGACGCGGTCGAACGCCTGGCCGGCCCCGACGCGATGGGCGAGTTGTTCAAGGTCATGAAGGTCCTGCCGGCGGCGAAAGCCACCTGATCGCCGAGCGGCCTCGCCATCTGGTCCGCTTCGTTCTCCGAACTTCGCCTTGACGAACCCGCCTTGYACGGACGACAAACCCAACCATGCTGAATCARACCAGACCCGATCCAGTACGCTCGCCGCTGCTTGAAAAAGTGCCGGGCATGCGCCACGGCTACTTCACCCGCATCGGCGGCGTCTCCGACGGCATCTACCGGGGGCTCAACATCGGCACCGGCTCCAGCGACGACCAGACACTGGTCGCCGAGAACCGGCGGCGCGTCGCCGCCTGGATGGGCGTGCCCGCGGATCATCTGTTGACCGCGCACCAGATCCACTCGCCGGATGTCATTGTCGCCAGGGAACCCTTCGCCGGTCCTCGCCCGAAGGCCGACGCCATCGTCACCGACCGTCCCGGCATCGCCATCGGCGCCTCGACGGCCGATTGTGGGCCGGTTCTCTTCGCCGACGCCGGGGCGCGCGTCATCGGCGCGGCGCATGCCGGTTGGAAGGGCGCGTTCACCGGCGTGCTCGAAAACACGGTCGCCGCGATGGAAGCCCTCGGCGCCCGCCGCGAGCGCATCGTCGCCGTGCTTGGCCCCTCGATCGGCCCCGACAATTACGAGGTCGGGCCGGAATTCGTCGCCCGCTTCGTCGAAGCCGACGCCGGCAATCACCGCTATTTCAGACCGTCGAAGACGACCGGCCACTCGATGTTCGACCTCAACCGATATACGGTCGACCGGCTGCGCAAGGCTGGCGTGACCGCCGAAGGCCTTGGCCGCTGCACCTACGCGGAAGAAGAGCTTTTCTATTCCTACCGGCGCACCACACACCGCAAGGAAGCGGATTACGGGCGCCAGGTTTCGGCAATCGTTCTGGAGAAAGAGTAAAATGGCGCTGCATTTCGAACGTTCGGAATTCGACGCGCGACGCGATCGGCTGCTGATCGAAATGGCCGAGAAGAAGCTCGACGCCGTGCTTTTGTTCGCGCAGGAGAGCAWGTACTGGCTGACCGGCTACGACACATTCGGCTTCTGCTTTTTCCAGTGCCTGGTGGTGAAGGCCGACGGCTCGATGGTGCTGCTCACCCGTTCGGCCGATCTGAGGCAAGCACGCCATACCTCGACCATCGAAAACATCGTGCTGTGGACCGATCGTCAGGGCGCCAACCCGGCGATCGACCTGCGCAACCTGCTCAACGACCTCGACCTGCTCGGCGCCCGCATCGGCGTCGAATACGACACCCATGGCCTGACCGCCTATAATGGCCGGCGCCTCGACGAGCAGTTGCAGACCTTCGGCCAGATCGCGGATGCTTCCGGCATCGTCGGCCGGCTGCGCCTGTTCAAGAGCCCGGCCGAGATCGCCAAGGCGGAAAAGGCCGCCAATCTTTCCGACGACGCGCTGGATGCCGCACTCCCGCTGATCAAGCAAGGCGGCGACGAAGGGCTCATCCTTGCCGCCATGCAAGGGGCCGTCTTTGCCGGCGGCGGCGACTATCCCGCCAACGAGTATATCATCGGCTCCGGCGCCGATGCCTTGCTCTGCCGCTACAAGGCCGGCCGCCGCAAGCTCACCAAGAACGACCAGCTGACGCTCGAATGGGCCGGCGTCTTCCACCACTATCATGCCCCGATGATGCGCACCGTACTCACGGGCAAGGTGTCGAAGCGTCACCAGGAATTGTTTGACGCTTCCCGCGCCGCCCTGCTCGCGGTCGAAAAGGCGATGACGCCGGGCAACACCTTCGGCGATGTCTTCGACGCRCATGCCCGCACGCTCGAAGCGCACAATCTGACCAAGCACCGGCTGAATGCCTGCGGCTATTCGGTCGGCGCCCGCTTCACGCCGTCCTGGATGGACATGCCGATGTTCTACCAGGGCAATCCGGAGCCGATCGCRCCCAATATGACGCTGTTCGCGCATATGATCATCATGGACTCCGAGACCGAGACCGCGATGACGCTTGGCCGGACTTACCTTACGACGGAATCGGCGCCGAAGCCGCTGTCGCGCCATGATCTCGACTTGATCGTGCAGTGAATCCATAATGGTTGGTTCACGCGGGGGCGTTCGCCAGTAGGGAGCTTTCAGGCAAATGAGACGATCGCGGGTGACGACCGTGTCATTGCTTGCGGCGCTGGCGCTCGGCGCCTGCACCAACGCCAAGGACGTGCTCGAACCTTCGGCGATCACCCCGCCGGCGGCCTCGGCCCAGTCTTCGGCCACCCCGCAGGGCACATCGACGACGGCCACCACTCCGACCATGACCGCGCCGGCTCCGTCGACCGCCACTGCGACGACGGCACCTGCAAAGCCCGCAACGCCCGCCCAGACCGCCGCCCTCGCCAGGACGCGGCTGCAGGTGGCGCCGATCGTCGGCGCATCGGTGGACGCGGCGGCACCGTTGACGGCGGAACTGCAGGCCCGTGCCAAACAGCGTGGCCTGACGCTTGTCGGCAGCACGGACCAGACAGCGACGCATGTGCTGAAGGGCTATTTTTCGACGATGTCCGAGGGTAAGGACACGACCGTCATCTATGTCTGGGACATTTACGATCCCTCGGGAAACCGCCTGCACCGCATCAATGGCCAGCAGAAGGCGCCCTCCGTCGGCAGCGGCGAAGGCTGGCCCGCGGTAGCGCCCGCCACCATGCAGGCCATTGCCGACCAGACGATCGACCAGTTCGCCGCCTGGCTGGGCAGCGGCGGCGCCGGTTGACCGGACAGGCCAAACTGTTGCCGACCAAACTGTTGCCGGCTTGCGATGTTTTCCCTGTTTGTTGCGGTCGCCGCAAGGATTCCCCACAACGAGGCTTGCAATACCGGCGCGGGCCGCTAAAAGCCCGCATAAAAGGCTCATGAGAGTCTCTCCGGCCTCTCCATCCTTCACCAGGAACGGTGCATGAAGCTTTTCGCGGGCAATTCCAATCGGGTGYTGGCCGAAGCGGTCGCTCGCTATCTCAACATCCCGTTAGGGAAGGCCAGCGTCAGGCGCTTCGCCGACCAGGAAATCTTCGTCGAAATCCAGGAAAACGTGCGCGGCGAGGATGTGTTCATCCTGCAGTCGACCTCTTATCCGACCAACGACCATCTGATGGAACTRCTCATCATGATGGACGCCTTCATGCGCTCCTCGGCGCGACGCATCACGGCGGTCATCCCCTATTTCGGCTACGCGAGGCAGGATCGCCGCGCCTCCGGCCGCACGCCGATCTCGGCCAAGCTCGTCGCCAACATGATCACCCGCGCCGGCGCCAACCGCGTGCTGACGCTCGACCTGCATGYCGGCCAGATCCAGGGCTTCTTCGACATCCCGACCGATAATCTGTTCTCGGTGCCGGTGATGGCRCGCGACGTGAAGGCCAAATACAAGCAGCTCGGCAATGTCGTCGTCGTGTCGCCCGACATCGGCGGCGTGGTGCGGGCGCGCGCGCTCGCCAAGCGCTTCGATGCGCAGCTCGCCATCGTCGACAAGCGCCGCGAGCGTCCCGGCGAATCGGAAGTCATGAATATCATCGGTGCGGTCGCCGGCAAGGACTGCCTCTTGATCGACGACATCGTCGATTCCGGCGGTACGCTTTGCAACGCGGCCGACGCGCTGCTCGCCAACGGCGCGACCTCCGTCACCGCCTACATCACCCATGGCGTGCTCTCTGGYGGCGCCGTCGCCCGTATCGCCGGCTCGAAGCTGCAGGAGCTGGTGATCACCGATTCGATCCAGCCGACGCAGGGCGTGCTCGACGCGCCGAACATCCGTGTCATTTCGATCGCCGACCTGATGGGCGAGGCGATCTCGCGCACCGCGACCGAGGAGTCGGTGTCGAGCCTGTTCGATTGATCAGAAACTGGCTACCCCGGGYGCGTAGCGCAGCAGCGTGACGCCTTGCGCAAGGCGCTCCGTACCGAGCGGCTTCAGCGCCAGCGACAGGCCGGACCGGAAGTACGGCTTGCCGCCGCCCAGCACGACCGGATGCATGTAAAGCCGGTATTCGTCGATCAGGCCCGCGCGGACAAGATGGGCAGCCAACTCGGCGCCGGAGACGGAAATCTCGCCGTCCGTGTCCGCCTTGAGCGACCTTGCAACCRCCTCGACATCACCCCTCACCAGACGGGCATTCGGCCCAACCTCCCGAAGCGTGGTCGAAAACACGACCTTCGGCGTCTCCCGCCAGGCATGCGCAAAATCCCGCTCGACCTACCTCGGCGGCGATCTCCCGCTCCGGGCTGTCCCAGAAACGCATGGTTTCATACATCCTGCGCCCGCAAAGCGCGATCGACGTCCGTCGCATCTCGTCGTTGAAATGCCGGTGCAATTCCTCTTCCGGGACCGGCAGGTCAATACTTCCACTCGGTCCGGCGATGTAGCCGTCCAGCGATGTCAGCATGGCATAGACAATCGTGGCCACCAGCGTTCCTCCGATTTTRCCTCCTCACAAAGAGGAACATAACCGATTGCAGTTTGCAATCAGTATTTGGCAAACGGAACCCAGATTGAGAACCGACACATCAACTCAATGCTGGCGGCGCTGTCTCACGCGGCGATCGGACCACCTGTGCGGCGCGGGTTTTCACCGACATCGCGCGCGCCGCGCATATAGCCGCGCGGCGAGGTGCCGAGCATGCGCTTGAACATGGTCGTGAAGGCCGGCACGCTGTCATAGCCGAGGTCGAGCGCCACCCTGGTGATCGGCTCGCCGTCGGCGAGCCTGGGCAGCGCCGCGAACAGGCAGGCCTGCTGGCGCCAGGTCGACAGCGACAGTCCGGTCTGGCGGTGGAAGGCGCGGGTGAAGGACCGCCGGCTCATGCCTGCGGCATCCGCCCATTCGTCGATCGTCGCACGCGGCGACGGGGCCGCGACGAAGCGCCGGCAGAGCGCTGCAAGCTTCGGATCGGACGGGAAAGGCAGGCCGAGCGGCCGTTCCGGCAGGTTCGGGATCTCATGCAGCAGAAGACCCATGACGAGGGCGGCGCGCCCTTCGAGCTCACTCCCCTGCGGCAGCTTCTCCGATTCGACGATCAGGCTGTGCATCAGCTCGGTGATGCCGACGACGCGCAGGCCCTCCGGTAAGCCGGGAATGGCGTCCGGCATCACATAGACCGACCGCATGGAGACGTCGCCCAGCATCTCGACGGAATGCTCGGTGCCGGCCGGTATCCACATCGCATGGTCGGGCGGCACCATCCAGCGCCCGTGCCTGGTCGTCACCAGGACCACGCCGACCAGCGCGTGCAGCAACTGGCTGCGGCTGTGGCGGTGCCGCGGCACGTGGTAGCCGTCCGGATATTCTGTCGGCAGCGCCACCGCCGGCCCGACGGCCTGTTCCAGCCATTGCCAGCGGCTTTCATGCAGCCGGCCGAGCTCGGCGGCGTCGCCCTTGAATATCTCCTTGCCATGCGGCATCGATGTGGCCCACTTGCGAAACTATTGGACCAAACCACGAAAGAAGTCGCTTGGCAACGGGCCTATAAGGCCGGCTGCGGTTCGCCGCCTAGAGCATGATCCCGAAAAGTGGAAACGGTTTTCGGAAAAGATCATGCTCCAACAAGACTACGGAGCATTGCCTTGACCGATACGACCGCCACCTCCGTCGCCGCACCGGCGCCGGCAAGCAACATCTCGGCGCAAACGACGGCCTTCACCGTCATTCTTGCGGTGAGCTTCTGCCACTGCGTCAACGACATCATGCAGTCGCTGCTTTCGGCGATCTATCCGCTGCTCAAGGACAATTACGGTCTCGATTTCTGGCAGATCGGCCTTCTGACCTTCACCTTCCAGGTGACGGCTTCGCTGCTGCAGCCGGTGATCGGCATGATCACCGACAAGAAGCCGATGCCCTACTCCTTGCCCTGGGGCATGGCCTCCTCGCTGGTCGGCCTGGTGGTGCTTGCCCATGCCGGCCATTACTGGCTGCTCCTGATCGGCGCCTCGCTGATCGGTATCGGCTCGGCGATCTTCCATCCGGAATCCTCGCGCATCGCCCGTTTTGCTTCCGGCGGCCGCTTCGGCCTGGCGCAGTCGCTGTTCCAGGTGGGCGGCAATTTCGGCCAGGCCATGGGCCCGCTGCTCGCCGCCTTCATCGTCGTGCCGTTCGGCCAGGCCAGCATTTCCTGGTTCGCCGTCGGCTCGCTGATCGGCATCGTCGTCTTGTGGCGGGTCGGCGGCTGGTACAGCCGGCTGCGCGCCTCGATGGCCAGCCGCAAGCAGGCTGCCCATGTCTCGCCCTTCGCGCRCAAGAAGGTCATGTGGGCGCTGGCCGTGCTGACTCTGCTTGTGCTGACCAAGAACGCCTATATCGCCTCGCTCTCCAGCTACTACACCTTCTACGCCATCCATAAGTTCGGCGTTTCGGTGCAGATGAGCCAGGTGATGCTGTTCCTGTTCCTCGGCGCCTCGGCGCTGGGCATCCTGCTCGGCGGACCGTTCGGCGACCGCTATGGACAGAAGGCGATGATCTGGTTCTCGATCGTCGGCGTGCTGCCCTTCACGCTGGCGCTGCCCTACGCCAATCTGGAATGGACGATGGTGCTCACCGTGCTGATCGGCCTGATCCTGTCGTCGGCCTTCTCCAATATCGTCGTCTTCGCGCAGGAGCTGGTTCCGGGCCGCGTCGGCATGATCGCCGGCATCTTCTTCGGCTTCGCCTTCGGCATGGGCGGCATCGCCGCCGCGGTGCTCGGCGTCGTCGCCGACATGAAGGGCATCGACTTCGTCTACCAGATCTGCTCGTATTTGCCCTTCCTCGGCCTGCTGACGGTCTTCCTGCCCAACATGAAGGAAGCGCGGAAGGCCTGATTGCCCAGCCACCTCGAACGGCTTCCAAGGATCAAGGCACCCGCCGCCGCCTGGCGGGTGCCTTCGTGTTTGGCGACCGGCCTCAGGCCTTGAAGAAGGCCAGGAGGTCGGCGTTGATGACGTCCGCGTGGGTCGTTGCCATGCCGTGCGGAAAACCCTTGTAGACCTTGAGCTCGCCCTTCTTGAGCAGCTTGATCGAGATGAGCGCGGAGTCCGCGATCGGCACGATCTGGTCGTCGTCGCCATGCATGACCAGCACCGGCACGTCGATTGTCTTCAGGTCTTCGGTGAAGTCGGTTTCCGAGAAGGCCTTGATGCAGTCGTAATGCGCCTTGGCGCCGCCCATCATGCCCTGGCGCCACCAATTGTCGATTACGCCTTCGGAAACCTGGGCGCCGGGACGGTTGAAGCCGTAGAACGGTCCCGCCGGCACGTCATGGAAGAACTGGGCGCGGTTGGCCGCCAGCGCCGCGCGGAAACCGTCGAACACCTTGATCGGCAAGCCGCCTGGATTGGCGGGCGTCTTCAACATGATTGGCGGCACCGCGCCGATCAGCACGGCCTTGGCGACGCGGCCCGCRCCGCCATATTGCGCGACATAGCGCGCCACCTCGCCGCCGCCCGTCGAATGGCCGACATGGATGGCGTCCTTGAGGTCGAGATGCGCGGCGAGCGCCGCCACGTCGGCGGCATAGGTGTCCATCTCATTGCCTGTGTCGGTCTGGCTGGAACGGCCATGGCCGCGTCGGTCATGCGCGATGACGCGGTAACCCTTTGACAGGAAGAACAGCATCTGGGCGTCCCAGTCGTCGCTGCTCAGCGGCCAGCCATGGTGGAAGACGATCGGCTGGCCCGTCCCCCAATCCTTGTAGAAGATCTGCGTTCCGTCCTTGGTGGTGACCGTGCCGCTGCCCGAGCCTGAATTGGTCTGCCCTGACGTGGTCTGCAAGCTCATCTCAATCTCCTTCAGTTGATATCACGATAAACAATATCGCGATAACTATATGCGTAACGGAGATCGGAAGCCTTGTCCACAAGAATATGTATCGCGATATCATTTTTCGTGGTATACAATGAGTTCTCAGTCGGCAAAAGGAATGCGCCGTGCCTCTCCCGTTGGACAATCAGCTCTGCTTCACGCTCTATGCCACCTCGATGGCGATCAACCGCACCTACAAGCCCATGCTGGACGGGATGGGCATCACCTATCCGCAATATCTCGTGCTCAACGCGCTGGGAGAGGCGGACGGCATGTCGGTGGGCAGCATCGCGCATCGGCTCGCGTTGGAATCGAGCACCATCACGCCGCTGGTGAAAAGAATGGAGCAGGCTGGCCTTGTCACCCGGCAGCGCAGCCAGGCCGACGAGCGCCAAGTCCAGGTCGACCTGACCCCCAGCGGCCGGGCTCTGCTCGTCCAGTGCAACTGCTTGAACGAGACGCTGATCGAGCGCTCAGGCATGAAATTGGCTGAGCTCGATGCCTTGAACCGGCAAATCCAGGCATTGCGCGATGCGCTGAATGGCGGCCTGGAGGTCGACCCCGCCTGAGATATACGAAAAAAGAGAGCGGGCTCGACCGGGCGGGTTTGCGTCCCGGACGCCTTGATAGGTTCAGCATATGCGGGTCACGCCTCGACCTTGACCGGCGGCAGTTGCGGCGCTTCCAACCCCTGGAATGGGTCGCGCCAGGCGTCGATCGCCTCCAGCCRGCCGTACCAGCGGCGGATCGCCGGATAGTCGTCGAGCGGCAATCCGGYGACATCATTGAACGGCAGGAACGTCGCCATGCGGAAGTCCGCATAGGAGATCGAAGCGCCGACCAGCCACTCCCGCGCGGAAAGCTCGGGCTCGAGCACTGCCGCGGCCTTGTGGAACTGCCTCAGCCCCTCCTCGACCAGCGCCTGGTCGATGGGACCCAGCCCATAGCGCTGCTTGGTGCCGCGCTCGAAATGCACCATGTCGCAAGCGAAGGCGAACCGCTCCTTGCCCCAGCTCATCCAGCGGATCATGTCCGGCTCGTCGTCCCCGCTGCGCCAGAAATCCGAACGCATCTCGCGCGAAAGCCGGCAGGCGATGGCGTCCGCCTCCCACAGGCTCCATCCCGCGCCGACCAATATCGGCAAGGTCAGGTTGGGATTGAGCGCATGGTAGCGCTCGGCCTRCCCGGGCGCCATCGGCGATGYGAACGCGAACGCGATCTTGGCCTTGAGATAGCGTGCCGTCGCGACCGCGAGGCGAGGATTGGGATTGCGGCTGAACAGGAGTTTCATATTGGTCCCCTGGGGTCTGGTTGCATGCCGCAGGACGGCTGGGAACCGCCCGATCCTACATTGTTGCAAATGGGACTTCCGGTTATGCTTTCGTCGCTGGAAACCGCCCCTGCCAAGCCTTCCAGCCCAAGCGCTGTCGGTAGCTAATCAAGTTGTCCGGTTTGG
>NZ_MDDT01000041.1:0-70135 GCF_001854815.1 Mesorhizobium sp. LCM 4576
TCGGCAACTTGCAAGCTGTCTAGATGATAGATGCCGTGAGCGCGCCGCCCGCTTGATAACGCCTCAACGGACCCAGACGGTCGCCCAGCCTGATCTTTTAGCACCTTCGATTCCGGCAGCCGCAAATCGACATCCCACTCTCCATACATCRCAGCCTCAATCCGCTTTCGACGCTTGCGCGCACAGAACTGWCCAAAATATCCAGCCCGCGTTGGAGCGTCTTCCCGTCAATTGTTAAAGGGGGAAGAAGCTTGACCACGTGGTCCTCCGCGCCGCATCGCTCTACCACGACCCCATCTTTAAAGGCCCTACGGACAATTTCCTCCGCCAGTTTGCCTGTGTTACAATCAAGTCCAAGTATCATTCCCCTTCCACGAACGGAAAGGTTATGATCTGCGCTGTTGTTGGCAATCTGTTGAAGGCGCTGRCTCACTATGCGTCCTGTTTCCGCAACGCCATCAGATAGCTTTTCATCCGTCCAATATTTTCGTAATGCAGCGATCCCAGTCACCAGCGCAAGGTTGTTGCCTCTGAATGTCCCATTGTGTTCGCCCGGCTGCCAAACGTCTATTTCAGGTTTGATCAGCAAAAGCGATAACGGCAGTCCACAGCCGCTGAGGGACTTCGACAAGACAATGATATCTGGCGACAAATCGGCAAATTCGAAACTAAAGAAATTACCTGTTCGACCGCAACCTGCCTGAATATCATCAACAATCAGGAGGATGCCGTTCTTTCTGCAAATTCGCTCGAGCGACTGCAGCCAGTCGCGGCTCGCAGGGTTGATGCCACCCTCACCCTGGACTGTCTCCAGAATGATGGCTGCCGGTAAATCAATACCGCCGCTTGGATCAGCAAGCAACGTTTCCAAATGTTCCGAAGTGTCCTGATCGGCTCCCCAATACCCATCATAGGGCATGAACACCGTGCCGGCTAGAGGAAGGCCTGCCGCATCTCGGTAGGTTCGATTAGCTGTTACTGCAAGCGCGCCCAAGCTCACGCCATGAAAGCCGTTCGTGAATGAAACTACAGTTTGCCGGCCCGTGGCCTTGCGTGCGAGCTTTAAAGCCGCTTCCACGGCATTAGCCCCGGTGGGACCGGGAAACTGAAACTTGTATGTCAGACGACGTGGACGCAATATTGTGGCGTCAAAACACTCCATGAACTCTCTTTTTGCAGAAGTAGCCATGTCCAGGCCATGGATAATTCCGTCTGACTTCAGGTATTCCTTTGCTTCATTTAGGAGATCCGAATCATTGTGACCGTAGTTGAGGACGCCCGCTCCGGAGAGAAAATCGATGAACTCGGAGCCATTCTCATCCTYGAGAAWGGCTCCCGCGGCCTTCCTGAACACAACAGGAAACGCCCGCGAATATAACCGCACGTTTGATTCGAGAGTTTCGAAGGCAGATAGCGAGTTTGAGGCTTTCTCTTGAAGCATGATCTTTCCTCAATCAAATGATGYGCCATAGCATCTCAATTGGAAACCCGATGGCCGTAGCGTTGTACACGGCACGCTCGACCCCTGCGCCTACCTAGAATGGTAGTCTCGTCACACACGAGCAGAGATTATTCGAACAACGCGGGCTCAACGTCGTTCTGGTCAGTGCGCGCTACGTCGCCTGGGCGCAAGACAGATGCGAGCGATGCCGCATGGCTACGCTAGCTCCATTCCGTCGCTGTCAAACGCCATCCGGAACTGCCCCCTTTGCGTCATGAAGAACTGCCCCCACCTTCGGGTTCATGATGTCGGTTGAAGGTTAGTTCCGTCGGTGACGGGCCGGAGGGAGGCGGAGCCGACCGGAGGCCTGTCACCGACGGGCGGCCTGATGAGGCCGCTGTTTCGCTTGGCGCGGAGCCGGTAGCTGTCGCCGCGGATGGTCAGCACGTGGCTGTGGTGCAAGAGCCGGTCGAGGATCGCGATCGCGACCACCGGATCGGCGAACACGGTGCCCCATTCGGCAACGCTGCGGTTCGACGTGATCAGCATGGCGCCGGTTTCATAGCGCCGGCTGACCAGCTGGAAGAACAGGTGCGCCGCGTCGGGCTCCAGCGGCAGGTAGCCGAGCTCGTCGACGATCAGCAGCTTTGGTTTCGACAGTGCCAGCAGTTTCTCGTCCAGGCGCCGCTCGCCGTGCGCCTTGGCGAGGCCAGCGACCAGCGTCGTCGCCGTCGTGAACTGCGCTGTATATCCGGCCAGGATCGCCTCTCGCCCGAGCGCGATCGCCAAGTGCGTCTTGCCGACGCCCGGCGGGCCAAGCAGCAGCACGTTCTCGCCRTTGGCGATCCAGCGGGACGCGGCCAGGTCGCGGATCTGCTTGGGATCGATCGACGGCTGTGCCTCGAAGTCGAAGCCCGCAAGCTCCTTCACGGCCGGGAAGTGTGCGAGCTTCAGCGCCATCTCGATGCGGCGGTGATCCTTGCGCGCGATCTCACGCTCGCACAGCAGCATCAGCGTCTCGCGCATCGATAGGTTCGCGCGCGCCGCCTCGTCGAGCAAGCTGTCGAGCTGGTCGCGGATGCCGAAGAGCTGCAATCGCATCAGCATAGCGTCGAGCGGATCGATCGGTGCTTCGGTTGCTTTGTTTGCGCGCGCCATCAGAAGCCCCCTCCGATCGCTGCCTCGTATTCGGCAAGAGGACGCAACAACGAGGGCGCTTGCGACGACGCCGGCACCGCCGACGCCGCAATCTCCGCTCGGCAGACAGCGCCATTGCGACCGGCAACCCCGTCGAGGTGGGTGGAATCGACGATCCGCAGACGGCGGCCCTGCGATTGCCTGTGGACCGCAACCTCGCRCATGCCATGACGGATGCGCACCTCGCCAGCCGCGACCGTCACTGCGACGCGCTCGCCGATCAACCGCCACGGCACCGAGTAGCTGTTGGTATCGACCTCGAYGGCGCAATCGTTGCCGACGATGCGGCTCAGTWCGCGCAACAATCCGAACGACGGCCGCCCGCTGAGCGGCTTCAGACGGTGYGCCTCGTCACGCTCGAAGCGGGCCATCGGCGCCTCGCCGGTCGTGCCGTGGATACGCGCGTTCGCCACCTCGCGCTCCCACCTGGCGAGATGCGCCTCGAATGCCTCCCAGCTCGTGAAGGAATGACCCGCGATCGCGTTCTTCTTCACATAGCCGATGCCGCTCTCGGTCTTGCCCTTCGTGCGCGCCCGATACGGCGCGCAGGCGCGAGGACGGAAGCCCCAATGCTTTGCGAACGCGATGAGCTTGTCGTTGAACTCAACCGACCGGCTCGCCGCGTCGTGGCGCACGACGAGCGCGCGCGGATTGTCCATCAGAACTTCCTCCGGCACGCCGCCGAAGCTCGTGAACGCGCTCTCGATCCCGGCGAACCAGTGCTCCTGCTTCTCGGCTCGGAAGGCACGCACATGCAGCCGTCGCGAATGCCCGAGCGTCGCCACGAACACGAATGCCTTGATCTTCGCGCCGCCGATCTCGACCAGACGCTCGCCGAAGTCGATCTGCAGCTGTCGCCCCGGCGGCAATCTCGAACCGCGTTGTCGCCAGCGCCTCGGCCCTCAGCGCCTGACGATAGGGCTGCACGGCGCGTTGCAGTGTTCGCCGGCTGACCGCCAAGCCTTTCTCGGCCAGCAGATCCTGGCGCACCACATCCGCATTGCCGCGATGCCGAATGAATCGCTCGCGTAGCCAACCCTCAAGGCCGTCGAGCCGTTTCGGCCGCTCCGGCAACTTGAACGGCTTCACGCCGTCCGCCGCCACGTAGACCTTCACCGTGTGATGGCTGCAGCCCAATTGCCGCGCGATCCGCTTCAATCCCCACCCGCACGCCTTCAGGCGCAACATCTCCGCCACATCGTCCGGCGTCTTCATCACCTGCCCCCGTGGATCACTCCACGACGGGCTTTCCGTGATTCGTTGTTCGTTCATTTGCTCTCTCCTCAGCTATCCACTGAGGGGGCAATTCCTCGTGGCGCCGAGGGGGCAATTTTCCATGACGCGCGACACCGTCGCACGCCGTGATCCAATAGACCTCGGTGGATTCCATCGCCAAACTGGTCATCCCACACGCTTTGAACGAGTCTGCCAGATCGTGCAGATCTTGGGTAAACGTGCCGAATAGAGCGCGATCCCGACGTATTGGATCTACAGCGATGTGCGCTGTCATTCGTYCCATCGAGACGATCCGCGCCTCGCTGGTGGGCAACGAGCGAGACGACCATCTCTTCGTGCTGACCCAGTCGCTGGAGCTCTATCTATGACACCAACCAARCCAAAATACTTGAATGTCATCGCAAGCTGGAATTCTTAATAGCGGCGCTGACTGACAAAGGGCTAAGCCGCCGCAGCCGGCCCAGAATCCGTCGTCGCGATAGATCAGCGGATTACAGCCAAGCCACAAAGAAAGAAATCGAAATCACTGGCTGCTTCTGAAATAGGCACTGTTTCGAACGCGCCCGAGACGGGAATGTGTATCCACCCGCRCTTGGTCCTGAGATCGTAATGCTGCCGCTCGCTGAGCAGGTTGGCAGTCCACAGCGGTTCGACTGGAGAGGCGGAGCGTGAGYTCGCCCGCACTATCGGTCTTCTGTTTGATGGATATGTGTGAGCCACTCGCTACGAAAGCTGGCCGCTTCAACACTATCGAGCGGCTCATTGATAGCGGACCGTCTTGCTCGCCACAGTCGGCAAGTCCATATTGACGCCGCCGGCTCTCATTGATTGTTGGCAAGCTGATCGACAGTGGATTGCCGAATGTAGATGAAGGCGCTGCGYGCCGGATGGTCAGACGTGATCTTCATCGCGGCCTCCGTCACTGCGGGGACGCTGAGTGTTTCCGAAAGCCGCGCGCTCACCATGGCAATAGCTTCGTCCGCTCGTACGCTGCTACCAGTACCGGTGGGGTCTTGGGCTCGAAGAGATCGATTTGGCGATGACAGGGTTGGGAATCGTCACGTAGCAAGGTTAGACAGGCATCGAGCTCAAGACGAAGTTCGCGCATCATCGCCTCCGCTTGATCTTCCGTTATCCAGATCGGCAGATGCGCCCGGGTGCCGTCAGGCTGGCGCATGGTCCGACTGATGTCGTCACCACGACGATTGCGCCCGGCAACAGCAACATATGAAGCTGTTGCCCCGATGCCGGGAACCGTCATCGAGCGCCGGCAGGTCGTCTCATTCCAAGCGATCGTGAGCACTTTTTTGTGCAGGTGAACAAATTCGGCACGCAGCTTCCACRGGGCGGGAGGAGTCAGACTTCTTTGGATCGTGCATCAGCGCCTGCGGCTCCTCGCCTTCCCGCTGCGGACCATCAACCCCGTCTTGGGATGGATGGCCAATCCAGAGATCTCCCGGTTCCCGTACAAGGAGCTTGCGCACATGCCAGGATCTCAGACCACGCCGGATCGTCCAAGCGCTCGCGAAATCGCGTCCGGCTGTTTTGCCTTCCGCCAGATTAACGGCGTCGGCATCCGGGATCACAACCCTTTCGTGGCTCGATGACTGGCCTATGCGCTCCCCTGCCGACGCTTCGCCGACATCCTCGCGGATGCCMTGCGCACGGCTCGAGGCCGATGTGGATCGCTACTCCTTCACCGCAGCGGACTCTCACCGCCGACTCCTTGCCGGCGCAGTAACGGTGGTTCTTCAGGTACATGAGACAGTATTAGACAGCGCCCCGGAGTTCATGGCTTCTCGGTCGGTGCGCTGACCTTCTCGGGCACCTGGAAGACCCAATAGTGCGCGTCCTCCTCGGCGACGTATCTGCCGTTCCTTAGACACTGTGCCGTTATAAGGACGCCTTCATCCTGCAGACACCGCATGTGGTCCTCAAAGGATGTCGTCTCCGCATAGCTCTTGCGGGTGCTTGCAATCACGAAGCCGTTCGGGCGGGTGACGCGAGCCAGCTCGCGCAGTCCATCTGGTCGGACATGCCCGAGCGTGAGGACGCCGCTGCAGACGGTCAGGTCATAGATCGCGCTGGAGTAGTCGGAGAGCTGCCCGTTAAGGTCGACATCGCCTCGGGCATGGCGGTAGACCCCGGTTTGCCGGGCCTTTTCGGCCATCTCTTCGGAGAGATCGAACCCGTCAATCAACCGGAAGCCGAGGCGTTTCAGCTCCACTCCCACGAGCCCTGTTCCGCAGCCGGCGTCCAGGACTACGATGGCATTTCGCTGTCCGGCCAAATAGGCCGTCTGCACCGCGCCTGTCAGTTCCGCCACGATCATCGGCCCGCAGTACCCAACGCGGCCTTGATCCAGATCGAAAGCGCTCGCCCATCCGCGATATAACTCAGTCAAGCGACTTGCGTCGCCATCGAGGGCATGGGATGCCTTCATGCGCTCTCGTGCGGCTTGCTCCGGTGCTGTGTGCTGATCCAGGGTTTTCATAACAGTTCCTCTATGTAGGGCTAGATGGAAGCGGCACGCCTTTATGTGCGCGCAATGGCCGCATGGGCGCCTCGCCACTGTGCGGAACATGGTTGTTTGACCATGCGAAGGTGTTTAGACATTCATGTCACCGTCCTCTGGCGGAAACATACATCCATCCTCTCGGCTTGATCCGCGTGGCCGTATTCCTGACCTAGCTGCTGCCGGTCCTGAATCGAAGCTCCACGAGAGCCACTCCAAGATGGGTGGCAAAAAAAACGGTCTGCCATTCTCAAGAGCACTGTAGCAGCAGCACACGGGAACAAAAGACTATTATTGAGAATCTTATGTTACATTATGTTATAAAGTTGAGATCTACGTATCGCCTCAATTTCATCTTTCCAAGTACGCCGACATAATTCGGTAACAACACTGTCACAGACCTTCTGCGGTGACGACGATGTATTGCAAATCAATCCGCAAAGGAGTCCAGCAGAAGACTAGAATGTTTGATCCTAGGCTTTGATGGTGCATCCTTGTCCTCCGAATCGAAGGAGGCACTATGGGCCAGGTTCTCCATGGGAGCGCCACGACGACAGAGGCGGTCCGTCGAGCGATACAACATAGTCAAGAGAGCCTGAGAACCCTGGCCAAGCGCCACGGGATCAACCAGAAGACGGTCGCGAAGTGGCGGGAGCGGACCTCAACAGCCGACCTCCCGACGGGGCCGAAAGAGCCGCGGTCGACGGTYCTTTCCGTCGAGGAGGAGGCGGTCATCGTCGCCTTCCGGCGCTACACGCTGCTGCCGCTCGACGACTGCCTCTATGCGCTGCAGCCGACGATTCCGCACCTGACGCGCTCGTCATTGCACCGCTGCCTGCAGCGCCATGGCATCAGCCGTCTGCCCGATGTCGAGGGCGACAGGCCGGCGAAGAGGAAGTTCAGGAGCTACCCGATCGGCTATTTCCACGTCGACATCGCCGAGGTGCGGACCGAACAGGGCAAGCTGCACATGTTCGTCGCTATCGATCGCACCTCGAAGTTCGCCTTCGTCGAACTGCATGAGAAGGCCACCACTGCCATCTCAAGGGAGTTCCTGCTGCGGCTGATCGCGGCCATCCCCTACAGGATCCTGTGTGTTTGTTCAGTGCTATGGAGAAAGTGGTAAGGAGACCGAGTGGATCCTGGTCGTCTTGCGGACAGGCCGTGGCATGGCCCGGTCCCTTCCCACCGGTGAACCATCAACCTGAACAGTTGCACGGGGCTGTTCGAAGCAGACCCCGCACCACAGGAAGAGGCGTGGACATGATAATGCAGAACTATGTCGGCTGYGACATCTCCAAGCAGTGGCTCGACTTTTTTGATGAGACAAGTGGCCGCCTTCGGCGCATCGACAACCAGGCCGATGTGATCGCTGCCTACGTGGCAGGCCTTCGTCCGGGCCGGGACTTCGTCGTCATGGAGGCGACAGGGACCCATGACCGGCTGCTGCGGCACGCGCTGGCCAAAGCCGGCATTGCGTTCTCGCGGCATAATCCTGCCCATACCCACCCACTATGCGAAGTCGACAAGACGGCGCGCCAAGACGGACCGTCTCGACGCCCGGATGCTGAGCGACTATGGCCGCCGTTACCAGCCTGAAGCCGAGCCGGCGCCGTGCGAACAAAACGAGCGGCTTCAATCGCTTGCCCGTCACCGCATGAGATGCGGGCAACGCTGAAGAAGCACCTCGCTGAGGCCTTCGACGCGCTTGTCATTGCCGACCTTGAAGAAACGATTGCCCACTTCGACACACGCATCAAGGCGCTCGAGAGCCGGATCGCCGAAGTCATTGGTCAAGCCGAGGACACCGCCGGCGATCACGCGCTGATGGTCTCCGTGCCGGGTGTCTCCAAGACCACCGCGCTCTGCCTGCTGGCGCTCATGCCCGAGCTCGGCAAGCGTTCCCCCAAGTCGATCGCGGCGCTCGCCGGCCTTGCCCCATTCGACAACGAGAGCGGCAAGCTCCGCCGCAAAAGCCAGATCCAGGGCGGCCGATCGCGTGTGCGCCGCGCCTTTACATGGCGGCACTTAGTGCCATCCGAACCTATGACCGCTTCAGAGCCTTCTACACCGACCTCGCAGCCCGCTCAGGTTCCAAGAAACTGGCCATCATCGCCGTCGCAAGAAAGCTCCTGGTCGTCCTCAACGCCATTATCCGCGACAAAACCCATTCGCATGAACACAGTTGCCATACCGTGCTCACCGACATTGGCATCCAGTTCACCACGCCTGGTGCTGGAGGGTCGGCCGTTCCCCTCATCAAGGAGGCCATCGCCAACGGCGAGCGCTTCTGGGCGCATGCCTTCGAATATGCCTGCGCCACCAACGACATCGAGCACCGTACTACCAGGGCCAAGCATCCGTGGACCAATGGCCAGGTCGAGAGGATGAACCGCACCATCAAGGACGCCACCGTCAAGCGCTTCTACTACGAGAGCCACGACCAGCTGCGCCAGCACCTTGCCGACTTCGTCGCGGCTTACAACTTCGCCCGCAGGCTGAAGACCCTCAAAGGTCTCACGCCCTACGAGTTCGTCTGCAAGGGCGATGGACCACTCAGYCCGAACGCTTCAGGCTAAATCCGCTCCAGCAAAATGCCGGGACTAAACATCTAGGCTCAGGACCTGTTAATTTTGTTGAGGTTCGATTCACGGTTTCCGACGAAGGAGATCGTGGTGGGTGATTTGTTTCTGGTGAGCGATCGCCAGATGGCGGGTCCGACTGGCTGGGAGTCGGTCGATGTTCGCAGCTACTTCTTGGACCGCGCGAGCAGCTCGGGAGTGGAACCTAGAGAAGCTGACGACCAACCTGCGTGCGTTTCTTGCGGTACCTCCCGTCGCAGGCCGATGGCAAGCAGATCTCGACGCCGTTTGCCTTGCATATKCCCATTGGCGACTCGCCGACATGTCCCGGTATCTGTCGGCGGAGCAGGTGAGCAGGTTGATTGCTGCGTGCGATGGCGAAACCATCGCGGCCTKGGGAAATAGGAGTCCTTACTCAGCTTGGGGATGCGCGCCCACCGTTTCGGCCCGGGTCTCCCAGTCGCGCCCGCTCGCGCAGGAGATCGGCGTCGGGGGTCTTCTCCACGAGCGCGCGCCGGTTCAATGTCGTCGGTCATCGGTGGTTCCTGCAAATCAGGTTGGTGTCAGCAACCCTAACGGAAGAAGATCGATGACCTCCGCTGCGCCGCTCGCTACTGCGCTGTTGAGGGCGCGCTCGCGAGCGGCTTCATAACCCTCAGCTACACCACCTGATGGGACACGATCCCAAAAATCCCTTCTTCCGGCACGACCCCAAGGCCTGGGCCTTCCGGCAGTTTATGTGGCYGCCCACGACCTTCACACCGTTGGGGTCATACGCCCCTCGATATATGACTCGGCCAGCCAAACGCCTTCCAGCAGGCGTGGTTCCACCGTGGCGCCGATATGGGTGCAGGCAGCGATAATATCCCCACCCCAAGCGTCGTCGCAGGTATGGGGCATRCTGCGCGCCTCCCAAATATCACGGAAGATGGCCATCGCGTGCAATCCGCCGATCCGCGTGACCTTCATGCCGAATCCGTCGCAAAGGCCGGTCCCTGCGGCGCGGATGATGGTGGACAGATCCTCGCCATTCTTGTCGATATAGATGCCGTGATGGACCTGCCTCCGGATCGCGGCGATCTCTTGCAGCGTTTTGYAGGGCTGTTCCATTACGAAGGGAACGTCCGGACATTTCCGGGAAAGCCCCAKGGCGTCACGAGTTGTCAGGCCRCGGTTGCCATCGGCGGCCAGACGCACGCTTGCCGCGGATCACCTCCCAGACATTGCGGAGAACGGCGATATCCACCTCCACATAGTAGGAGGGCGAGTTTTCGGTGAAAGATCCACCCAGAAGGTCGACCACGCGCACTCCATAAGCCTTGCCCATCGGGTCGTAGGCTGCGATGTCAATCGCAGCTTTGGCATAGCGATGGCCGTTCAAGAAGCGATCCATCTGCCGCCGCAGTAGCAAAGGTTGCGGTGGGTTGGCGCCGATCAGCCCGGGGGCTATCTCGCTTAGCGCGGCGCTGGAGGTAGGATGATGCCGGCGGCATTCGCTTCCATTCTATTGTGAGTCTTCGACGGTGTCAGAGCAGCCGCCGTACGGCAGCGATGATGTGATTCTTAGTCGGGAAGTAGTCCTTCTCGAGGGCCGGACTGAATGGGACGTGAATATCAGGAGCGCTCACCCGCAGGATCGGGCGCTTCAACAGATCAAAAGCCTCCTCCGCCATCATCGCGGCGATTTCACTTCCGACATTGCAGACGCGGTGCCCGTTCTCAACGATCACGAGCCGTCCGGTCTTGGCGACTGACGTTTTGATGGCCTCATGATCGAGCGGCTTCAACGTACGTGGATCGATCACTTCGACCGAAATGCCTTCCTCGGCGAGCGCGCCGACAGCTTCCATCGTCGGCCGAATGACACCGGCAATAGCGATAAGGGTTACGTCTTCTCCTTTGCGCTTCACATCCGCTTTGCCAATCGGGATTACATGGTCCGGATCTGTGGGCACATTGCCCTTGAGCGGCCACAGGCGAGTGTCTTCGAAGACCAAAACAGGATCGCMGTCGCGAATGGCCGATTTCATAAGCCCCTTGATATCGGCGGCGCTGGTCGGGCTGATGATCTTGAGGCCAGGCACATTCATAAAAAATGGATAAGGCCGGTCGGCATGCTGCGCCGCCGCGCCCCCCGATAACATACAGCAACGAAACACGATCGGAACGTCAATCTGGCCTCCAGTCATATACCGCAATTTCGAGGCCTGGTTAATGATCTGGTCCGAGGCGAGATAGACGAAGCTGGCCCCTGAGAGGTCTACAATCGGCCGCAATCCATTAATGGCAGCCCCGATTCCGAGGCCGGTAAAACTGCCTTCTGAAATCGGCATGTTCCAAATCCGGTTCTTGCCGAACCGCTCAATAAGTTTKGCGCCACCATGGATCGAGATGTCCTCTCCCACCAGGACCACGCGTTCATCACGAGCCATTTCCTCCATCTGCGCCTGCTCGAGCGCTTCAAGATAGGTCATCTGAACATGGGGACCGGGCGTCGCGGCAAGTTTCTGCGCATCAGTTTCCATGTTGATTAATTCCTCTCCAGCCTGGCCACGAAGCTGTGATGGTCTGCAGGGGCGAGTTGAACATGTAATCGGACAAGGTTTCGGGCCGAGGCATGGGGCTGGCCAAAGCAAATTGTACAGCCTGCTGGACGGCTTCGGCGACTTCGTCCTCGATTGCTCTCAGACTATTTTCATTTACACCTTCTTCGAGGAGCACAGCGCGATACAACAAAATCGGATCGCGCTCGCGTCTATGAGCCTCGACTTCTTCAACTGATCGATAAGGTTCCCCCGGTATCACTAAGCCGAAATTGTGTTCCTCGAACCGATAAGTGTTGGCTACTATCAGAGTAGGCCCCTCGCCCGCGCGTGCTCGCGTGACGGCTGGTGCCGCAGCTTCATAGACGGCGCTTACGTTTTGCCCGTCAACCGTTATCCCCGGCATGCCGTAGCCCGTCGCCCGCAGCGCGATGTCAGGCTGCCCATGGCTTTGCGCCACCGAGGTGGTCTGTGCATAGCCGTTGTTCTCGCAATGGTAGATGACCGGGAGCTTCCACAGCGACGCCATGTTGAGACTCTCATGGAAGGTGCCCTGATTCACCGCTCCATCACCGAAGAAGCAAAGAGTAACCTGATCGACGCCCCGCACCCTGGCGCTGAACGCACACCCTGTGGCAAGAGGAATGCCCCCTCCGACGATACCCGATTCGCTGATGATCCCGACCGAATTGTCTGCAAAATGCATCGAACCGCCGCGCCCCTTRCAAATACCGCCCTCCTTTCCCATAAGCTCGGCCATTAGCGCGTCCAGACGCGCACCCTTCCCGATCGGATGGCCGTGCGAACGATGCGTTCCGGTCATGCCATCATCGTCCCGAAGGGCCAGACATGCCCCGACGATGGCGGCTTCTTGACCTGCGCTCGAGTGGAACCAACCAGGGACCTGGCTATCTTTAAAGTAGCGCATACCCTCTTCTTCGAATCGACGGATACGAAGCATCCTCCGATATGCCTCTAATCTCTGATCACCGCTTAACTGCATGATCCAAACGTTGCTCCAATATCTAAGTAGTTGCTCGAATGTCTAAGTAAAAGATGCCGCGCGAGATGGCGAGGCGCAAGTCCTGTAAGTTTGTCTTGTTCTATTCATCCTATCATGTCCCGAACAAAGAGCTTGCCGACAAGTTATCGGGCAGTGCAATAAGTGAGGATTTGACGACTCTCACCTCTTGACATTTCGTTGCAAGAGAGGTCTTGGCTCCTCGTCGTCGTCCCCAACGAACAGTCGGCATGGTGATTTGGGTACCTTAGGCAGCCCCGGCTCCAGAACTGGTTCAGTGCGTTGTAGATGCTGGTGAGACTCTGACCTTGCCTGGAGCGGCCATTTGATGGACTTCTTC
The DNA here is from genome assembly GCF_001854815.1 of Mesorhizobium sp. LCM 4576. NCBI lineage: Bacteria > Pseudomonadati > Pseudomonadota > Alphaproteobacteria > Hyphomicrobiales > Phyllobacteriaceae > Mesorhizobium > Mesorhizobium sp. LCM 4576. The sequence goes on from NZ_MDDT01000041.1 coordinate 12,876, forward strand.
GGCACGCGCATGCGGATGAAGATAGGTCAACGGAAAATCCGCGAGCGCCTCGTTGGTGCCTCAGATTAATCATGCGCAATACAGCCAYCGAGCACGGACCTCTGGAGTGGATGTCTCGTATGGAGCTTTGCGGCGTCAGCAATGGCCATGTTCCTAGTTTCTAAGATGCTTTCTCTGGGGCCTACCGAGTCTGAAGCAAGCGCCGCGCCATTTGACTTAAAGCTGTGCAATCACATTGCTTCTGCGGCAACGAGGCGTCGCCGGAACAAATCCGCAAACATTCTTTTGTTCGAAACACGACAAAGAATGTGGGAATCCCAAACAAAGAATGGAGCGGCCACGACTACGGACGAGAAGCGTGACCTGCCCCTGAAAATCCCCGGTCTGCTCTTCAGAACATGTTGCGCAATTAGCCACCGGGCGTGTCTCGATCGCCTGCAGCATGAGAACCGAGCGCCCAGGGGGGGCGCCGGTACTCGGGCTCCCCGCCCGCTGCAAGCCAGTGCTCGACCGTTCTCACGCTCATGYCGGTCCGGGGCGCGATCTGTCGCGGCGACAATGCCGGTCGTCCGCAAGTCAAGGTCTTCAGCATAGAGTTCACTGCGCTGGTTTAGGCGCGACCGGACGCAGGCCATCAAACTTCGGCGAAGTCTCCAATGTTGTCTCGGCCCTCATCGCCTTTCCGGCGGCACTGACCGCTTTGCGATGGCGAGCCAGGGCTAGACGCAACGCTTCGCCCAGGTTCTTCGCATCAATTTCCTCTATGACGTGCCCCATTCCCTCAAGCACTTTAGCCGTTTCCGCCACCCGGTCGCGAATTTCTGGATCGAGCTTCAACTCCCCCATAAACTTAAGGCGATCCCGATCTTCAAGCGGCTGCTGGGCTGTGGAAGCTCGGGGGATAGCGATCGTTTGCCCCACGGCGAGCAAATGACATGGATATCGATGGCCGGCGATTGACGTCGATATCGCCGAATGGTGGTTTTTTAAACTCAGCCGCGAGCCCTGCCGATGTCTTCCGAATCCCAGTTGCGCCAGAAGTTGCGGAAGGTCGAGGACCTTTTCGTGAGTGYTGGAACGGCCGGCGACGGCTCGCGTCGGAAGCGCCGCTGGAACGTGCGCGGAAGCGTTTGACTGGACTTGGGCGGCAAAATCCCTCAATTGAGATGTAATTCTCGATGCCGGATCAATGGTCGCGCCATCTGTTTCTTGCCTTGTTGCTGCCGTTATGGCATATGAACCCCAACCAAACCCTGAGACCTTTTGCGGAATTCCGGGAGAAGCKGATCTCGTCAGTTACGGCGCGGCCCGTAAAGGASGCCGACGACGCCTTCCTTTCATTGGAGTAATAGAACGGGAAGCCGACATCGCGGACGACGGTCGTGCCCGTGCGCGGCGTGACGCACTGAAAGTCGGAGACTTCGTCCAAGAAAGTCATCGCCGCGTATCCGTGGCGGAAGCTTTGAAACGCCAACTGGTCATGACTCTTGGTTATCCGAGTGCATAACAAAAATCATTTGAAGTGCGGTGCCAGTGCGCGTTATCTCCCCCGGGGGGGGGGAACCTGTTTTTACCTAGCTAACGCGTGAGAAGAGAAGGCAGTCGCCTGCCTGATCACGGCTGCCCGCAGGGGGATACGATGAATATCAAGCGCATTCGTGTATTCAGGAAGTATCTGCCTGTCCCAGAGGGAAAGGTGAAAGTCGGGCAGGCCACACTTTCAGGATTTGATTCCACAATAGTGCAGGTCATCTCGGACGGCGGCCTAGTGGGATGGGGTGAAACCTGTCCAATTGGCCCGGTGTATGGCCCAAGCCACACTCTGGGGGCCCGCGCGGCAATCATGGAGATGGGGCCTGGCCTTATTGGCGCGYCCCTAAGTCCGGTTCTGCTTCATCGTAAGATGGACTCGCTTCTGAACGGACACTCTTACGCGAAGGCCGCCTTCGATATTGCCGCGCACGACCTGATCGGAAAGCAGACGGGAATGCGCGTTRCCGATTTGCTGGGCGGYCCGGCTACGGAGCGTGTTCCGTTCTACTATTTCATCGGGATTGGGGACGCCGACGAGGTTGTGCGGATCGTGAAGGAAGCGCAAGGCGCGGGTTACGTTCGGATTCAGACCAAAATTGGCGGTCGACCAATCGAGCAAGATATCGAAGTTATCCGGAAGGTCGCGGAGGTCCGGAGAGCCGACATCCGCTGGGCCGTCGATGGCAACAGGAGCCTAACGACTCGCGATGCGATCATCCTAAGCCAACAATGYAGCTCCCTTCCGTTCGTTCTTGAACAGCCGTGTAATTCTCTTGAAGAGATTCGGGCCATACGCGCCAAGGTGCATCACCCGATCTACTTGGATGAGAATGGCCTGGACCTCAACACCGTTGTTCAGGCCGTTGGCAGCGGCCTTTGCGATGGCTTCGGGATGAAATTGACGCGGATCGGCGGATTGCAGCCAATGGCGACCTTCCGAGATATTTGCGAAGCCAGAGCCCTGCCTCACACCAGCGATGACAGCTGGGGTGGCGATATAACAGGCGCAGCATGCGTACATCTTGGATCCACGGTGAGAACCAACTTATTCGAAGRCTGCAGTTGGACCGCCAAGATTGCTGAAGAAGGCCACTACGACCCGAAGAACCCGATTCGCATAACGGACGGCCATATCGCGCTGCCCAACGGGCCGGGTCTCGGGTTGGGCATCGATCAGGCGATGTTCGGCGACCCAATCGCGGAATTTTGAAAGAACGCGCTCGCGCGCCCCACCAGCAGCCACGGCACATCCAACAGGAGCAATTATGCYGGTCATCCACGTTGAAACGTTCAAAGTAGACGACGACAAGAAGGAAGAGCTAGCCGTCGAAATTACCAAATTGTTCTGCAACAAAATGAAATTGAGGCCTGAACAGGTTCATGTGGTGTTCGACGAATACGAACCCAACAACTGGGCAACCGGCGGCAAGCTTTGGTCGAGAATGTAATGCTGCATTGAACTGGCGTGCCGCGGGTGACCCAGCTTGCATTAATGGCTCCAGCGATATCCTTGAAGACGTTGCAGTGAAGGGCTGACTTAACGGCGCGAGCGGCGCCTTGCGGCTAGTTTCATCCAGGCCGAACAGGACGCCGCAAAGACCCATGCGTTGTCTGGGAAGGCCCTTGCCCCACGCTTCGCGGCGCTCAGCTATCTTTCGCCCCTGAGAGATGTTGCYGATGGGCTCCAGCAGCCGGCGATTGTTGAACCAGTCGACCCATTCCAGCGTGGCGAACTCGACCGCCTCGAAGGAGYGCCACTGTCCGCGCCGGGGGATGACCTCGGCCTTGTAGAGGCCGTCGATCGTCTCGGCCAGTGCGTTGTCGTAGGAATCGCCGACGCTACCGACCGAAGGCTCGATGCCGGCTTGCGCCAGGCGCTCGGTGTATTTGGTCGAGAAGTATTGGGCGCCGGGAGCCCGCCGCCGCGCATGGGTCGCCGCTCATGCAGCACCTGTTCAAGCGCATCGAGGACAAAGCGGCATGCGTCGTCCTGCTCACCCGCCAGCCGACGATACGGCGGGCAAAGGCGTCGAATGATTAAGGCGACATAGACGAAGCCGCTCCAGTTGGCCAGGTAGGTAAAATCCGACAGCCGCGAGCGCGCCCCTCAACAGCGCTGAAGCGAGCGAGCGGCGATAGCAGCGGTCATCGATGTTCCCCGGTAGGGTCGGGTTGCTGAGACCAACCTGATTCGAAGGACCACCGATGACCGACGACATGATGAACCTGCGCGCGCTCGTGGAGAAGACCCCCAACGCCGCTTTTGCGCGAGATGATCGRCTTTGCTGCCGAGCGGCTGATGGAGCTGGAGGTGGGCACGGCGACCGGCGCCGGCTATGGCGAGAAGAACCCGCTGCGGYAGGCCCAGCGCAACGGCTATCGCGAGCGCTACTGGGAGACGCGGGCCGGCACGGTCGAGCTGCGCATCCCCAAGCTGAGGAGGGGCTCTTACTTCCCCTCGTTCCTGGAGCCGCGGCGCATGGCCGAGAAGGCGCTCACCGCAGTGATCCAGGAAGCCTACATCCAGGGCATCTCAACCCGCTCGGTCGATGATCTGGTCAAGGCGATGGCGATGAGCGGCATCTCCAAGAGCCAGGTCAGCCGAYGGTGCGAGGAGATCGACGGTAAGGTGAAGGCCTTCCTCGACCGGCCAATCGAAGGCGACTGGCCATACTATGGATTGATGCCACCTACCTGAAGGTGCGCCGCGGCGGCCGCTCGTCTCGGTCGCCGCATCTCGCCGACATCGGCCGGCAAGGGAAGGTGTTCGATGCAGTTTCCTTTGCCCCGTACGAGGATCTCACCGGTCCGCCAATCCAGGTCGTCAAGCTTGAGCTTGGCGACTTCCCCCGCCCGCAAGCCGAGACGAACCAACATGGTCAGGACCGCGAAGTCGCGGCAGCCGTTCGACGTATCGCGGCCGCAGGACGTCAGCAGGCGCTGAACCAGGTCGCAATCCAGTCCCTTTGGCAACCCAGCCAATCGCCGACCGGCGACCGAGGGCACGCAAGCGRCAAGAGATTGCGCGATGAGACCCTCGACATGAAGGAACGTGAGCAGCGACCGCAGCGCCGTTACAGTCAGGCTTGCCGCGCCGCGGCTCAGCTGAGGGCAACGTGCCACGACAAAGGTGACGACGTCGGTCGCGGCCAAACCCGCAAGGTCCAGGGCACGCCCGTCGGACGACAATCGATGATGCAGAAAGGGGCGCACCATCCGGGCATAGACATCGGCGGTCGCTTTCCCCAAACCGCGCTCAATCGCCAGATAGCGTTGGTATCGTTCCAGCAGCTCATCTGCCGGATCGTCGGGTGCACGGGGCGACGGCAGCACCACGCCGCGAGACTGCAAATAGGCCAACAGGGGCTGCAATGCTTTGATCGAGCGGAGCTGCGGGCCAGCGCCACGACGGGTACGGACGAACCGATCGACCTCGCTTGCACCCAGTCCCTCCATTCCATGCCTTCCAATGCGAGCCAGCGGCTCAATCGCGCCACCAGCCGCATCTGCTCGCGAGCGGAAAGCGGCGTATAGCCTTGTCGGGCGAGTTCGCCGGCAAACCCAGCCGCAAACGGGGCAAGCGGGCCCTGGACGCGAACGCGAAACGGATCGATTGACATGAAAGCATCCCCTTCTTTGGAAACAAGAAGAGGAGTTTGCACGATCCGTCAGACCACCGGTGATTATGCCGACCCCATCGCAGCGATCACCGCCTCCGAAGCCGACATCCACCCAAGGTCGGCATAATCCGGACATCGGCAACCACGTCAGTGGCACGATCGATCTTCGCCGCGATCGACTATCGCCGCCCAACGCGATGGGTGTTCTCCCGTGATCCAAAACAATCCGAACCGCGCGGGCCCAGACCTCAGCTGAAAATCGATCTGTCGTATTGCTCATGATGGCTCCCACTTCTCAAGAGTTGGAACCTCAATCCCGGCGCAGTTCAGCTGAGCGCCAGTTGCGAACATTGCGACCATCTTAAATTGGCTATCGTAAGGCTCGAGAGCGAAGAGCCGACATTCAAGAGAAGTTTGCATGAGTTCTTTGTCGTTAGTAACGCTGTTCCCGTGCTTTGGTATTGCCCTTTCAGCATTGCTCTGAGGCAGYGGTTTCTCCCGTGTGGATTCCGTTTGTGCGCGGCAACAAACAAGGTGAGACTCGCATTGCCTCATCGAAAATGTTCCTGAATGTTCAACCGTTGCCTCAGGTAAGTTGCTCCCTACCGAGGRGTATGAGCAGGGGCAACCATGGGACGGCTGAGCATGGCGACACGGAAAGAACTGACCGCTGCGGTTTCAGAGCGCTATCGTGCTTCGACGCGAGCGGAGAAGGCGAGAATTTTGGATGAGTTCGTCGTCGTCACTGGCTTTCACCGCAAGCACGCGATGYGGCTGTTACGACGCGGCAAGGGGCCATTTTCAGGCCGGCGAGYGCGGCCGCGGATTTATGATGATGAAACGGAACGCAATGCGCTCATATTGCTATGGAAGGCATCTGACCGCGTCTGCGGCAAGCGGCTGAAGGCGTTGCTGCCGGTCCTTCTCGAGGCGTTGGAACGGCACGGTCATTTTAACCGAGCGCCCGAACTCCGGGGCAAATTGCCGGCGATGAGCGTGCCAGGGTTCGTTGAGGCGGACCTCGTAGCCCATAGCGGCCCTTCGGCTCGCGGCAGCTTCATCCAGACCCTCGTGCTCACCGACATCGCAACTGGCTGGAAGGAATGTGCGCCGTTGCTGGTTCGCGGACAGACGCTGTTGAGCACGGTGCTGACAGAATTGCGCAAGTAAGTGCCCTTCGCGCTTCTCGGCCTGGATAGGGGACAACGACACCGTTTTCATGAACGAGACGCTGAAGGACCTCGCCAGATTTGCAAACGCGGCCAAGGAGGCATTTGGGGTTCAATCCGGCCGACCTTGAGCCTGGCAAGCGCTGCTTCAGCGAAAAGAAGGAGCTTATCGACAGAAGCGATTAAAGAATCAGGGGGCGCCACCCTCCGCAATTCCTCGAGAGGGTGCGTGCCACACGGCCGATGCCAAACCGCTGCAATAGATTCTTCAACTAAGTTTTGCGAACTCTTTGCGAACGCCAGGCGCTGAGAATGGTACCTTCCTTCCCGCAAGGTTTGAGATCAGGCACGGATAAAAAGCTGCTGCCGGTTTACGCTCGGGCCGTCGCACAGCACGCAATGTCGGAGTCAAAATCCATGGAAAAAAAGGCACTCATCCTGGTTGAAGGTCATAGAGGTAATGGTCCGCTCTACGTCCAAGCGGCTCAGTGTCTCGGCGTTCATCCAATTACCCTGGCGAGAGAACCGGCTCAGTATGGATATCTTGCGGGGGAAAGCGTTGAGGCTATTCGTATTGATACAGGCAATCTCGATGCGCTAATCCGCGAATCTTACCGACTGCGTGCTACGTACGACATTGTTGGCATTACTGGCTTCGCGGGTGACGATGAGTCAGTCCCTATAACAGTCGGCAAGCTCTGCCAGCACTTCGATCTACCCGGATCGAACCCCGCATCGATTGCACGATGCTGCGACAAATTCGTTCAACGTCAGGTTCTCGCGGACGCTGGCGTTCCAGTACCTGGTTATCGCGTGGCAGCAAATGCGACGGAGGTGGAAACCTTTGCCGCTGAGATCGGCCTGCCGGTGATTCTTAAGCCGGCTCTGGGCAGCGGCAGCATCGGTGTCCGACTGTGYTGYGACGTCGATGAGTTGGCCAAACATACGAGTTATCTATTGGGCGGGAAGCACGAACGGCATTCTTCGCCGAGGATAYTGGTCGAAGAATTCGCGCAGGGCCCTTATTACACCGCTGACATAATGGGTAATGAGGTCATTGCGATTGRCACCGGTGAGTTTGGGGCCTACCCGCATTTCGTCCATCATGAGCTCACCTATCCGGCCCAGCTGACTGATGAAGAGCATAATCGTATCGCCGATGTTTCGCTGAGCTGTCTGCGAGCTCTCGGCCTTGGCTGGGGCCCAACGAACGTTGAGCTCCGGTGGACGAGGCGTGGCCCAGTCGTCATTGAAGTCAATCCGCGTATGCCGGGTTCRCCCGCTCCTCAACTGGTTAAACTGGCTTACGGTGTCGATCTCGTCACTGAGTTCATCAAGCTTGTCATCGGCAACGAATGGGATTTGCGCGGAAGCCATTCGCAGACTGCGGTCGCGCGGTTCCTAGTTGCTGATCGCGATGGCACGCTCGATTGGATCGACGGCAGTCGAGCGACTGCTGTATCGGGCGTCGCCGAGGTCAAATTCTATGTTGAACCTAAGACGCAAATCATTAGGAAAGGCGATTACCGGGACTGGATGGGACATGTCATCGCCGTCCCACCCAACGGTACTCGGACCAAGACCTTACTTCAGCGTGCTGCCGATCTAATCGATTGGTCGATCACACCCTTCCCTGACCTTGGCGAATAGCTGTAGACACTGGTCGTCCGAAGCGTCCAGCACCTCCGAAAAGGTTCTCACGATCGTCTGAAATCGCGGCTCACGATCACCTGAAATCGTTGCTCATGGTCCCGTGAAATCCGTGCTCCACGCGCTGCCCAGCCGCACCGAACTTCGGCCTCCGCCCTGAACTATTGGCAAAAGCCAGACTTACCTCAACCGGCAGAGAAAGCCAATTCAAGGACCTATGCCTATACCGGCTTCTTGCAAAGATCGTCGGGTGTTACATCCGGTGGAATTGGGCAGACATACGAATGACTGCCGATGCGGTGCTGTAGTTCTGCTTTGGCGCGAGCAAGAAGCGCAGGGTTTCGCAGGCAATCGGCGGCGCTGGCAGCTATGGTTTTAGCCGCCAGTATCATGCCCTTGTGAGCCGCCGGGAGTTTCCCTTGCGTAACCAACTGCCAGGTATGAAACTCTGTACCGATAGCAAAGCAAGCAGTATTACACTGCGCAGTTGGTATAATCCAACTTACATCACCCACATCGGAGGTGCCCATTTCCGCCTCCTCTCGCGCCGACAGGGGAAGCACCCCATCGTGGAGGATCTTCGAGGTGAGCGACGGGTCGCGAGGTGYAATGCTCGCCGACAGGCTCTCCTTCGATAATTCAGCTTCGCGTAGCTTCTTTGCAAAGGAGTAGTCGGCTTCGTCGAAGGCAGGCGGACCTATTCGGCACATGTTCTCGTACATTACCTCCTGCAGCACCTTGTTGGGGATGATGTTTGAGCTGCCCCCAGCAATCTGAACAACAACAGAGGTTTCGGTCATCAAGGCCGCGCCGTCAGCAATCTTTCTAACACGCGCAAAGAGTTGTTGAGCATCCGGCAGAAGAGGCGAACGTATCGAATAAAGCGATTCTGCATATGACTGAACGGTGTTTGGGGCATCGCCGCCCGAATTGGTAACGGCGTAGTGCACACGTGCATCAGACGGCATGTGCTCTCGCATGTAGTTCACGCCTACATTCATCAGTTCTACCGCGTCGAGGGCGCTCCGCCCCATATGCGGCGACGCTGCAGCATGTGTAGCTCGCCCATGGAAACGAAAGTAAGCTTGGATTTCGGCGAGGCTGGAGGTTGCTATCACCTCATTGATAACGTGTGGATGCCAGCAAAAGGCGACATCAAGATCATCAAACAGACCTGCGCGGGCCATATAAGCCTTGCCGCCTCCATTTTCCTCCGCCGGGCAGCCGTAATAGCGAACCGTCCCGGGGATGCCTTCGTTCTCAAGAGTTGCCTTCAATGCTGCAGCGGCCAGTGCCGCGCCAGCCCCGAGCAGATTATGACCACAACCGTGACCATTTGYGCCTTGAGCGGCCGCTTCTTGATGGAGCGAGCCCGAAACTTGCGACAGCTCCGGTAGAGCATCATATTCTCCTAGAATCCCAATAATCGGTCCACCTTGTCCATACTCCGCCACAAAGGCGGTGGGCACACCACCGGCGTTTCGCGCTATGCGAAATCCTTCCTGCTTCAAAAGTGCGCTCTGCTCGGCCATTGAACGATGTTCCTGGAACGCCAACTCTGGCATAGCCCAGATACGGTCGCTAAGAGCGCAGAAGTCAGAGGCCTTGGCGTCCACCTGCTGGGATATTTCTTCAAGGCTAAGGCGATCGTTTTGCATGTGTACACATTCCTTTTTAACTATTTAGCAACGACCTAACGCGCGTCGTGGCCCTTCGATAACTTCTGACTTACATATCCGAGCCGCGTCATTGCGGCCTCAATCTGATGACACCGACTTCATCCTCTATGGTAATCTCGGTCCCAAATGGCTGCGAGAGCTTCTGCATCCTCTTCAGAATATCTATGCCCTGCCGCCCGACGGCTAGCCTGGGGATACCKCGATTGGCAAACCTCTTTGAGAAGCCAAGCTCGATCGGATAGAGCCGCAATTCGGCAAGCTGGTTCTGCTCAAACCGACTGACCGCGATAACGCTCTCGTAGCAAACGGGTGTCCCTAACGCGCCAACAAAGCCGTCAGGCGTCGGGTATCCTCTTGCCTGCTCATCGACGGTCACCTCGGCATCTGTGTCGATCCTAGGATCTTTGCCATACCCATCGAACATGTCAGCTCCTACGGGGGTCCGCAGGTCATCGAACAAGAAGTTCCCGAGGCTGTAACAGATTGGCCGGCCCTTGTAAATTTCGATACCTCGGAGAAGATGCGGTCCGTGTCCTATGTACGCATCAGCTCCGGTGTCGATCATAGTACGCGCGAAAGATTGCTCGTAATCCGCCGGTTCCTCACTAACCAACTCACACCAATGAGGCTCGTGACCATGGTTCGAGATGATGCAGAAATCGGAGAACTGCTTGGCCCGGCGAATGTTTCTTCTAATATTAACAACATCGTGCTGGTCTGCTTCGTAGCTAAAGCTGGGCTTATCGGCTGCTGTAAAAGTCTGTCCAAGAAGTACGACCTGACTTCCATTTCTTCCACCGACGGTGTAGCCAGGCAAGACATCCCGCACCCGCCTCACGCAATCAAGCACGTCCAGCGGAACGGCAATGTTTTGCGTCAAACGAAGGGCGTTAACCCCCGGTCTGCCAGRTGCTTCGCCAGCAGGAYCGCATGCTCGAGACATTGGCATGAAGGTTGTGGCAAGCGACACCAGCGCCACCCGACCGCGGGCCGTCTCCAAGAAGCGAGCCRCACTAGCTTGTGACAGGTTCTCCCCAACACCCGCATGAATGATGCCGCTCTCATCGAGCACACGACTTGTTTCACGCATGCCTTCAACGCCCCAATCAAGCGAATGGTTGTTTGCGCGGCTCATAAGATTAAAACCCATCGCCTTTAAATCAGGACCGAGCTCTGGGACGCTGATGTGATACGCACCGCCGTACTCCGCCTGCGGACTTCCTTTGAACGAGCGGATATCGAAAATGAGTGTTTCCATGTTGCCGAAGGTGGCATCGGCTTCATGTAGAATGTTCACGACGTCATCAAAGCCGGGATGATTGCCTTTGGTCAGCGACCGCGATACGATGAGGTCRCCCACGGCAACCAGCGTGAAGCCGTCCGCGACGTTTGTTTCAATCRAGCCCACCATATCGTATCCATCCGCTCGGCGGGCTGGACCAGAATTAATTTCGTCTGACATTTGCATACTCCTAAAATGGCTGAAAATGATCGTTGTTGACTCAGCCGATTCCTAGAGAGACAGCACGGCTGCATCATTTTCCGGAGGGTTCTGCATGCGCAGCGCTACCCGCGCAGGAATCGCCCAAGAGTCAACATTAACGGCATTGTGATAATGTCGCCAACCGAGGCCGACGCGAGAGGATGCGACGCAAAGCGCGCGACGACCATTTCCGCCTCCGGCGCAATATAGAGGCGTTGGCCGTGGATGCCGCGGGCTTCGACAGCACCGAGCTCGTTGTGTGTGATCCACCACTGGCTTCGGTACGAGTAGCCATCGGGGAGTTTGGCGGATTGGTCGCCGTTTTGGACGTCCTGTACGACGGACGCCGGGATGAGTTGTTTACCGTTACATACACCTTCGCACCGCATCAGCTCGCCGAAGCGCGCCAAATCGCGCAGGCTAGCGCACAAGYCGGCGCCCGCCATTGGGATTCCAACGCTATCGATGAGGACATAGGCGTCGTCTTCGCAACCTAGCGGCCCCCACAGTCGGTCCTGTAGCAATTGCGCGAACGAATGGCCCGTGACGCGTGACATTACCCAAGTCATTACTTCTGTGTTTACACTTAAATAGTCAAATCTTTCGCCGTGGCTGCCTTCCTTACGCACGGTCTGCAGGTAATCGCACATGGTCTGCGGTCCGGCATAGTTGGCCAATCGAGGCCGAAAACCACAGGCGCGCGAATACGCCCAAAAATCCGACTTTTCGTCCGCGTAATTCTCAGTGTTGGCAAGTCCTGTTTGCATATCCATTACCTGACGCAGCGTGGCGTCTTCCCAAGCTGAGCCCCGCATTTCTGGCAAGTAATGGGAAATCGCTTTGCGATCGTCGAGGACACCTTCCTGCACGAACGCTGCTGCGAGTGTACCCGCGTAAGACTTTGTGACCGAGTGACACGCGTGCGGCAAATGCGGCTCGAGCGCCCCGAAATAGCGCTCGTAAACGACGCGTCCGCGATGCAATACTAAGATGCCGTCTGTATACGTGTCGAACAGCGCCTCTTCGAAAATGCGGGGGYGGCCGTTTGCGTCCGCAAATGCCAAAGCATCGATCTCGCTCGACCTGTCAAAGCGCTCCAGACTCGAAGGCGCGCCGGGCCCGCGCCATACATTCACTGTAGCCGATAGCTCGCGCATGTGTGACAACGACCACCGGATCTGTGGGAACGAGCGAAAGCAGTCGCTCTCAAATGTAATGCGTTTATCGGGCGGCGGCGGCGAGCCAAGCATCCAGCCGAGTTCGTGCGGGTCGGACGAGTGGCCGTCAAGATAGCGATGTCCATCGACTTCAAGCACGTTCATTTTACAGAGTCCTTTATCATCGTGTCATCCTTCGGCACCAAAATATTCTTTCTCCGGTTTCAACTCCGGACTTGCAAACTACCTTGCATGGTTCTTCTGAACAGGCCGTCGCTTATCAGCGCGCCAAGCGCTTCGTCATCAAGGGCGCCTTAGTCGTCGGAAAATGTTGCAACGTGCCTGTACAAATCCGATGACCGCCTTACGGTACTGTTGGCGTCCGCATTGATGCTGGCAGGCAGTTATGTCGACCAGCGGCAATGACTTGGTGATGAGCCGCACCAAACTGGCCTTCCATTTCTATCTCCCGATAATTACTCAGTTTGGCATAGGCAAGTTGGCCACCGCACCCAGTTGGGCGGGCATGCCTGTGGCCGGAGCGCGCACGTGACAGGCCACGATGCGCCCGTCTGCCATCGGCACCAAAGGTGGCACTTCGATGCGGCAACGCTCGACCGCGAGTGGACATCGCGGGTGAAACGCGCACCCGCTCGGCGGATTGATCGGGCTTGGCACCTCGCCCTCGACCGGCGCCTGCAGCCGAACGCGTGTGGGATCCGGCACAGGTCCGGCCGCGATCAGCGCCTCGGCGTAGGGATGGACCGGCTTGGCAAAGAGCGCCTCGCACGGCGCAAGCTCCACGATCCGCCCGAGATACATGACCGCAACGCGATGGCCGATATGCTGCACCACGCCAAGGTCATGTGAGATGAAGACGAAGGCGATGCCCATCTGTTGCTGGAGGTCCAGGAGCAGGTTCAGGATCTGTGCCTGCACGGAGACGTCGAGGGCTGAGACGGCCTCGTCAGCAATGATGAGCGATGGGTTGAGCGCCAGGGCGCGTGCGATGCCGAGCCGCTGGCGTTGTCCGCCCGACAGCTCGGAGGGAAGCCTGTGCATCATCTCGGGCGACATTCCGACCTTTTGCAGAAGGTCCGCGGCAAGCGCCTGGCGTTGCTTGTGACCAAGGCGCTCGAAATTCTCGACCGGTTCGGTGATGATCTGTCCAGCGGTAAGCCGAGGATTGAGCGACGAGTAAGGATCCTGAAAGACCATCTGCATCCGACGGCGCCACGCGCGAAGCGCGTCTTTCTTGAGGCCCGCAATGTCGGTTCCCTCGATCAGCACGCGGCCAGCCGTCGGCTCCACGAGTCGCATGAGGAGCCGCGCCACGGTGGACTTGCCGCAGCCGGATTCACCAACAATGCAAAGCGTCTCGCCCGCTTCGACAGAAAAGGATACATCCTCCACCGCCCGGATCACCGGGATGGCCTTCTTCAGGAAACCGGCGCCGAGCGGATAATGCTTGGTTAGGTTCTCAACTTTCAGCAAGGGACCACTCATGCGCCCATCACCTCTTCGGCGCGCCAGCAAGCCGCGGCGTGGCTCGACCCGACATCACGGAGGATGGGCGTCTTCTCYCGGCAAATATCGATCGCGAACGGGCAGCGAGGCGCAAAGCTGCAGCCCACAATGGGCTCGCGCAGGTTTGGYACAATGCCGGGAATTTCTGGAAGGCGACGCTGGCGRCCGCGCCGCGGATCCGGCACCGATCRCATCAGGCCCTGGGTGTAAGGATGCGCTGGACGCGCAAACAGATCTATCACGCTCGCCTGTTCCACGATCTTGCCAGCATACATCACGATCACGCGCTGGCATGTCTCGGCTACGACGCCCAGATCATGCGTGATGAACATCACGGCCGTTCCAGTGCGCTCTTTCAGATCGACGATGAGACGCAGGATTTGCGCCTGGATGGTGACGTCCAGCGCAGTGGTTGGCTCGTCGGCGATTAACAGTTCCGGCGAGCAGGCCAGAGCCATGGCGATCATCGCGCGCTGGCGCATGCCGCCCGACATTTCGTGGGGATAGTTTTTGACGCGACGCTCGGGATCCRCGATGCGGACGAGACGGAGCATCTCCTCGGCCTTTTTCACGGCCACCGAGCGAGACGCTTTCGTGTGGATCTGCACCGCCTCTGCGATCTGGTGGCCGACCGTATAGACGGGGTTCAGGCTCGTCATCGGCTCTTGGAAGATCATCGCGATCTGGTCGCCACGGATCTTTCGCATCTCTCGATCGGACAGTCCAAGGATGTCGCGTCCGTGAAAGCGGACCTCGCCCCCGACAGTCCTGGCTGACAGTTTCGGCAGCAGACGAAGGATGGAGAGAGCGGTTACGCTCTTCCCGCATCCGGATTCACYGACCACACCGAGCGTTTCGCCTTTCTTGACTTGAAAGCTGACGCCGCTCAGGGCGCGGGTGACGCTCTCTTCTCCGTAAAAGTGCGTCTCAAGGTGTCGGACATCAAGCAGGACGTCATCGCCTGCGGATTCTCGCATCAGCATGTCAGCGCCTCCGCTTTGAGCGGGGATCGAACATGTCGCGTAGGCCGTCGCCGAGCAGGTTGACAGCAAGGACCGTGACGCCAAGACAGATGCCCGKGGCGAAGATCGTCAATGGGGCGATAGCAAGATACAGGCGCGAACTGGCGATCATGTTGCCCCAGCTCGGAATCTCTGGTGGCACGCCCACACCGAGGAAGCTCAGCCCCGCTTCCGTCAAGATCGCGCTGGCGCAGACGATAGCGCCCTGCACCATCAGCGCAGGAATAGTACTCGGCAGAATATGCCGCCACAGCACCTTGGGYAGGCGCGCGCCGCCGCAGATCGCGGCCTCCACATAGGGACGCTCGCGAACCCCCAGAACCACCGAACGAACCAGCCGCGCGACGGCTGGCGTCTCAGGGACCGCGATGGCCATTATGAGGATGCTGATCCCGGGACCCGTCAGAGAAATCAGCGCAATTGCCAGTAGAATCGTCGGGATCGACATCAGCCCATCCATGACCCRCATGACAACATTGTCGAAGCCGCGGCTGTAACCAGCGATGACACCTATCAGGAGCCCGACCAGGGAAGCACTCGCCGCCGACAGTAGCCCGACCAGGAGCGAGATGCGAGCCCCGAAGATCGTTCGGGCAAACACATCCCGTCCCAGATTGTCGCYCCCAAACCACATCTCGGCGGAAGGCTGCTGCAGGCGTTTGAACGGATCCATGCTCACTGGATCGCCGGCGTAAAGCGGTGCGGCGAGCGCCAGGATGATCAGAAGCCCCAGCAGGCTGCCGCCCACAATGACCAGCGGATGACGCTTTGTTAGACGAGGAAGATCGGCTAGCTGCAGTCGCCCCATCGGTACGGCTTCAACTGGTACGGAAAGGAGGGACATATTTAGTGCCGAATTCGGGGATCGATCAGAGTGTAAGCAAGATCGACCGTGAGGTTGATAACGACGTACAAACCCGAAGTCAGGATGAGCACGCTCTGAATAATGGGATAGTCTCGGTTGTTGATTGCATCCACGACCAGACGACCGATGCCAGGTATGTTGAACACCGTTTCCGTGAGCACGACTCCACCGATCAGATAAGCGAAGCTGATGCCGACCACTGTCAGGATTGGGACGCCGRCATTCTTCAAGGCGTGGTGGAAAAGGAGGGCATAGGACGAAGCGCCCTTGGCTGCGGCAGTCCGCATGTAATCTTCCGACAACACCYCGAGCATGCTCGACCGTGTAACCCGGGCGATGAACGCAATATAGCCAAGACTTAACGCCACGGTGGGCAGTAGTAGATGGCTGAACCATGATCCGAGACCGCCARCCATCGGCACATAGCCCTGTACCGGTAGCCAGTGCGTCCTGATGGCGCAGAGGTATATGAGGAAATAACCGATGACAAAGACGGGGACGGAATAACCAAACGCTGAAAAGATCGTGAGGAGGCGGTCGACGAGCCGGTCAGTTCGCCATGCGGCAAGGATACCGAAGGAGACCCCGACCGTCACCGAAAGGATCATCGTCAGGATCGAGAGGGAAATTGTTGGCTCAAGCCGCTGCGAGATGAGGTCGAGAACCGGTCGCCCGGCAAAGATCGAGGTGCCCAAATCGCCCCGGAGCATGTCGCGCACCCAACGCATGAACTGAACCGGCATAGGATCGCGTAGGCCCAGTTTTTCTCGGATGGCAGCCACCATCTCTGCCGTGGCCGACTTGCCGGCTATGATCGCCGCCGGATCGCCGGGCGCCAGCCTGAGAAGCAGGAAAACGAAAATCCCGACCATCGCCATGACGGCGATGGTCGAAACCAATCTGCGAAGGAAGTACACCGCCATTAGGCAGAAGCTTTCTGCATGTTCCACATCGGAACAAGTTCCGGCATGCCGATCAAGCCGGTAAGCGTCTTGCGGCGTGCGATTGGGCTAACAACCCGACCCAGAAGAACTGTACCAGCAAGGTCCCATGCAAGTTGCTGCATTTTGCGAGCTAGCGCCTTGCGCTCTTCGATCGTCTGGACATCGGCCCATTTGGTGCGAAGAGCCTCWTACTCGTCGCTCCTCGGCCAACCATACCAAGCCGTCTCACCGCTCGCACCGAGAGAGTCTGTTCCTATAGGATCACCTCGAGAGGAGTTGGATTCACTTGTTATAAAGATGCTCCAGCCACCTTCGTTGACGGGACCCTTGTTGACGCGCCGGGCTGCGACACCGCCCCAGTCGCTCGCCGCTAGTTCCGCATTGACGCCGACCTTTCRCAACTCCGCCGCCAAGATTTGCGAGGCGTTGCTTCCCTCTGCCCAGTCCGTCGGCTGCAGAATGACGACTTTTTCGCCTGCATAACCAGCCTCCTTGAGGAGTTGCTTCGCCTTGTCTGGATCCCCACCATTTTTGTACCATCCTGTATTTTCGTCGTTCGATACCGGGTTGCCGTCGCCGAAAAACGAAGTAACTGTACTGCTGTATTTTGCGTCATGCGAAATAACGCTGAGGTAGGCCTCCTGGTTGACTAAGTGGAGGACTGCTTGGCGGGCCTTCACATTATCAAATGGCTTTTGCAAACAATTCATGCGCAGATAATAAACTTGGCCAGATGCGTCGAGAACTTGAAGCGCCAAGTTAGGATCGCTCTCTATCACAGGGTAAAAATCGGCGGGCGGCGCCTCAACGTAGTCGATCTCGCCGGCCTGCAAGGCAGCCAAAGCGGTCTGCTGGTCCCCGATAAGGTCCCAGATTACACGGTCCACCTTGACGATCTTGCCGCCGGCCAACCCATCTGATGGCTCGCTACGTGGCACGTAGTTTTCGTTGCGATCGTACGTGAAACTCGAGCCGGGCTTCGCAAGCGCTTGATTGAAGATAAAAGGCCCTGATCCGATGTTCGCGGTCACTGCCTCGGTCGCCGGTGTATTCGCATCCTTCTCGCGCATGACGTAAAGGTACTGCGTCAGGAGAGTTGGCAGAAGCCCCAGCGGCTCCTTGAGCACTATCGTGAATGTCTTCTTGTCCTGCTTGGAGATATCGCTCGCCCGCTCCATCAATAGCTTGCCGCCAGGTTTCACTTGGGCCCATCGACGGATCGAGGCTACACAGTCAGCCRCGCTGACCGGGGTGCCGTCGTGCCAGCTGAGGCCATCGCGCAACTCAAACGTATATGTCTTCCTGTCGTCGGATACGCCCCATTTCCCGACCATTTGTGGTTGCGGCATAAACTTTGAGTCGAGCGAGAATAGCGTATCGTAAATCGCCAACCCGTGGTCCAGAGTCATGTTAACGGTCGTTGTGATAGGATCAAAGATGCTTAAGCCGGACGCCTTGACCATGTGYACCGTCCGGTCGGGGGTTAACGACGTCTGCGCCTGGAGGATGGAAGGGGCTGATAAAGCCGCCCCTGCGGCGATACCGGCCTTGATGATTTCGCGTCGAGAGATTGGCATGCTTCAGTTCCCCTTTTTGGTTTGGCGTAAAACCTGCGCGCCGTATCTGCTGTATGGGAGCGTTCTTCTGCTATTCAACGCTGTCGATCGGATCCTCGCAGGAACCCGCYATAAGCTTTAGCCCCGGCTTGATGCGTAACATTGCCGAGACTCCCGGTCAGATTGGGGCCCCTTATTGTCCCGGGCACACTATCGACGCGGGAGCGACAAAACAACCGAACAAAAAGTAATGTACCGCTGGAGAAAATGTTATCAGGCGACGGCGGCTCGGTAGCCCAGTTGATATTTCGTTGCGCCMGACTGGTCGCCTAATGCCTCGCCGCTCCCCACGATCCGATGGCCATGGGCCTTATGCGCAATTCGGCGCGCCGCCCAATCAGTCGATGCAGATCAAATTCAATGTTGTCTAGTGGAGCCAACATCTCTCGCGCGGCTGTGATGATACTACCGTCCTAGGCAGGTGCACGGGTCGAGGTTACAGTCTAACACTGAAAGCCATCAGAATTCCAATTGCGATGCTATGGCCCATTGTAGGATGAGTAAAAGACCAATGCTTCAAGAGAGTACCTCTAACTTGCTGCTTGTATTCGAAAATCTCAAAACAAACGTACGGTCATATTCGGGGGCTCTTGCAGTTGTGTTCAGTTAGGCTTCGGGAGCGATTCTCGTGGATGAGAACGGATGCGAGCTCATCGATTTTCTCTCCGGCGCGCTCAACTACGGGYACGACGATTCAGATTTGATAATCAGTGCAAAACAATACTTTGGCTTAGCAGGATCGCGCACGGATCGAGATGGATACTTCTGAAAAAGGATAGTTTTTGAAGTTTCTTTGACGCGACAATGTCGCGACCACGGGGCCTACAATACAAGTTTTAGTTTCCTGGTCGCACCGGAACCAATGCCATGGAAGCGGCTTTAAAGCTCGCACACAAGGTCACTGGTCGGCTATAATTTAATTTACCAACGGCYTTTATGGCGTAAGATTAGGTGCGCTTTCGATAACGGGTAAACGATACTGCCGAAATGCGGCGGGCCTTCCTCTAATCGGCGCAGTGTTCATGCCGTATGACGGATATTGGGGAGCTGATCACGACACTTCGGAATATCTGGACAGGGTGCTTGCTGATGYAAGCATTGGTGTCGACCTGCCGGCAGCCATCATTCTAGAAACTGTCCAAGGAGGGGGCCTCAACACTGCGAGCAAGCATTGGCTTGACTCGATCGAGCGACTTTGCAGAAAGAATGGCATTCTCCTGATTGTTGATGACATTCAGGCCGGTTGCGGACGAACAGGTAGTTTCTTCAGTTTCGAGTTTGCCGGTTTATCTCCAGGTATGATTGTTTTGTCCACGTGCCTCAGCGGCTGCGGACTGCCGCTGTCCCTTTTGCTGCTCAAGCCAGAAATAGACGCTTGGCAGCCGGGCGAACACAGTGGAACTTTCAGGGGCAACAATCTTGCGCTTGTTACTGGGACTGCGGCATTTCGGCCAGGGCCTGCGTCAGTTTTTCTCCGGCATAGCCGCCGTCGGCGAATAGATGGCGTAGTCACGGTAAAGCTGCGGATGGAGACGGTGACGCCAACTGCCCTATCCCTGTCCTGGATGTCGGCTGTGTGCACCCTCAGCCTGACAAAGTGCCCCTCGGTGTCGGTAACGATATGGCGCTTGCGGCCCTTGATCTAGAGTCGAGGAGGGGCGCGGTTGCGTTCCGGAGTGGTAGCGCTCTGTTTCCCTCCCCATTTATCAAACCGGGCGTGCGGAGCTACCGTATCCGGCTTTCCGACCGGACTTCGTTGTRGGGCCCACGGGGCGGGCGCTCCCTACCCGCGACGAAGACGCAGCACACCCAGTTTCTTGGAGACGCTCTCTCGGGAGATTTGGCTCGGCCACGTCTTTGCAGCTTGTGCCGCTTGCGCAGGAAGTTGCTGACGCGGTCATAGACTTGTCGGTCAACGGCTTCGCAGCTCGGGTGCCCGGGGCAGAAATGCGTCGACCGACCGAGCAGAGCCCGGTTTAGTTGAGCGCGCACCTCCGGCCACGCCTTTGTTTCCCGGCCTAAGGAGTTCGCTGACTTTCGCCTTGACCCGCTGCATGCTCTTCTTGGACGGGCTTGCGCCCAACTACCACCAGACACAGTCGGGGAGGTAGTGTAATCCCAACGAGTAGCCAAAGGAAGGCGAAGCGTCGTTTCCTACGAATGCGGACGGCAGCCCAAACCGAAGATCGGTCCGTGGCAGGATCAGCTTGACGGGTTTTTGAATGGCAACCGTGGCAAGGCGGCGCGGGAGCAACTGACACTGATCCGGATTCACGACGAGCTTTGCAGCCTCGGTTACGAGGGTGGCTATGACGCAGTCCGCCGCTACGCGAAGAGCTGGACGAAGGCGCAGGGGTCGGGACGGCGGATTGCCTAGTGCCGCTGTTCTTCGCGCCGCGGGAGAGGCCTATCAAGTTCGTCCGCAACTGTAGTACTAGGACACGCGCGAGAACCAGAACGCGGCTGGAATGCGCATCATGCCGATCCTTTCATAGAAGCCTACAGCGCCGGGTTCGGAGATCAACGCTATCGCAACGTTAGGTCCGAGCTGCCGGCGAGCATCGTCAACCAGGCCCCTACCGACGCCAAGCCCTTGCGCCGATTTCGAGACGACGAGCTCTGAGATATAGYAGACCCAGGAGAAGTCGGTGAGGCCGCGGAGGACGCCGATCAGCTTCCGATCGGGCCGGTCGAGCCGCGCGGATAGCACCRGATCGGCATGGTTAAGCATCGCCTTCAGCCGCAGCTCGCCATGGGCTCCGCCAAAACCGGATTCCTCCAACACTCGACAGAACTCAAGGGCATCGAGGTCCGGCTCGCTAGCGTAAAGGATGTAGGGAGATTTGGTCATGCCGTCTCCTCAATAGGMAACTCGAGTACTTTCGATTCAAAATACTCCGCCCACTCTTTTGCTGGCGTAGGGTGCAATACAATAGCATGTTCATGTTTGCCGATAAGCATAACTCATCAGGTGCTCTTTGCGGGTATTTATCAGGTGATAGAGATCGATCCGAGCTGGGATATGCAGCCGCAATGTGTTTTGGCCTTCCGACGCATGACCTGGCGTAGGTCGCGGCAGCGGCCCACGCGGCGGCGATCCGATGGCCAGCACCAGTTCGAGCACTGCTGAAGCGATCAACGCGGATTCCAAGATCTATCACAAGCCACCATCTAGTCGTCACTCGGGGGGGGGGAATGGGCCGTAATTCTAATAAGGAATATTGCTGAGGCACCTACCCAAGTTGGTAGTAGATTTGCTTGCTGTTCTTTCCTGCTGAGCCGATCGCGAGTAGAGCAGAAACAGCGCATTTTCTCCTGATGGCTCGGCATAGGGATCACGACCCTTTGACGGTGGGCTTTGGCCGATTTGAGGCGGGCCTGTTTCTCGGCGATCTGCAGTCGGCCGAGATCGAGAAGCAGGCCCACTCCATCAAATACCAGCTCACGGTCGCCAAGCTGCCGATCGCCAAGGACATCGATGAGTTCGACCTTCGGCACGCCGGTCAACGAGGTACTGGTCCGGGACCTTGCCAACGGCACCTTCGTCGCCGACCAGCGCCACGCCGTGCTCATCGGCGCACCGGAACCGGCAAGTCGCATTTGGCGACCGCCATTGCCCGCGCACTGATCCGCAACGGCTCACTAGCGCGATAATCTGGCTGAGACGGCGTATTGCCTGACGTAACGATRCTCCCTGAGATTCAAGCGTTGCCTCATCCATTTTGCTCCCGGCTTGCGAGACGCCACCATCGCCCGCGTCCACTATATTTTGCACAACCCAGCCTATGCTGGCGCATATGTCTACGGCCGGCGTCGAATAAATGCGATCCGCCAAGGTCCATGTTCGCACCGCGCAACCTCGAAGGTGGCCATCGACGACTGGGAGGTTTGCATCAAAGACGCACATCCCGGTTATATTGACTGGGTGTTGATGGCGTTTCAAAAGCGCGGCTAAACGACGACAAGAGTTTGGTGCTTGTGGAGGCAACAAAAAGGCGGCCTTTGCAGGCCGCCGGGTGTCGAGGATGTGTGCCTCAGAACGAGGACGGGGCGTTTTCGATATCGCTGTGTTCGGTCGGTGTTCGTTGCTGCTCCTGGATAAGTTCCTGGAGTTTGACGCAGCAGTGCGACCAGATGCTGTCGGCGAGATCGTTGAGGAACTCGAAGACAGCGAGCGCCTGTTCGGGTGTCCATTCGGGATTGATGAGGAAGTCGACTCCACGACTGAGGCCGGACGGTTGAGGATCTGGTTTCATGCCGCGGGCACCTTTTCGCCGGAGGAGCGGCTGGTGCGTTTTTCGCGCTGTGCCTTTGATCGCTCGGCCGCTTCCTTGAAGCGGTAGGAATCGCCTTCGATGGAGATCACCTCGGATCGGTGCATGAGGCGGTCGACGAGGCTGACGACACAGGCGGCATTGGGAAAGACCTCCGACCAATCAGCGAAGGGTCTGTTGGTGGTGATGATGGTGGAGCGTTTTTCGTAGCGCCGGCTGATGAGCTCGAACAGCAGGGTCCGCATGACGGTTCGAGTAGGACAGATACCCGACCTCGTCGATCGCAAGAACGTCGGCGGCGGCGTAGTGGTGAAGCCGTCGGCGCAAGGCTGCGTCGCTGTCGAGGGCGGCGAGTTCGCCGAGCATCTCGCTGGCGGTTCGGAAGAGGACGGTGTGACCGCAGATGAGCGCCTGCTGGGCGACATTACGAGCAAGTGTCGATTTCCCGACGCCGTTGGGACCGATAAAGACGATGTTGGCGGCATCGTTCATGAAGGACAGGGTCATCAGATCCTCGACGGCGGCGCGGTCGATGCGGCACGGCCAGTGCCAGTCATAATCGGACAGTTGCTTGAAGTGGCCGAGCCTGGCGGCACGCATGCGTCGCCGCATCGACYGGTCGGAGCGCTCCTCTTCTTCCCATTGAAGGACGGCGGCCAGCCAGTCCGCRCCAGCGATTTCGTCCCAATGGGATCAGGCCATTGAGGCGCAACGCCTTGGCCCGGTTGAGCAGGATATCGGGATTATTCATCATCTTTGCCTCCAAGGGTCAGTTGGTCGTAGCTGTCGAGGCGATGCGGCCGTACCGTCGTATCCTTGCGCCGCACGTGTTCGGGCAGGCTCGTTTCGACCGGCGGCGGAGCACCACGGGCGACCCGGCGGCGTTCCAGTACCTCGCGAACCGACCTGGAATGGGAGGCGCCGRCATGCAAAGCTTGCTCGACGGCGGCCTGCAGTTCCTGCGCGCCGTACAGGTCAAGCAGTTTCAGCATCGCGGTTGTGATCGCACCGATATTGGCGCCACGCTCGGCGGCCCGGATCATCAGCGTCTGGCAAGCCGGCACGGCGCGCGCCAGGCTGTTGAGGCCGCGATGCTGGCGCGCCTCGCGCTTGATTGCGACGAGAGCCTTGAGGTGCTGAGGGTCCTCGATCTGCTGGTCACGATCATAGYTGCGACGGTGACTGGCGATCATCTTTGYGCCGTCGAGACGCGGACCAGGCCGAGATCGGCGCGCACGCTGAGCGTGCGCCGGACATGAGCATGCGGTACCGAGTAATCGTTGAGGTCGAAGCGCACATAGGGCGTTTTGCCGACCCTGGCGGCGACCTGCTCCTCGACGGGGTATGGGTTGGCGGGCAGCGGCATAAGCAGCGGCTGCTCTTGCGCAAACGCCTGGCGGACCGTTATCGTCCGGTCCTCGGGGCATGGCCGGTCGGCTRCCTGGTTGCGGCACCACTTATTCGGCTTGGGCATTCAGATCGTCGAGATCGGTGAACTTGCGGGCGATGAAGAATGCTTCCCTTATATGCCGTATGGCGCGCTCGACGCGGCCTTTTTCGTTGCCCMGGGCAACCGCGACAGGACGTGGCTCGAACCGATAGAAGCCGGCGAAGGCAAGCAGCGTCGGATGGAAGCGGATCGCATCGCCCTGGCGCTCGAGCACCGCACTCTTGAGATTGTCATTGAGCAGGACCCTGGGYAGCCCGCACCATGTGTTGAACGCGCCGACGTGGCCGCGCAGGAAGTTTTCCATGCGCGCGTCGAGGAAGAAGCGCAGGTAGATGTCGCGTGAGTAGGAAAGCACCATCACGAACGCCATCAGCGGCCGGCGGGCGTTGCCGATCTCGATGTGACCGAAGTGGGCCCAGTCGACCTGTCCCTGCTCGCCCGGCAATGTGCGTAGCCGAAGGAACGCCTCGGCCGGCTTGCGTGGATGGTGCAGGGCAACCAGGTGCCGAAAGTGCGTCGGCAAGCCCCGGTAGCCGCGCTCGCGCACCATCGCATAAAGGCGGCTGGCGGTCAGCGAGGGGAACTTTTCCAGCGTCTGCTCAATGAATGGCAGATACGGTTCAATGATTGAGGCTCTCTGCAGCGGACCGGGGCAATCCCGCCCGGGCCAGAACGCGATGCACCGTCGTGTGATGGACATGCAATTGCCTGGCGATGGTGCCGCAGCGCCACTTCTCGGCGTGATACAGGCGCAGGATCTGCGCTTCCAGTTCGGGGCTGATGGTCATGATGCGGGCTCTCCGTCTGCGTAGTCAGCTTCACGGGCATAACGAGGCCCCCGGCGACGCACGAAGCCGGTGCGAACGAACGGCGACAGCCGACAGTCGCAGCGCCGACAGCAYGGCGTGGG
The DNA here is from genome assembly GCF_001854815.1 of Mesorhizobium sp. LCM 4576. NCBI lineage: Bacteria > Pseudomonadati > Pseudomonadota > Alphaproteobacteria > Hyphomicrobiales > Phyllobacteriaceae > Mesorhizobium > Mesorhizobium sp. LCM 4576. Next base: position 37,775 of record NZ_MDDT01000041.1, read on the forward strand.
CATGACCGATGTCGTCGCCCGCCCGACGACGTCAGCAAAAGCAGCGACGACATCGTTCGAGGTGCTGCGCAGTAGTGAACCGGCAGGAGATGCAGGTGGAGAATGATGCGTCACTTTATTGTGCCGAGCCCGATATCGTCGGGCCCGGGTCGCATGAAGCGCGTCTTTACGAAAATCCTTCGTCACCGCGACCCGTCGATACCTGTGAGGCGACYGGACCCGAGACCGAGGAAGGAGGCCGCCAAGCAATGGCGAAAGCCTCATATCTACTCGCCTGCCGACGTGCGGCGGATGCTCGAGGTTGYCCGCACCTATCCGTCTCCACGGGTGCCGCTTCGGCCGCTGAGCATGTACACGATGCTGCTGCTGGCCTATTGCGCAGGCTTGCGGCGTGGCGAACTTGCCCGTCTCGATCTTGGTGACGTTGACCTGCAGGACGGTACGATAACCATCCGGCAGACCAAGTTCTTCAAGACCCGGATCCTGCCGTTACCCGACAGCGTTGTAGTCGAGCTTCGGGCCTACATCGATGCGCGGCGGCGTGCCGGTGGATCACAGGACACGCGCTCCGGCCTGTTCTGGCACGAGCGAGGCGATGGCCATTACACGCCGGAAATGATCACCTGGTTGCTCGGTCATGTCAGCCTMGACACGACCAACCACTATGCCAGGGCCAATCTGGAAACGAAGCGGAAAGCCCTGGAAAAGGTCACCGTTCCAGCCATACCCGGCGGCCAGCCATCCTGGAAGCGCGATGCCAGCGTGCTCGCCTGGCTCGACACGCTCTGAAATAATGCAAAGCAAGCCGATCCGAAAACGGCGAAAATCCACCGATCAGGCAGCACTCCTCCGCATTATGGGGACCTCGTGATTAGTGAAGTTATGGCGAGGTGAGCATAACTTGACATAGGGACGCACATATTCCGGCGACATCAGTCGGACCTCGTGCCCCTGTTCGGCCAAAAGYCGCCCCAGATGATGCGCACCACAGCATGCTTCCATCGCAATCGTGCAAGGCGCCAGCTTCGAGGCGAAGCTCACAATCGTCTTCGGCTGCATGCGGCGGCGAAGTACCACTTTCCCGGTCGTGTCTAGTTCCGCAACGCTGCAGCTGTTCTTGCCAAGGTCAATTCCCAGCATCATGATCGTCATGGCTCGTCCTTCTCCGTTTCCAAACACCGGCATCCTAGCGCGATGCCTCAAAGGAGGGCGGGCCATTCCATAAAAGTCCGCACATGCACTGGAGCAGGATCGTCCCGATATCCTGAGACGCCGGCGCGCCTGGTTCGACGGCCAGCTCGATYTCGACCCAGCGAAGCTCGTCTTCATCGACGAGACCGGCCTCTCGACCAAGATGGCGCGTCTGCGCGGACGAGCACTGTGCGGCGAACGCTGCCGGGCCGGCGTGCCGCATGGTCATTGGAAGACCACCACCTTCACGGGCGCGCTGCGGCTGATCGGCATGACCGCGCCATTCGTCTACGACGGTGCCATGAACGGCAACTTGTTCCTTGCCTATGTCGAGCAGGTGCTGGTCCCGACATTGTCGCCCGGTGACGTCGTCATCATGGACAACTTGCCCGCCCACAAAGCCGCTGGCGTGCGGCACGCAATTGAGACCGCCGGTGCGAGGCTGATGTTCCTCCCGCCCTACAGCCCCGACTTCAACCCCATCGAGAACGCCTTCGCCAAGCTCAAGGCGCTGTTGCGCGCCAAGGCCGAGCGGACCATCGCCGCCCTGTGGAACACAGTCGGCGCCGTTGTCGATCTTTTCACGCCCGCAGAATGCGCCAACTACTTCAGGGCCGCTGGATATGACCCCGATTAAATCGGACGTGCTCTAGCCGAGGAAGTCGGCATAGCCGCCGTACATGAAGACATGACCGCGGCGAACGGTGCGGCGGATGCGGTCGCGCAGATGATCGGCGGGGGCGACCCCAGTCGGCGCGCACCTGCGGCTCGCCGAGCAGTGCCGCGGCAATGTCGCAGTAGAAGGTCTGCGTAAGCGAGCCGTCAAGCGCACGCATCACTAAGCGCAGGCGCCGGYCGCCGCTTCGGGCGGGAACAGTCTCGGCGGCAAGCCGACCTGCGTAAGCAAACTTTCGAGGCATTCGAGGGGCTAAAGGCGGCGCTTCGCCTGCCCGGCGGGCCAGATCTCCTCGGTGCGCAGCAGGACGGGACCGACAAGGTCCGCACCTGAAACGGCAAGCTGCAGCTGCCGGCCGGCATATTGCAGCAAAAGGTGCTGAGCTGTCGGCAAGCCTCAACATGCTCGCGCGGCATGGCAGCCTGGCCGGATCGAAGGCCGGCATCGCCGGCGGTGCCGGCAGCGGTTCGGCAATGACCGGCAAGACATGCGGGCACCGGCGCGGACACCAGAACACCGCCGCATCCCGGTACAGAGAGCTGGCGAAACACAAGCGCCCACCGCGAGGTCGGCGGCCGAGGCGATAACGTCGAGCGCTTGGCCGGCTTGCAGTTGCCTGACCTGCGGCAAGGCGCGGGGCGAGGTCATCTTGGAAGGCCGAGTTGCGCCGCAGGAACTCCCAGGCCCGGCCGCGCCGCGTCAGATGAAGACTGTAGTCGTAGGAGCGTTCGTCGCGCTAGTCCGGCCAGCCGACGGTCCCATGGGTCAGCCTCAAGATCCGTCTCTGCCGGAAGCCCGGAGATCAGGCATCGTCCGAGCCCGCACTGGCGCCCACAGCACCGGTCCGGCGAGACCGCCGTTGCGGCGGACGAAATCGAGGCTGTTTCCCGCAAAGCCTGGAAAACGGAACGCACCTCGTCCCTTTCAGGCTTTGCCGCAATCCCGGCCGCAGGACCCGCTCCGAAGCAACATCGGGGCCTGGCGCGATAGAGTCGATGTTTCTTGGTCCAGTTCCTTTTCGGGCAAGGGTCTTCATGCCTTTTTCTGGCAGGCTGCGGAAAGTCTTTAGCCCTCGGTTGGGTATTTTTGGTCCGCTTGTCACAATCCTCGCGGTCACCGGCTGGTAGAATGACACTCACGAGGCTGGACGACCGGCAATGAGTTTCGTGCAGCTCGGCGCGATAGAAAGCCGGGCCTAGCGTTCAAGCGCTGACGCCGTGACAAGTGACCAACAGAAAACAGTTCTCCAGAGGAAATGCACTGACTTGGCGATCGGGAGGGATCGACGGACTGAACGAGGACGAGGACAAATGGTGCGGCCTGGAGAACACTCCGCGATTGTACGCGTGCAAAAATGGCGGGCAGGTCCTGGCATAGTACCACCGCTGCGGTGTTTTCGCGGTGGCAAATTCGATCTTCGAAGGCCGCCAKACGAACTGCACAGCAGATGAGAGCCTGCTCGAAGCGTGAGCTGTTCGGGATCGCAATTGCATGCCTGCCTTGCGGGCGGGAGCACGTTTCAGTATGCGTCGCTGGGGAATTCTGGCCCTGCTCTCCACCTGTCTGAACGGCGTCTCGCGTTCCGGTGCGGCGTACATGGGCAATACGCTCCTGCTGAGGAACTGCTTCCATATACATTGAGGGACAGAAATCAGCCCCCTGGCCAATCCCTTTTCATGCGTGCACACACCTCAGCAGAGGTGGAGGATGAAAAAGTGCGTCCGGCGGGCCTCCTGGCCGGCGCCGACGCATAGCCGATCGCGGCGGGAAAGCTGTTGAACGACCGCGTCGTGCCGTTCTCTGATGAGCATAGCATACCACTGAGCCAAATGCTGGGGGACGGTTCGGCAGAAGACTCGTCAGCTTCTCGAAAGTTAAGCTCCCTAGCATTCGAACTTGGTCTCCAGATGCGAATGTCTCAACTGGTGAAGAACCCAGGTACTCGCCAGACGGATCGGTACGAGATCGTTGTTCCTGTAACAGAAGGAGAGCTTCATGGATTCCACTCGGATAAACGGCATCGGATCTCTGCCCTCCCCGGCGAGGTACATCGACAGACAAGATGATGATCTATTTAAGCAAGCTTTGAACCAAGCCAGGTCACCGACTCTCGCACTTGTGTCGGCAAACGCTCCGATCTGGAGGTCGAGCGCTCCATACGAAGACTTTTCACATGGCGGCTATTCCTGGAACAATGATATCTGGGGGGGAAAGGGCGCTGGCCCTCAGACAATTTCGGTGTATGCAGACAACCAGTGGAGCGTTTGGTCGAACCAGCCTGATACTGGAGGTATCAAGAGCTATCCCCACCAGGCTTTCAATGTCGGGAAATCGCTCAGTTCAATTAAAACTCTGACTGGGAGCTTCAACCAGGATGTTCCTTCTGGCGGCGCCTGGGACACCGCCTACGACATCTGGGACAGCTCACATCAAAATGAGATAATGCTCTGGACAAACCACACCGGAAATCCAGACGGCAGCGGCAACGTTAAGCCGATCTCAAGTCAATATGACCCTTCCGGTGCGGCGATCCCGGTCTTCAGCAATGTCAATGTAGGCGGGGCGAATTGGAATGTGTTTGAAGGCTCCAATGGCCAAAGGGTAATCTCGCTGGTACGCACGTCGAAGACCGACAGCGGGACTGTGGACATCAAGGCTGTCCTGGAATGGCTCAAATCTAAGGGTTACTTTGGCGACATAAATGTCGGCAGCATTCAATACGGTGTCGAGATTACCGGGTCTCCCGGGGGAGCGAACTTCAATTTCAAAAACTGCTCCGTGACTTCGACGTGACGCATATACGGGCCGCGGATCGCCCGAAAGGGATGTCGGCCAAGTATGTCGGCCGTCCCATCGCCTGTACCATCCAGAGGACGTCCTGATCGAAGGCTATGACTATCTGGCATCATGGATAAGCCGTGGCCGATGTCGATCGCCGCCGTCAACGCCGTCACTCGCTCGTTTGCGGAATTGCTGGCCACGGGCGACTACCATGCGCCGGGCTTCATCAGCGTCTTTTTGGGGACGGGTGCGTTCAGATCCAGGCATCGCCCCCTGAGGTCGACCTGCCAGACACCGACCTCGTCAATTTCAGGGACATACTTTTTGGGTGCGCCGACCGGAGCTGCTGGCGCGCCGCCCAGACAAGGACTTTGTCCATGTGTGGAAAAAACGTCGTGGTGCTTGACGATCATCCAGAACAAAGCAAAAACACTCATGGTAGCTTAGAGGCAGCGATCTCCATGCAATTTGCGAGCGACTCAGCCGAGCTGTTCCGGCACCTGAATGCAGACAAAGCTACGCTCTACCGCTGCATCATGGACGTCTTCGCCGCAGCGAAACGGCAATATCGCCTTCAATTGAGACCAGACGAGGTGCTCGCGGAAGGCCGATGGCCSAACGGATCGCCACGCATCGAGGAAATAAACGCCGCCCTGGCCCAGTTGGCGGAATGGGGCAATCTGGAATCGCACCCGGACACCGCGCGCGTGTCCAGTCTCAGCGATTTTTATCGCGCGCGGTTTCTCTACCGTCTGTCGCAGGGCGGCGAGGCGGTGGAATCGGCATTGGCGGTCTTCGTGGAGACGTTGCAGCGACGTGCCGAATTGCAGACGGTGGCGCTCGAAGACATAGCGAGCCGGCTGTTGGCGCTTGAAGCCCTGGCCGCCGAATCCGAGCCGGACGTGGCCAAGATCCATGAGACGCTGCGGGATCTGGTACGCGTGTTCGAGGGTTTGGCCGAAAACGCGCAGGCATTCATGGCCGGCGTCGCCCGCAGCATCGAGTTGCAGCAAGCTGAGGCGAGCGCGGTCGCAAACTGCAAGAAGCGGCTGATCGATTACCTGGAGCGCTTCATGGGCGATCTGGTGCGCCRCTCCGACACCATCGCCCGCCTCATCCTCGCCTTGGAGCCAAGGGTGGACGCCCTGTTGGGTCAGGTGGCAGAGCGCGAATCGCGCGACGCCGCTCCTGGCAGTGCGCAGGATCAGGCCAATGCGCAAGACCTTTACCTGCAAGGCTGGCGGGAACGCTGGAAAGGACTACGCGGCTGGTTTCTCAGCACTGGCCACGAGCTGCCGCAAGCCGAATTGCTGCGAGCGCGAGCGCGCTCGGCAATCCCGCAACTGCTGGCGGCGATTGCTGCCCTCAATGAGCGGCGCAGCGGCCGCAGCGATCGCTCGGCCGACTTCCGCATGCTCGCTGGCTGGTTCGCCGCTTGCACCAATGATGGCGAGGCGCACCGTCTCGCGCGCGCCGCCTTCGCGCTCAATCCGGCACGGCATTTCTCGCTGAACGCCGATGCCGACGCTGCACTTCCGGCCAGTACCTCTTGGGCTGACGCCAAGCCGCTCAGAATCCATCCGCGCTTGCGCGAATACGGGGAGGCCGCGCCGCGCGGACCGTTGCCGCGGGTGCGCGACCGCGCCGAGGATCGCGCTTTCCTGGCGCTTCAGATCGCGGAGGAATCGCTGCAGGTCGAGGCGGCACGCAAGCGCCTCGCCACCGGCCAAACGGCGCGCCTTTCCGAGTTGGGTGAACTCGACACTCCTTCCTTTGGCCTTTTCTTGGGGCTACTCGGAGAAGCGCTGAGYGAACAGGCCGGGCCGGAGATGGCCGTGGAACGGCAGACCGGAGACGGCTTGCTACACATTCACCTGAAGCCGCTTGCGGCCGACAGCTATGCCCGCATCGATACGCCGCGAGGCGTGTTCRCCGGGCGCGACCACATTATCACCATCACGCCCCTGCGAGGCGCCTTGTGAAAGCGGTTCGCGACAATCGTGGGGATGTCCGCAGCATCAGTCTGCAGCAGCAGCGTTTCCAGCGCGAGGAGTTTCGTGCCTGYCTGCGCGCGCTGCTGATGACGCCGTTGATGAGCCCGGCACATGAGGATTTCGCCGCCGTGCGCCGTCAGGCCGAAGCTTTGCGGGAATGGTTTTCGCGCGAGACGGGCTGGACGCTGCAGGTCGAGCGCGAGGGCGCGCGCCTCTTCAAGCATCCCGGAACTGTGAGCGACGCCACGCGCGGCCTGCCCGGCTATGATCGTCGCCGCTACGTGCTACTGTGCCTTGCCTGCGCTGCGCTTGAGCGCGCCGACCCGCAAATCACGCTGCGCCTGCTGGGCGAGAGGCTGCTGGAGCTCGCCGCCGAGCCGGGGCTCGACTTCACCTTCACGCTCGAGGCCCAGCATGAGCGGCGCGAACTCGTATGGGTATGCCGCACCCTGCTGGGGCTGGGAGTGCTTCATCGTGTGGCCGGCGACGAGGAAACATTCGTACAAGCCCGAGGCGAGCAGGCCGATGCGCTCTATGACGTGCAGCGCCGTATGCTCGCCGGTATGCTTGCAGCCGTGCGCGGCCCGTCGACGTGGATGCCGCAAGAGGCCCCGGCTACGCTCGAGGAACGGCTGCGTGCGCTGGTGGACGGGCATGTAGCGGACAGCGACGAAGGCCGCCGCACGGCTCTGCGCCACCAGCTCGCGCGCCGACTTCTCGACGATCCGGTAGTCTATATCGAGACGTTGGATCCAGAAGTCCGAGCCTATTTCCTCAATCAGCGCGGAACCATGGCCGCCCGCCTCGGCGACGCCGCCGGCCTCGTTGCCGAGCAGCGCGCCGAGGGGCTGGCGCTGGTCGATGAGACGGGATTTTTGACCGACGTTGCCATGCCCGCCGAAGGCACGGACGCGCATGTGACGTTGCTTGTCGCCGAGCATCTGGCCGCAGGCCAACGGCAGCGAAAATCGAATGGCGCCGAGCTAGCGCCGGAACCCGTCCGGGGCTTCCGCGAACACGATATTGCCGATTTCCTGCGCGAAGCCAGAACACGCTACGGTCGCTACTGGCGCAAGTCGGCACGCGAGCCAGGCGCCGAACGCGAGCTCGCCGCCATCGCAATCGAACGACTGGAAAAGCTACAGCTCGCATTGTTGAAAGACGGCACCGTCTATCCGCTCCCTGCGCTCGCCCGCTTCGCGTTGGGCGAGGCRCAAATCCGCGAAACCCGCGACGTGCCGGCCGTTGCCGTCGGTCCCCTCTTCCGATTGACATGAACGACCGCCTTGTCCTGATCGCCGCGCAGCCGGGGAAGGCCGTTTTGCCGGTGCCGACACGGGAACGCTGGCAGCCCCTGCGCCTCGGCCTGGTGGAGCTGTTTCACTACGACAGCGAGGAATTCTGGTTCCGCGACGGCCATCTGCTGCTGCGCGGCAACAACGGCACCGGTAAGTCCAAAGTGCTGTCGCTGACGCTGCCGCTGCTTCTCGATGCGCAGCTCAAGCCCTCGCGCATCGAGCCCGACGGGGACGGTGGCAAGAAGATGGCTTGGAACCTGCTGATGAACAGCTACGACCGGCGCATCGGCTATGCGTGGATCGAGTTCGGCCGCATCGCCGAAGACGGTGCGCCGCGCTATCTGTCGCTCGGYGTCGGCCTGTCAGCGACGGCTGCCCGTCCGCAGGTCGACAGCTGGTTCTTCCTGATCGAGGACGCGGACGATGYGCCGCGCATCAGCCAGGATTTGTGGCTGACGAGCGCCCAACGGGTGGTGCTGACCAGGGAACGTCTGCGCGATACCCTCGAAGGTCGCGGCCAGCTGTTCGACACCGCCGCCAGTTACCGCCGTGCCGTCGACGAGCGCCTTTTCCATCTGGGCACCAGGCGCTACGACGCGTTGATGGATACGCTGATCCAGCTTCGCCAGCCGCAACTCTCCAGAAAGCCAGACGAAACCGCCCTTTCGAACGCCTTGACCGAGGCTCTGCCGCCGCTCGCGCCCGAACTGCTCGGCGATGTCGCCGAGGCGCTGGGCCAGTTGGAGGAGGACCGCCGTCAGCTCGAGGAGTATCAAGCGCTGGCCAGGGCTGTCGGCCGCTTCGAAGAGCGCTATCGCGCCTATGCCGGCACGCAGACCCGCCGACAGGCGCGGTTGCTGCGCCAGGCGCAGACGGAGTTCGACAATGCCAGCCGCGCGCGCGGTGAAGCCCAGGCCCGTTTCGATGAAGCACGAGCGCAGGAAGCGCTTGCCCGAACCGCCCACCAGGATGCCGAGATCGATCTCGCGCGCGGGCGCGCGCGGCTCGATACATTACGCTCCGACCCCACGATGCAGGATGCCAACCGCCTTGAAGGCGCGCAGAAGGAGGCTGCGGCGCGCCGGCAAGCAATGCGCAAGGCAGCCGAGGCGCTCGAGGAGGCGACCCGGCGACTAGGGCTCAGCACCGAGGAAACGGAACGCGCGGCCCGGCGCATGGAACAGGCGGAAAGTGTTTTGACTGATCTGCGCCGGCAAAGCGCGGCCCACGCAGATGCGAGCGGCATTGCCGCCCAGGATGGCGAAAGCCCGCTTGCCGTATCCCAAGCGCCCGAACTGGTCGAACTGACGCGGCAGGCCTTCGACAAGGCATGCGCCGGACTTCGCAGCCTTGTTGACAGCCGGCGCGAGCAGATTGGCGTGCTGCGCCGCCGCCAGGCCGAAGTCGCACAGGCCGAGGCGATCTATGCGCGCCGGTGTGAAATTCAGGACGAACGGCGACTCGAGGCCGAAGAAGCCGCCGGGCGCCGCACACAAGCCGATGCCGAGGTCGAACGAGAAGGCCGGAGCCTGGTGGAAAGTTGGGATGGCCATTTCATCGGGTTGAAGCAATTGCATGTCGACCCCGACGACAGGTTCTCGGCCCTGGCTGCCCTAGCGGAATGGGCGGTAGCGTTGCAGGGCGATGATCCTGCCCGGCACCTCCTGCAATCGGCGCATCAACATGCCAGCCATGCGCTCACACAGCGTCGCGTGGAGATCGATAACCAGTGTCAGGCACTGGCGAGCGAAAACGAAAGGCTTAGCGAAGAAGGCGAGCGTTTGGAGGCTGGTGCAGATATCGCGCCGCCCCTGCCCTAYACGCGCGGTACATCCGTTCGGGAAAACCGTCAGGGTGCGCCATTGTGGCAGGTGGTGGACTTTCGCGATAAGACGACGGCCACGCAGCGCGCGGGTCTCGAAGCGGCGCTCGAAGCCGCCGGGCTGCTCGATGCCTGGATATCGCCGGACGGCCGCCTTCAGGCTGGCGACGACGRCAGGCCGCTGCTCGACGTGCAAGTGCTTGAGCGGCAAAACCGCTCACAGTCACTTGCCGACTGGCTGCATGTCACCGTGCCGGCCGGCTGCGATATGCCGGATGACGTCGTCGGGCGAGTGCTGTCCAGCATCGCCTGCGCGGATGACGATCCCGTCGACAGCGAGGCCTGGATTGCTCCGGACGGCCGTTTTCGCCTCGGCAGCCTATGCGGCGCCTGGGGCAAGCCGGTGGCGGTCTTTATCRGACATGTCGCCCGCGCCACAGCCCGCACGCGTCGGCTGGCCGAGATTTCGGAGCGCCTCGCGGAGCTTTCAGCCGAACTGGCCGCCGCGCAAGCCATGGCCGCACAGCTCGCGCTGGATCGTGAACAGGCCGATGAAGAATTGCGCCGGGCGCCCGCCGACGAGGCACTGCGCAGCGTTCACCTGGCGGCCGCCGCCTCGACCCGCCAAGCCCGGCTTGCCGGCGAACGGCTCGCTGATGCCGACATTCAGTGCGTCGTTGCCGAAAAGGCGCTCAAGGCCGTTCGTGAACAGCTCGCGGCTGACGCCGCGGACCTGCGCCTGCCGGAATCGCCCGACGCATTGCGCATTCTCGAGACAGCGCTGCAGCACTATCGCGATGCGCAGGTCCGGCTCGAGCAAGCCGTCCACGAGCTGCGTCTGGCTATGCCGGAATGGCAGCGCCAGCGGATCCGCGAGGACGAGGCGCGCGGCGACATGCGGCAGCGTGAAGAGGACCTCGCGGCTGCCCGCATTGAAGCAGAAGACGCGTTCGCCCGGTTCGACGTGTTGCGGGACACGGTTGGCACCAAAGTCGAGGAATTGCAGCGGCAGTTGTCCGATGCCCGTATTGCGGTCGAATCGGGCGAAACCGCGTCGAAGTTAGCCAACGAGGTGCTGCGCGACAAGGGCGAGGCGCGAGCAGTCGCTAGCCAGCAGGTCGAGACGGCAAACGTCAATCTTCTGCAGCGCGGCGAAGCCCGCGCCCAGGCAATATTGAAACTTCAGCAATTCGCGGACACCGGTCTATTGTCAGCCGCGCTGCCGGATATCGATCTGCCCGACATGGATGGCCTGTGGACAATCGACCCCGCCCTGACGCTGGCTCGGCGGGCGGAACAGGGACTGTCCGGTCTCAAGGACGACGACGAGGCATGGGCACGCGTACAGCGCCAGATATCGGAAGAACTCACCGAATTGCAGCGCGCACTTGGCGCGCTCGGCCACCAGGTCCAGGCCGACCAGAACGACTGGGGCTTCAGCGTGAACATCATCTATCAGAATCGGCGCGAACGGCCGGACCGCCTCGCCATGCGGCTAGCCGAAGAGATTGCCCAGCGCAGCGAACTGCTCACTGCCAATGAGCGGGCCGTTTTAGAGAACCATCTGCAGGCCGAGATCGCGTCGGAAATCCAGCGCCTTCTGCAGGCCGCCGAACGGCAGGTCGACGCCATTAACCGGGAACTGCACAAGCGTCCCACCTCCACAGGCGTGCGCTACCGCCTAGTATGGCAGCCGCTGGCCGAGGAGGAAGGCGCCCCCATTGGTCTGGACCTGGCGCGCAAGCGCCTGCTCAACACCAGCTCCGATCTCTGGTCGGTGGACGACCGCAGCGTCGTGGGCGCCATGCTGCAGCAACGCATCTCCGCCGAGCGGGAGCGCGCCGATTCGATCGACGCAAGAGATGCCGGCGGCACCCTGCTCGATCAGCTCGCCCGCGCACTCGACTATCGCCACTGGCATCGCTTCCGCGTCGAACGCTGGCAGGAGGGGCATTGGGGCAAGCTTTCCGGCCCCGCGTCGAGCGGCGAGCGGGCGCTCGGCCTCACGGTGCCGCTGTTCGCCGCGGTCGCCAGCTTCTACAGTCAGGGCAGCTGTGCGCTCGCCCCACGGCTGATGCTGCTCGACGAAGCGTTTGCCGGCATCGACGACACCGCGCGTGCGCACTGCATGGGACTGATCCGCGAGTTCGACCTCGACTTTGTCATCACCAGCGAGCGCGAGTGGGCATGTTATGCCGAGCTGCCCGGCGTCGCCATATGTCAATTGCAGCGACGCGAAGGGATCGATGCCGTATTCGTCTCGCGGTGGACCTGGGACGGCAGAGACAAGACGCTTCAGGCCGATCCCGATCGGCGATTTGCGCCGGCATGAGCGGCCAGCCCGACGTCCCCCTTCAACGCCTGCTCGGCGGCGATCATCTCGCTTCGTTGCGCAGGCGATTGCGCCAACGCTTCGAGCGCGCTCCACTCGAGACCATTGATCACATTCGCATTGACGAACTCGGCGTCGAGGAACACGCGGCGCTGGCCGGCCTGCTCGGGCGCGCGCCGCGCCACTCGAAATCCTTGCGCATCGACGTTCACGCCGTCGATGCCGCTTTGCAACACGCTGGTATCGCCAGTTCCTTGCGAGATGCTCTGGAAAAACTCGACGGTCCCATCATTCATCTCGCCGGAGCCCGCCTGCGGACGCAGACGCTTTGGACGGGCGTGATCGAAGGCTGCGGCGATTCGCGCCTGGCCAGCTTGCTGCGGACCCCGACGGGCATCGGCCTCATCAAGCGGCTCGCCCGACAGGATCCGGAAGCGGCAGCGCAGCTGTGCCACCGAGCCGAAGAGGTACTGCGGCGTCTGCCCGCTGAGGGCATTACGCGCTCGCAACTCGCCGCCGACGTGTTGGGCGACGCCCATGCGCTCGACAATGGCCGGGGGACGGCGGCGCTTGTGCTGGCAGTCTGGYGTCAGGGCACCTCGCCCATTGCGGACGAGGGCAGCGAAACACTGACCGAACCGAAAGACGATCCCGATGCGCAACTGGCCGGGGGTGGGCAGCGGGCCCGCGACATCTGGGCAAGGGCGGGCGTTCTGGTCAACGAACTGGCTCGTCCGGCCCTGTTCCTTAACCTGCCGGTGCGCGAGGCCGAAAGCGACCGCTGGCTTCCGGGAGAGCCGGCCTATGCATCGCTGCGGTCGTTGTTGCGCTTGCCGCCTCTATGGAATGTGGCGGATCGCAAGATCCATGTCTGCGAAAATCCAAACCTGCTCGCTATCGCGGCCGATAGCCTGGGCGCCGGCTGCGCGCCCCTGGTCTGCACCGACGGCATGCCAGCGGCCGCGCAACGAAGTCTCCTGTCCCAGCTGGCGCACGCCGGGGCGAGACTCTGCTATCATGGCGATTTCGACTGGCCGGGATTGCGCATCGGCAACTTCGTCATGCGCGACCACGGCGCCGAGCCGTGGCGCTTTGGCGCCATCGACTACCTCGCCGCAGTGCGGACGCAATCTGACATGACCCACCCACTTGGAGGGAAAGCGGTCGAGGCATGCTGGGATGGGGCGCTGACGGCCGCAATGGAAGGCCATCGCGTGGCGATCGCGGAAGAGGCCGTGGCCGACTCCTTATTGGAGGATCTCGATATTGCAAGATCTCGATGATCGATAGGGTAGCCAGCGCATGCTCGCCGCGAGCGTGGGCGAGTACGACATACTTCAGCTGTCGAGAATGGAGCTGCGGAGCGAAAGGGCGGTGATGCTYTCCTGGAGAAGGCTGCGAGGATGAACGCGCCACACTTGGYACGTCGATTGGCGCTGCGAAACGCTCTTGACCAGGACTCGTCCTCGTCMGGCTCGCCGTAGCCAGGAGGTATTGGATGTGAAATCGGTCTTTATTCGGCTGCTCTTGTACGAGAGCCGTTGTAAACGTTGCGCGTTCAAGCTAGCTATGACCTTAGCTTTCGAACAAAGCATGAACAACTGCAGTTGATGGCGCCGCAAAAGGGGCCACCTTGAGGATCAGACGTTACACTCTTGAACCTGATTGAGATTTGGCCGAGGCTTTGTGAGCAGGAGAGAGAGGCGACAATGCATCTAGCGCGCAAAGAAAATTTCGGCCCGGCGGTCTCGCCAATTTCGCCGCGTCTCGAACTAGGTGCTTACGAGGCCCTCTGGCTTCGAAAGGGTGCAACCTTTAAGACGATAGCGGACAAGTTCGCTGGTGATCCGTCGGCGCTGCCTTCTGACTTTGTCAGCGTGGCCGAGGCGAACGATTGCGCTCGCCTGGTGTTTGCCGAGACGGTGAAGAAAGGTGTGGCTCCTTTTGGCGTGCGTATCCATCACGCTGGCGACTATCCGCAAAAGCTGCGTGACGCCAAATATCCCATCGAACTGCTTTATTTTCAAGGAATATGGGAGCTGACGGAAACGCGCTGCATTGCCATTGTCGGTGCTCGAGACGCCACCGATGAAGGAAAACAGCGCGCCAAGCAATTGGCGCGTGACCTGACGGCTCGCAAGCGCCCGGATGGGAAGGACGAWTTCACTATTGTCTCTGGCCTGGCTGCTGGTATCGACCGTGTCGCTCACGAGGCCGCCATCGCCAACGGAGGGCGCACTATTGCCGTGATCGGAACGCCGCTCGGCACCTACTATCCGAAAGAGAACCGCGATATGCAGGATCGTATCGCAAAGGAATTCTTGTTGATTTCGCAAATCCCATTCCTGCGATATGCGGCTCAAGCCGTCCCACAGAATCGGCTTTTCTTCCCGGAGCGCAACGTAACCATGAGCGCGCTGACCGAGGCGACGATTATTGTCGAGGCGAGCGATACATCAGGTACGCTTACGCAGGCACGCGCGGCCTTGTATCAAAAACGCAAGCTATTCATTCTTGACTCCTGCTTCCGGAAGGACCTGAGGTGGCCRCACGCCTACGAAGCGCAGGGTGCGGTCCGGGTGCGTTCAATGGAGGACATCTGGAGCCATCTTGACTAAGGTCCTCTTTCGCCAAATCGATGACAGCAATCGCGCCGATCATTCGAGACTGACGGCCGAAGACAACTGCCTTTTTCTATATGAGTTTACAGCCTTCGAGCACACCAACGGCCTTGGCTTCCGCTTTAGCGACACCAACCAACTGATCCACAATCTTAAGAAGAAGCCGTCCGAGCGCCTCACGAAGGGCGGCTGGAAATACAAAGGTATCGCCATCCAGAAATGCGCGATCGCCCTACGCCAGGCGATTAACCCGGCCTGGTTGGCAACTGGAACTATCGTGCCCGTCCCCTCGTCAAAGGCGCGAAGTCATGCGGACTATGACGACCGCCTGACGCAGATCGCCAACTCRCTAAGCGTGCCGCCGCCCGACGTGCGGGAGATCGTTAGGCACAATCATTCACACCCTGCCGCTCACGAGTCGAACGACCGCCCCACAGTCGAAGATCTACTTGCTTTCTATGAGATCGATGAGGCCGTGGCGAATAGCAAGCCGGTCACCTCAATCGCAATCTTCGACGACGTTCTGACCGCCGGCACGCATTATCGCGCGATGCAAACAAAACTTGCCGCACGTTTCAGCGGTGTCCCGATCTTTGGCATCTTCATCGCTCGACGAGCAATCCCGCCGTTCGACGCAGAGCAGTTCGCCAAACAGCTTAAAAGGCTGTTTGGCRAAATCGATGACGAGTAGTTGTTGATGGCCAGCTTTGGTGGCGATGCCTCAGCGCTCGGGGCGGTGGGCGTAGCCACTCCGTCAGATTGGAAATTAAAACGCATTTCGGGGCGCCAGGAGCAACCTGCCGGACGCGCAATAGGAATAGCGCGGAAACAGGACCGCAAGATGCCCGCAGTTCGAATCCAGGCAGCGAGGAACGGCGCCCGGCACTGCGGGGCATCAGGCCTCAAGAACGAGGTCGGATAGCGGCACAGCCTGGCAAGCCAGACACATGCCCTCCTCCAATTCCGGTTCCTCGATCAGGTGTCGGACACGGCCCTGCAAGACTCTGACTGCACAGCTTTCACATTGACCGACGCGGCAGCCGCTAGGCAGTTGCTCGCCATTCTTCTCAGCAAAGTCCAAAAGCACACCTGAGTCCGGTTGCCATCGCAATGTTCGGCCGGATCGGGAAAAGCGGATGTCGCACGCAACGGACTCACTGGTCGGCGGCCTGGCCGGCGCGCGGAACCGCTCCGAAAATATCTCGAACTTGGGCACCTTGCGCGCTAACAGGTCCCTGGTAACCTCATCCATCATCTCATTGCCGGCGCACAGATAAAACCGCGGCCTGCGCAGGAGCAAGCTTTCAGGTATGTCATCGACGGCGAACCTACCTCTTCGAGAATCTCCAACAGGCTCCGCGGGCCGACTTAGATAATTCGCGACATGGAGATTGCCCAGGCGGCGCGCATGATGGCAAAGACGTGCGTGGAAGGGCCGAGATTGGGCATCGCGGCAGGTATAGTAGAGGGTAACTTCGGGCTCGCCGGAGGCACCGGCCAGGCTTTCGAGGAGCGACAGAAAAGGCGTTATGCCGATGCCTGCCGCGATCAAAACCACGGGAAATTCGTTGAGGAGCGGCAAGATAAAGCGACCAGCCGGAGCCTTCAGAGAGATCACGTCACCCTCTTTGATGACGGATGTGACGTAGTCAGAAACTGGGCCGTCCAAGATTCGCCTGACCGCGATAGAGTAAGAATGCGGACTCTCGCTGCTGGCGCCGATCAAGGAATAGCAGCGCTCGTTTCCATCGAGCCTGATCGTCACATGCTGGCCAGGTTTGAACCCGGCCAGGGGCAGTCCGTCGACAGGTTTGAACTCGAGGGAAACGATCTCGTTTGCTTCGGCTCGCCGGCCAACAACCTGGAAATCGCGCACCGCCCGCTCGGAGGAACTCCGAACAAGCTGAATGCTGCAGGCAAGCGAACGCATTGGCAGCGAGCCGCTGATTGGGTCCYGGTCACGCTCCGGCACCAACGCGTTGTAGTTCGCCCCTTCACCGTCTGCTTCTAGACCATATCCCGGAAACCCCAGATCCGGCGCGGACTGCCACCAGCCATAGTCGCCAACCACGACGTCTGGGGCAAGGCCGTCATCCAGCGAAGCTTTCAAGATGATCGATCCAATGCGCGTCGAAACGCGCACCCGATCTCCCTGATCAATGCCGTAAGCTGCGGCCAGATCGGGATGCATTTCCACCAGCGGCTCCGGCCGTTTCCCTCTCAGGGACGACATGCCGCGGTCCTGGCTGTGGCGGAAGTAGCCGTTGCTGGCGGCCATCAGCACCAGGGGAAAAGACTGATCACCGCTGTCAGGAGAGGGCACGAATTCTGGAACTGGACCATAGCCGTGACGCAACAATTTCTCCGAATAGAGTTCGGCCCGGCCCGTTTCAGTCGGGAAGCCTTGCTCACGGTATTTTTGGTAGCGTCGCGCGATCGGGACCCTCACCCCTTGCGGGTTCGCGCGCAGCGTCTCGAGGTCCAAATTGAGCGKGGCGAGCTGATATTTCCAGGCAGCTTCGATGTCTCCATCAAAGAAGAGCTCRCCCAGTCCGAGCCTTTTCGCCAATTCGAAAACGATCCAGGCGTCTGATCGGGTGTCTCCTTGGCGGGGGACGATTTGTTGCCGCAACTGAACCAGTTCCTGTGCCTCGAAGGATATCTCGAAGCCTATTCGAAGCGCCTCGTATTCCCAGGGCGTTGAGACGGGAACCAGGATATCGGCATAATCCGAGGTTGGACTGTGGAACAAGTCGCAATGAACGTAGAAGTCCAGCTCTTGCAGCGCTTGCTTGCCGCGTCCGGGCGCGGGATGCGAGACAAGAAGATTGGTTCCGAATGTTACGAGCGCTTCTACTCCATAAGGTCGGCGATCGATGATGGCATCATAGAGGTCGGTGGAAGTGATCCAACCATTAAGCGGCGGTCCTAGCGGCCGATCGGCCAATCCCAGGGCCTTGGCGCGTTGCTCTTCCGGCATCAAAGCCATGCTGTGCAGGACCGGCGTCGGCAGTGGCGTTATCTGGATGTTTCCTCCCTGCACATCGAAGGATCCAGTAAGCGCATAAAGCGTGGCAATCGCCCGCTCGGTTTGAGTGGCGTTTCGATGCTGTCCGGTGCCGGTCCAGGTGTGGTAACTGATTTTCTTCGCAGACCCGAGCGCCTGCGCGAATGYCGCGAACGTCGTCGGTGCAACCCCAGTCAGTCGTTCCACGGTGTCCGGATCGAATGGCGCCACCGCATCGCGGTAGAGGTCAAAGGCTGTGCGGCACAAAACATTTCCGGTCTTGGTCGCGACGACATGGGACGCAGATAGTGCGRCCGACTTCTGTTTCAGCGCCGCTGGCAGCAATCCCTTGGTTTCGTCATCCCACACCAGGTAGTCTTGCTYACGTTTTGCCATGTCGTCGTGCAAGAGATCGCGCGAGCGCAGAAATCTGGCGTTGTCCGACCTGACGAGAAATGGAGCATTCGTCCAATCGCGCACGAAATCCTTATTGAACGCCGCGCGTTCAATAAGCTCTCTGGCGAGCCCCATGGCCAAAGCAGCGTCGGTCCCAGGYCGAACCCRCAACCAATGATCGRCTCGGCCGGCAAAGGCTGTGCGACGAGGGTCGATGACGGCAAGCTTCGCTCCCCGCGCCTGCGCGGCCGCGATAGCTTCCGCCTGGGCGAGCCAGACATTTGAAGGATTGTGTCCCCACAACAGAATAAGCTCGGAATTGGGATAGTCGGCGGCGGGGATTCCCGATCCGAAAGTGAAGGCGTGAGCGTAGTCTTTGTGCCAGTTGCAAATCTCCGCCGCGTAACAGAGGTTTGGACTGCCGAACCCGCGGATCAATCGCAGGATCCAATCGGTGCTGTCCGACAACGGGGATGACGATCCCGAGGTTACCGCGAAGGCGACGGACTCCGGACCGCCTCGGGCAACATGGCCCTTCAACCGATCAGCGATCTCATCGAGTGCTTCGTCCCAAGAGATCTCCACCCACTGCGGATCTGGGTCACTCTTCGGCGTCGTGCGCCGGAGCGGCGCCGTAAGACGCCTTGAATTGTGGACAACTTCCGGTGCCGACCGCCCCTTGAGGCAAATTGCCTTGCCGGTCAGATGATCAGGATTTGGCACCACCTTTTTGAGCCAGCCGTCTTCGACGATATTGATGGTGCCACACCGTGACTTACACAGCGTACAAAAACCGACTTTCTCTTCTATCATGGTAGGCGGGTCTCCGAACGTCGTGCGATCGTCGCTGGCAACAAGAGCAGGGCGAACCGCGGCTTCATGACCATCGCGTAGCGACAGTCCGATCTTTTCGAGCACAAAAATCAACGCGATCACCAAAGCCATCTGAACCGTCGCAGCGGCGRCAACGACCACCTGCTCTGCGCCGAACTGGATTTGGCTAAACACATGGTGTGGCCAATCCTGGCCCGACCAGGAAGAGTGTCGCGTTCACCTCTCCGAAGAAGACGACGAAAGCAAAGATCGCGCCGGCTGCGTCACATTTTTGGATACTGGGCAGAGTGACGAGCATGAAAGCACGAAATCGGTTCGCTCCGAGGTGCTTAAGTATTCTCATAAAGATAGGACTCCGCGAGGTGGCCGTCGGGCGCGGCGAGGATATCGCCGCGGATGCGAGCAAGCTCGGCGCCCATCGCTACATCGACGCCAACAAGTAAAACGCGGCCGACGCGCTGAACGGCATGGGCGGCGCGAAAGCTATCCTTACGACGATCGGCATTCAGCGGCCATCGGCGCGCTGGTGCATGCGCTTGCGCTGAAGGTGCTTCTGATCGTGCTCAGCGTCGCAAGGATCCGCTACCGGTCTCGGGGATATCTGGTGGGCGCCGAACGTGGCATTATCGGCTCGATTACGGGATCACCATTCGAAAACGAGAAGGCGCTGGATTTCAGCGTCCTGACGGGAGTGCGACCGATGATCGAAACCATGCCGCTGGAGCGAGCCGCGGAAGCGGCCCAAAAAATGAGGTCCGGCGACGTGAAGTTTCGGATAGTCCTGACGATGGGAGATCAATCCAATGCGCATCAATGATGATCTGACGAAGCCTGCAATCGTGCACGCTGCCAGGCTCGACTGGGTACAAAGTCCAGCCGCGGGCGTCGAGCGCCGCATGCTCTATCGCGTTGGCGGCGAAGTCGCTCGGGCGACTTCCATCGTTGGCTACGCTCCCGGAAGTGCCTTTCCGCGCCATGTCCATGCCGGCGGCGAAGAAGTTCTCGTGCTGGAGGGAATCTTCCAAGACGAGCATGGCGACTATCCGGCGGGAAGCTATTTCCGCAACCCGCCCGGAACCTCACATGTGCCTGCATCGAAGGAGGGATGCACGATCTTCGYCCGTCTTTGGCAGTTCCGGAAGGGTGACGACGTGCAGATCGTCCGCCGGCCCGGCGAGGGTGAAGCCGCATTGCTGCGCGAGGGTGYCAAAGAAGCGCGTGTCCTGTTCGACGACGGTGAGGAGCGAGTTTCAACCGAAGTATGGCGGCCCGGCTCCGCCATAAAGGTCGACAATCACCGTGGCCTCGAGTTCCTGGTGCTGTCCRGCGAGCTCGACGTTGGCGGCGAGCAACTGGAACCGCAAAGTTGGGGTCGCTTGCCTGCGGGCAAGCCGCTTGAGGCGACAACAGCAGCGAAGGGCGCGCAGATCTGGATCAAGGACGCCCCTCTTCAGCACGCTGACGTGTTGCCGATGCCAGGTTGATGGCCTGCGGCGGGGATGTTCATGCGCCGGAAGGTCACCGTTACGGCTGCATTTCGGAACTGAATTTGAGCAATTCACCGGCAAGCGATTAGCGTCCCATTTCCTGGGCAAGCTTCAGGAAACCGTCGATGTAGGAGGTCGTCTGCTCGCCGCGCCGCACACCAAGGTTGATGCTCTTCTGGATCCCGGAATCTCCTAGGCGCAGCGCGCATATTGGCAGTCCGGATGCATCTTCCTGCAGGAGCCAATCAGGAAGGACCGTCACGCCCCTGCCCGCGCATACCAGTTGCAGCATCAGGTCGATGGTTTCAGCAGTGCGATGCTGACGGGGCCTGCAGTTCGCCGGGACAAGGAATCGGGTGTAGATGTCCAGGCGCTCCAGCGTGACGGGGACCGTAATTAACTCTTCGTCCAGAAGATCTTGCGGCTGCACGCGTTTTCGGCCGGCGAGTGGATGCGCCTCGTGCACCATCAGCACCAGCTCGTAATCGAACACGGGAGTGAACAGTAACTCCGGCGTCTCCACGGGGTCCGGCGTTATCAACAGGTCGATCTCGTAACCAAGAAGCGCTTCGACACCGTCGAAGCGGAAGGCGGTTCGCACGTCGAAGTCCACGTCGGGCCATTGTGTCAGATAGGGCGTTGCAATTCTCGTCAGCCACCGCTGGCAGGGATGACATTCCATGCCGACGCGAAGCGCTCCCCTCCTCCCCAGCGCGAAGTCCGTCAGGACGCGCTGCGCATGCTCCATCTGCGGCAAGACCCGCTCGGCAACCGTCAGAAGGTACTCGCCCGCCTGCGTCAACCGCAGTCCCCGTCCGGTCTTCATCCAGATCTTGATGCCGTGCCGTTCCTCGAACTTGGAGATCGTATGGCTCAAGGCCGATTGGGTGACGTTCAGCTTCTCCGCAGCCGCAGTGACGCTGCCCCGCCGGCTTACTTCCCTCAGGATCGCAAGGTGCTGTCGATCGACCATTATGATCTGCGCTCATCACTAAATGAAATCATACCATTTCCGCTCATAATGCGATGCCGATAACCTTCCGTCAATCGGCCCTGCCAAGGGCGGCTAATAGCCAGGAAGGAATTGCCGTGACGAAGCTTGCACTTGCCCATCAAATTGACCCGGAGCATGCGCGTGCGGCGTCGATTTTCGATGAGGTCGTCGACCGCAAGAACAGCAATTCCATGAAATGGGCCTATGCCAGCAAACTCCTGGCGCCGGACGAAGCTGCGGCCGATCCCTTGCCGATGTGGGTGGCCGACACCGACTTCAAGGCGCCTCAGGCTGTCATCGACGCGCTGCATGCGGCAATCGACCATGGCGTCTTCGGCTATCCAGGCGGCGCGACCGCGTCCTACGTTGACGCTGTCGTCGGCTGGCAGCAGCGACGTTTCGGTTGGGACGTCGCCAAGGAATGGATCCTGCAGACCTCCGGTATTATCACGACGCTGAAAACGGCGGTGCAGGCCTTTTCAGCGCCGGGCGACACCGTTTTGATCCAGCCGCCGGTCTACGCGCATTTCCACAACGATGTCCTGTTGAACGGGCGTCACCTGGCCTATGCGCCGCTCGAATTCACCGGCGATGGCTATCGCTTCAACGAGCAGACTTTCGAGGCTGCCATCCGCGCCAACACGAAGATCTTTATCCTGAGCCATCCACACAATCCTACCGGAAACGTCTGGTCCGAAAGTGAACTGCGGACGATGGGCGAAATCTGCGCCCGCAACGGTGTCCTGGTCATTTCCGATGAGATCCACGAGGATCTCATTCTCGATCCGGCCAAGAAGCACATCCCGTTCGCCTCGCTCGGCGAAGCGTTCGCCCAAAACAGCATCACCTGCACGGCGCCGAGCAAGACATTCAACCTGCCCGGTCTGCAGAGCGCCAATGTCTTCGTTCCGAACACGAGATTGCGGGAAGAGCTGCGCCGACAGTACGAGCGTAACGTCTTCGAACTGGTCAATGTGTTGGGGATGGTTGCCGCCGAAGCCGCCTATGCTCACGGCGAGCCGTGGCTGGAAGAGATGCTCGCCTATTTGCGGACCAATCACGCGCACTTCGCCAAGGCGATCAACGATGCGGATCCACGCCTCAAGGTCCTCCCGACCGATTCCCTCTACCTGGCGTGGATGGATTGCCGCGGTCTCGGCATGGATGCCGAAGCCCTGAACAAGTTCATGCTGACCAAGGCCCGTGTCTGGCTCGACAAGGGCCAGAAGTTCGGGGTCGAGGGGCATGGGTTCATGCGCGTCAATCTCGGCTGTTCGCGCGCGGTCGTCGACGARGCGATCGGGCGCATCATCGCCGCCGTCGCAGCGCTTTGAGGACGAGCCGATGTCTCAAACGATTGATAGTCGCCTGGCGGAGCTAGKGGCGGAACTGCCGGGAGCGGCAAGGTCCGTCGCAAACTACCTTCCGTTAGTGACAAGCGGAAGTCTCGCTCTCACGTCGGGCCAGTTGCCGCTCGCCGACGGCCAATTGACTGCGCAGRGTCTGCTCGGACGGGATCTCGACGTGGCGGCCGGAACGCTTGCCGCGAAACAGTGCGCGTTGAACATCCTCGCCCAGGCAAAGGCCTGTCTCGGCAGCCTCGAAAGGGTTGCCAGGATCGTCAAGATCACGGTCTTCGTCGCCTCGGCTGCCGATTTCACCGAACAACATCTCGTCGCCAATGGCGCGTCTGACTTTCTCGTCGATGTCTTTGGCGAGAAGGGCAAGCACGCTCGCTCCGCCGTCGGTGTAGCGGCGCTTCCGATGAATGCGCCCGTCGAAATCGAAGCCATCATCGAGATCACTCCAGAACAATAAACATCTTCGGTCCGACAAGGCCGAACAAGTGGGAACTCAACCGATCCAAGGGGCGGAGAATACGGCAAAAAAGCCACCGCTCCCGGATCACAAACCGGGAGAATGAAACATGAAAATGACGACCGCTCTTGCCACGATTGCAGCGGCAACGCTGACGGCCGGTATCGCTTCGGCCGRCACGATGGCCGATGTTCAAGCGCGTGGTAAGCTGAATTGCGGTGTGACCGGCGGCCAGGCCGGCTTCTCCGCTCCGGACGCGTCCGGAGCCTGGCATGGCATGGACGTGGATTACTGCCGGGCTGTCGCGGCTGCGGTCCTGAAAGATCCCAACGCGGTGACCTTCGTTYCCACGACCGGGCAAACGCGGTTCACCGCACTTGCCTCCGGCGAGATCGACATTTTGTCCCGCACGACRACTTGGACGTTCTCTCGCGATGTGGACCTGAAGTTCACGTTCGCGGGCGTGAACTACTACGATGGTCAGGCTTTCATGGTGCCCAAATCTCTCGGTGCCAAGAGCGCAAAGGATCTGAACGGTGCCACAGTTTGCATTCAGACCGGGACCACCACCGAGCTGAACCTTGCCGAATATTTCCGCAAGAACAACATGAAGTATGACCCGGTTCCMGTCGAGAACAACGGTGACGTCCAGCAGAAATATCTGGCCGGCGCCTGCGATGTCATCACGAGCGACGGGTCCGATCTTGCCTCAACCCGGTCGAGCTTCAAGGACCCGCAGGATCACATCATTCTCCCGGAAGTCATTTCGAAGGAACCGTTGGGTCCCCTTGTCCGCCAGGGTGACGATCAATGGGCGGACGTGGCGCGCTGGACCTTGAACGCGCTCCTTGCGGCTGAGGAGCTCGACATAACGTCCGAGAACGTGGAGAAGCTGTCCGCGGGCACGGACAATCCGGAAATCAATCGCCTGCTGGGCAAAGAGGATAAGCTCGGCGAAATGCTGGGCCTGGATCCGGCCTGGGCGAAACGGGCGATCGCAGCCGTGGGCAACTATGGCGAAATCTTCGCCAGGAACGTTGGCGACAAGACGCCGATTGGATTGGCGCGCGGACAGAACGCGCTCTGGACGCAGGGCGGCCTGATGTATCCGCTGCCGTTCCGCTGAAATCTTTCTCGAGGCGCGGGCTTGCCCCGCGCCTTTCGTTTTCCCCCCTGCAAGCCCACAACGCACAACCATACGCCGAAGGTAGCGCAGCGAACCTTCAGGGAGATCACTCATGGCCATGAAAAGCGCGGCTTCCCGCGAGCCCTTTCACCTGAGCATGCTCTTCAATGACATCCGTTACCGAGCCCGATCGATCCAGGTCATCGCGTTCATCATGCTTGTCCTTGCGGCTGCCTGGCTCGTCGACAACACGATCCACAATCTGGCTGCTCTTGGAAAGAACTTTTCATTTGGATTTCTCTGGRGCACGGCAGGTTACGACATCTCGCCGCACGCCATCGAGTATTCGAGCACGAGCACCCACGCCCGCGCCRCCATCGTCGGTTTGCTGAACACGCTGATCGTTGYGGCAATGGCCTGCGTGACCGCAACGGTCCTTGGCGTGTTGGCGGGCGTGCTCAGGCTTTCCAACAACTGGATCGTCRCTCGTCTGATGACGGTGTATGTGGAGAGCTTTCGCAATGTGCCGGCTCTGCTCTGGATCGTTGTTGTCGCCGCGATCATGTCGCAGGCTATGCCGACGCCCAGCGCATTCCGCGGCGACAATCCTACGGCCTCCATGGTCCTGTGGGGCAGTGTCGCCATCACCAACCGCGGCATCTACCTGCCAGTTCCTGATTTCTCCCGCAGCCTGGGCCAAGGGAGTGGCACATTCGGCGCGCTTGACCTCAACTACGCGGCAATCCTCGGCGCGCTCGCGCTTTCGCTTCTCGCCCATCGGAGCCTGGTCAGACACGCGCAACGCATCCAAAGCGCAAGCGGGCAACGTCCGGCCACGTGGTGGAAAAGCCTGTGCGTGTTTGCGCTGCCAATGATCGCTCTGCTCTACGCGTTGGGTTTCCATCTTGAGTATCCGGCCCTGAAGGGGCTGAACTTCACCGGTGGCCTGTTATTGCGCAATTCCTTCATTGCGCTCTGGATCGGGCTCAATGTCTATAGCGGCGCTTTCATTGCCGAAAACGTTCGTTCCGGAATTCTTGCGATTTCCMGGGGGCAGACGGAAGCCGCTCACGCGCTTGGGCTTTCTCCAGGTCRTACGATGCGGCTCGTGATCCTGCCGCAGGCCTTGCGGATCATCGTGCCGCCGCTGATTTCGCAATACCTCGACATCACCAAGAACACCTCGCTTGGCCTGGCGGTCGGCTACATGGATCTGCGCTCGACGCTCGGCGGTATCACCATCAACCAGACCGGTCGAGAACTGGAGGCGATGCTTTTGATGATGCTGATCTACGTCAGCATCAGCCTGACCATCTCGTGCGTCATGAACGTCTACAACAGCCGCGTCAGGCTGCAGGAGCGTTAAGATGAACCTGCACAACGTATCCTGGGTGCGCCAGGAGATGGTTCTCGCTTCGGCAAGGCCGGTCAGCCAACATGGTCCGCTGGAGTGGATGAGGAAGAACCTCTTCGATGGGTGGCTCAGCACCCTGCTGACCGTAGCGTCGTTGTCGGCCATCGCGTGGCTCGCCATGRCCATCGCTCCCTGGCTTGGCAATTCCATCTGGAAAGCCAAATCGCTCACCGAATGTCGGCAGCTCCTCGACGGAGCGCCAGGCGCGTGCTGGGGTGTCATTCGCGACCGTTGGCCGCAACTTCTGTTTGGCTTCTATCCTGCGGATCTTTATTGGCGCCCGGTTCTCGCCTTCGCACTGCTGTTGGCGGCGCTGGCGCCGGTTCTGTTCCGCGTCCTGCCGTCTCGCACGCTCTGGTTCAGCGCCGTCTACCCGGGCCTTGCGAGCTGGCTGATCTGGGGCGGAAGCCTGTGGTTTCCCGTTGCCGCGTATCTCGGCTTCGCCGTCGCCGCCRCTCTGTTCACGTCGACAGCACGCATCAGTCGAGGGCTTGGCGTGAGCATCGCCATTCTCGGCGCAGCGCTCTGGTGGATTTACTCCGTCCAGCCGTTTTCATCAGGTGCAAATGATGTCGTTCCGATCGCCCTCGAGGCTGTCCCGTCGCGCGAGATCGGCGGATTTCTGCTGTCGATCATCATCGGCGTGACTGGAATCGCAATGTCGTTGCCGCTCGGGATCTTGCTCGCGCTTGGCCGTCGCTCCAGCCTGCCGCTTATTCAGATGCTAAGCGTCATGTTCATCGAATTCATTCGTGGCGTGCCGCTCATCACGCTGCTGTTTACCGCATCGCTGCTCTTGAACTACTTCCTGCCGCCCGGYACCAACTTCGACCTCATCCTGCGCGTGGTGATCATGGTGACGCTCTTTRCCAGCGCTTACATGGCCGAGGTCATCCGCGGGGGCTTGGCCGGTCTGCCACGCGGCCAGTATGAGGCCGCGGAAGCTCTGGGCCTGGATTATTGGAAGGCCCAGCGTCTCATCATCCTGCCGCAGGCGCTCAAGATCTCCATTCCCGGGATCGTGAACTCGTTTATCGGTCTCTTCAAGGACACGACGCTTGTCATGTTCATCGGTCTTCTCGACCCCATCGCCCTTGCCGCGGCCATCCGCGCCAACACGGAGTGGCAAGGTATCTACTGGGAACTCTTCATCTTCATCGGGGCTGTGTTCTTCATCTTCTGCTTCGGCATGTCGCGATACTCGATGTATCTCGAGCGCCGGCTGAAGACGGATCATCGTTAGGAGAAATGCGCATGACGAAGACGCTACGTGGCCTTTCGCGCGAAAACCGCCGCGGTCTTTCAGAAACGGCCGTCGAGATTACATCCATGAACAAGTGGTACGGTGATTTTCATGCCTTGCGAGACATCGATCTGACTGTGCGCCGTGGAGAGCGGATCGTCATTTGCGGGCCATCCGGCTCCGGCAAATCGACCATGATCCGCTGCATCAACAGGCTCGAGGACCATCAGTCGGGCGAGATCATCGTCGACGGCATTGAGTTGACCAACGACCTCAAAAAGATCGAGGAAGTCCGTCGCGAAGTCGGGATGGTGTTCCAGCACTTCAATCTCTTTCCACACCTGACTATCCTCGAGAACTGCACCCTCGCCCCGATCTGGGTCCGCAAGGTACCAGAAAGGCAAGCCCGAGAGATAGCCATGCATTTCCTCGAGAAGGTCAGGATACCGGATCAGGCGCATAAGTATCCGGGCCAGCTCTCGGGCGGTCAGCAGCAGCGCGTGGCGATCGCGCGGTCTCTGTGCAYGAAGCCACGTGTAATGCTGTTCGATGAACCGACTTCGGCTCTCGATCCGGAGATGATCAAGGAAGTGCTCGATACGATGATTGCGCTTGCCGAGGAGGGCATGACGATGCTCTGCGTCACTCATGAAATGGGTTTTGCCCAAGCGGTGGCAGACCGTGTGATCTTCATGGATCAGGGCCAGATCGTGGAGCAGAACGAACCGAAGGCATTCTTCAGCGCGCCGCAATCGGAACGCACGCGCACCTTCCTCGGGCAGATCCTGGGCCACTGACCAAGYCGTCAGCGAGGTGGAGCACCGGCGGCAAGGAGCGAGCGGGCGACCTAGGATCCGCAGCAGAGAGATAACCAGCCTCCCCCAAGAGAGACCCAAGAGAGGGAGAAGGCCTCCTGCAGTGCGAGATAGAGGGTGATGCGCGCTTGGGTGCTGGCGGAGAAGGATCGTATGCGCCCTTCCCCGGCCTTGTTTGCGTGCTGAGACTATCAGCCGTTAGCGGTATCGAAGGYATCCAGAACGCGCGAGGAATAGACCAGAGCCGCTCCCGCGTTCAAAGCGATCGCCACGCCAAGCGCTTCAGCGATTTCCTCGCGCGTTGCRCCAACTTTTGCAGCTTCGGCGGTGTGGCTCGCAATGCAGCCGTCRCAGCGTGTCGTGACCGCGACGGCAAGCGCGATCAACTCGCGGGTCTTGGCGTCCAGCCGGGCGGTCTTGTTGCCTGCACCACCGAGCGCCCGAACCCCCTCAAGGGTGGCGGGGGACAGTTGCCCCAGCTCACTCACGCGCGACGACAGTTGCTTCCGGTATTTCGCCCATTCGAGCATTCGAAACTTCTCCATGAAATCGGGACCACGATCAGGCAAATACGTGAGGCATCACCTGGATCCCCCGCAGGCATATCCAAGAACCTCCATCAGCAGAAATGGCATCTTCTCACGCAGTCATGAGCAGGCGTCATCCGATCGGGCGCTTCGCATCTGCGTCCATAGGCGCCTTGCGTATTGCCCAGGCGAAGCCGTTATGAAGACCGCTCATGAACTCATGAAATATTGCCGTTTAACGATCATAATGCGACCGTGCTATTTCTTTCGCCAGCGCCGCCGCCATGACGCGGGAACAAACCTTGCGGCAAGACAACGCCCGGCAGGCGGACGCTTCAGCTACGAAACGGCGCCCCGACCGGTTCGAATTACAAGCTTTCGAAATCCGAGAACGCCACTCGTCTGGCCGCCACAGGGAGAGACCAAGTAATGACGAATGCGTCTGCACAACGGGAAAGGGTCATCCTGGCGTCGGTTATGGCTGYCAACGCCAATCCCGGCTGGCTGACCAGCGACCGCGTCGAGGCGCTGACCGGCGGGCACGGGATGCTCAATATTCCGGTCGTTGCTGCATGCAACGTCATCGCCGCTGAACTTCGTCGTGGCGTGAGCCCGGAGGTCAAATTCGCCGACGCGGTGCGCCAACCCATCGACGACCTCCTGGCAAAGAGCATCGCTGTTGCAAAGGCAGCGGGTGCTGACGGCGCGAATGCGGCGCTGATTGCGGCAACCCTCCTCTATCTGTGCGGCGCAAATGCGCAGGTTGGCATCCCCGCCGGCAACCGCAAGCTCGGTTCTTCTGCGCGGATGATTGCGGGGGTGAGCCGCTCAGGCCTTGCGGCAGTGCCCACGGCCAAAATGAACAACAAGATCTCGGGATTCGCGGCTGTTGCCGCGGTTTACGATGCCATGATGAAGGGAGAACTTTCGCCGATTCAAGGCCGCGACATCCCGGAAGGCGTTGGCGGCGGGGTGATGGTCGGCCACGGAGCGCTCGGCGAGGATTTCATCTTTCCCGGCATGGCCGAAAGAGGCGCAGCGATCGGAACCAAGGCGATGATGGATGCCATGTCAGGTGCTGGCATGCCCAGCCAGAAATTCCTCTCCRCACTTTTCGGTGCGGCAGCGGTCCTGGAGATCATCCACCCTGACGCCGACGTGGCGGAAGAGTACGGGCCCTATGGCAAGGTTACCAGCGCCTTTGTTGCCGGACGATCCGCAGTCCGCACCGCCGGCCTGCCGGAGAAAGTGCATGTCCGCATCACCGGCAAGGAAGTCGAGACGGCGCGGCTGATCGGCGATCTCGGGCTGATCCTCAAGGATATCGGYGGACCCACTGTGATCGGCACCATGGCGCTGGATGAAATCATTTCAGTGTTCGAAGAGGGAATTTGCGGCGCGGGTGCAGGCCCCGTCAATCCGCCGCTCGGCCACGTCTGCGGCGATGCGGTCATCGCGCTGATGTGCCTGTTGCAAGACGGATCGACGGAACAGAGCGTAGCGCGGGCTCTGCGCGATCGACGGCTCGGCTTCAGCTTCGACCCGGAGACCGCAATGATGGCGATGAACATCGTTGCCCGAAAGGCGACCCAGATTTGCACCGGGCCGGTGACCRAAGCGCTGATCATGTCCTCCACTCCCATGGTCACCAAAGCTCTGCATGCCCGCGCGGCGCGCAGCTATGACGATCTGATGGCCGGTAGGAGCGTGGCTGAAATCGTCCGCGCGATGGACGAAGAACGTCAGCTTCTGGTGGAGGCGCGGGGCTCGGAATTCCTGAGCAAGGTAAAGGGCACCAATATCAAGGTTCATTTCACCAGGATCGGCAAGGGAGCCCGCCGATCGAGCAAGATGGCAGCGCGTTGGCTTGCCTTCGATCCGGCGCTCGATGCCGAGGTGACCGTCGGTGACAAGACGATCCACATGGAAGGCATCATCAACGCTGTCATTCCGGAAGTCGCGCAGGGGATAGGCAAGGAACGCGCGCCGTTTCTGACGGCGCTTGCGCCCATTGCAAGCGAGCTGCTGCTCGCCGGCAATGTGATCATGAACGTCACCATCCCCGCCGTGGTCGCAGCCGCGATGGGCAAGATGAACGCTTCGGACGCCGCCAATGAGGCGCAGTCAGCAGGCCTGATTTCCGCAGGTATTCCCGGTACGAAGGCCAAGGCGGAGGCTGCGGCTCTGGTCGCAGTCGAATCCATGGCGCTCTGATGGCAGGCGGCGTCATTCTCCTCATGGCCCAGATCGACGATGCGCCCGGCGAGTTGCTCGGGCATGTCATCGACAAGATGACCGTGATGGGCGCCAAGAATGTCCAGCTCCTTTCCAGTCTCGGCAAGAAAGGCCGGCCAGCCTATGTGCTGTTGGTCGACATCAACGCCGAGGACGAGCCGGAATTCGCCTCCCTTCTCGTTGGTGATTTGGGCATTTGGGGCTACCGCGTTCTCGAATCCCAACACAAGCACTTCGACATTCGGCGCTACAAGACGCAGCTCGAACTGWAGTGGGCGGGAGGAGAGGTTAGTTTCCCGCTGCGCCTCAAACGCATCCTTAACGACGGAATGTTCATGCKGGCAAAGGCCGAACACGACGATCTTGTCGCCATATCCGCGCAGATGAGAGACCTTCTGCCGGTCTCGGTGGCAGTGCTGAAAGGGGCGATTGAGACCACCATTGGATCGACTGAGCCGGGCGAGACCTTGCGCGTCGATCTGTCCGGTCTGCAGCTTGCGGGCCGATAAAGGATGGAAGGCCCGATGCATATTCATCTTGATGTCTTGGGCGGCATTGCCGGCGATATGTTTGTAGCCGCGATGTTGGACGCCTGGCCCGATCTGGCTGAAGTCGTGCAAAACAATCTTCGTCTTGCCGGTTTGGAAGACGACGTAGAGGCTGTGGTGCATCCGCATGACGACGGCGTGYTGACCGGCAGCCGCTTCGATGTCACGAAGATGGGCTCCGAACAGGCAACCGCCCGACCTCATTGCGGTCACCATGCTCATGGGCACGCCCACGAGCATGATGACCATGACGAGCGGCATGGCCAACATCATCATGAGCACGTCCATGACGAGCACCATGGCCACCGTCATCACACTCATTGGCGCGACCTTCGTGCGATGCTTGAGGGAAGCCGCTTGGACGAGACTGTTAAGCGCGCAGCCATCGCGATCTTCCGTGAGCTCGCCCTGGCCGAAGCCGCGGTTCATGGCAGGGACRTCGATGACGTGACCTTTCACGAAGTCGGCAACTGGGATTCGATCGCTGACATCGTAGCCGCGGCGACACTGATCGACGCAGTGGGCGAAGCAAGCTGGTCGGTCGGATCGCTCCCGCTCGGGCGCGGCTGGGTGGAGACTGACCACGGCCGGCTGCCTGTTCCAGCTCCTGCCACGACCCTGTTGCTGCGCGGATTTGCCTTTCATGACGACGGTCGCGTGGGCGAACGCATCACGCCGACAGGAGCGGCTATCCTGCGCTATCTCTCTCCCTCGACCAGTATCGGCTCCTCCCCCCATGTGCTCGATCGCACCGGCATCGGCTTCGGCACGCGGCGCTTCCCCGGCATGAGCAACGTGCTTCGCGTTCTGGCCTTCACGGCTGAAGCCGCAGTGCAGGATCGCGTCGGTGTCATCCAGTTTGAAATCGACGACCAGACAGGCGAGGAATTGGCGGCCGGCCTTGATCACATTCGTGCAGCCGAAGGCGTCATCGATGTGACCCRGTCGCCGGTCTTCGGCAAGAAAGGACGGATGATGGCTTCCGTTCAGGTTCTCACACGGCCAGATGCGATCGAGGCAATCGGTGCGCTATGCTTCCGACAGACCACGACACTTGGCCTACGCAGCCGCACGGAGGCGCGCACCATCCTGCCGCGGCAGGCAGTCACGACCAGCGATGGGATGAGGGTGAAGCTAGCCGATCGCCCCGGCGGGCCGACTGCCAAGGCAGAGATGGATGACGTGGAAGCCTTTCGTCAGAG
>NZ_MDDT01000042.1:0-28283 GCF_001854815.1 Mesorhizobium sp. LCM 4576
GGGACTATGCGGCGCGCTATGGTTGGGACTTGCGGGTCATCGACGCAGGGGAATTTAGGGACGAACGCTATCTCACCAACCCTTCAAATCGCTGCTTCYTTTGTAAATCGAATCTCTACGGCACGCTGTCGTCGCTGTCGGAAGCGCAGCTCTTTTCCGGCACGAATACAGACGATCTGGGCGACTGGCGGCCCGGTCTCAAGGCAGCCGAAGCCAATAGCGTACGTCACCCCTTTGTCGAGGCCGGCATGTCCAAGGCCGACGTGAGGGCGATGTCGGCAGCGCATGGCTTGAACGACCTCGCCGAATTGCCTTCGGCACCCTGCCTTTCAAGCCGCATCGAAACGGCGCTCCGGATCGAACCTCAGGTGTTGCGCGCCGTCGATCAGGTCGAGATGCTGGTCAGGCGCGAGCTCTCGCCGGACACCGTTCGTTGCCGCGTCCGTCAGACAGGCGTCGTTGTCGAACTGGACGCAACTACCCTGTCGCGCYTGTCCGATCAGGGGCGCGTTCAATTGGCCCTCAGAATCGCTGAGGCTTTCGGCGGTTCGCGACCTGTCCATTTCGAGACCTACGTCCGGGGCAGCGCCTTCTTGCGGGAACGAAGCGCATGAACGAACAGATTAGATTGGACTTTCAGCGTCCTGAGCGGCTGGACTTCGATGAGGCCATCCTTTGCGCTCGCAAGTCCGATCCCCAGCTTACCGTAATCATGGACCGGGTGTTGGCGCACGGCGCGCGGTGCCTGATGACCCGCCTCGAACCCGATGTCTTCGCCCGCATGGCGCCCACTTATCGCGAAAGGTTGGATTACRATCCCGTCTCGCGGACGGCTTACCTGAACTGGACCCCTCCTGCCGAACTGGAACCGCCTCGGATCGCGGTGGTGTCGGCTGGCAGCTCGGACATGCCGCAGGCGGCCGAAGTCACGCGAACGCTCGCCTATCTCGGCGCCGCGACGAAACAATTCATCGACGTCSGCGTGGCCGGCCTGTGGCGGTTGTTGGAGAGTGTCGACGAATTGCGGACCTTTCCGGTCATTGTGGCGGTCGCCGGAATGGATGGCGCCCTTCCAAGCGTTCTGGGCGGGCTCGTGCCCGGCGTGATCATCTGCCTRCCCACCTCGACCGGGTATGGGGTTTCGAACGGAGGAGAAACCGCCCTTCACGCAGCGCTCGCTTCCTGCGCACCCGGACTTGCGGTCGTAAACATCGACAACGGGTACGGCGCGGCATGTGCCGCATTCCGGGCTCTAAATATGATCCGCCGAGCCGCAGCCGCTCCGACTGTGTGACGAGGTTGCGCCGTTGCATGATCCGACCGTGAATTTGTCCAGGAGCTCAGGGAGGTCTCTCCTGCAGTCTTTTTCGACGACCAACTTTTCGCGCCAAGGCAAAGATCGCCACCGTTTATGGTTTTCTGATCATCGCAACTATCATGGCCTGAATCTGGGCTTGGAATGTTGTCAACGGCCAGCCGGTTCTACTAAGGACAGCCATTGTCGTCGATGGTGTTCTTTACCACGCGGCCAGCCCTCACGATGAGGGATAGGTGGTCRCCCTGGCCGCCGAGCAGCGACATGTTCTCCAGCGGATCACCGTCGACGGCGATAAGGTCGRCGAAGACGCCGACCTGGAGCGATCCGACCTTGCCGGTCATGCGCAGCAACTCGGCCGCATAGCACGTCGTGGACCTGATCACCTCGATCGGCGGCAGCACCTCGGCGCGTATGGTGAATTCGTCGGACTGGTACTTGTGCAGTTCGCCCAGGAGATCGGTGCCCAACGCCATCGTCACCCCGGCCTTGTGGAGAATTTCGAGCGAGCCCCGGCTGCGCAGCCGGACGTCGTCGATCTTCGCGACGGACACGTCCGGCAGGCCCAGCGCCTTGRCATCCTTGTGCAGCGCTTCGTAGGCCACCAGTGTGGGGCAGGCGATAGCGCCGCGCACCTTCATGAGGCGCGCTGTCGCCGGCTCGATCAAGTTGGCGTGTTCAACCGAGCGCACACCGCACCGCACGGCACGCGAGATCGCCTCGTCGGTGTAGAGATGCGCGGAGACATAGGTCTGAGCGTTCGCCGCCTCTTCGACGATGGCCTCCAGCTCTGATATCGAGAACTGCTGGAAGTTGATGGGATCCGTCGGCGACGACACGCCGCCATTAGCCATCGCCTTAATGAACTGAGCCCCCTGGCGGATTTCGTCGCGGGCAGAGTGACGAACGGCGTCGATGCCGTCGCAGACCCGGCCCATCGCGCCGAGACGGTAGGTCTGGGAATCGGCGCTGCGGTTGTCGACGAAGCCGCGATAGTCGCTGTGACCGCCGGTTTGGGAGAGCGCCTTGCCGCAGAAGACAAGACGCGGTCCCTCGATCAGGCCGGCTTCCTCAGCCTGGGCCAGCGGCCGCGTCGCCCCGCCGACGTCACGCACCGTCGTGAAGCCGCGCATCAGCATCTGCTTCATAATGCGCGCCGCGCCGAAGGCGACCGTCACGTCCGGAAGCATCGCCGTGCGGCCAGGGTCGACGGTGATCGCCGTCACATGGACGTGGCAGTCGATAAGCCCTGGCATCAGGGTGTGGCCCTTCAGGTCGATGGTGCGCGCCGCCTTTGAGGAGAACGGCTTCTCGGAGATTTCCGCGATCACGCCATCCGCGATGCGCAGCCACGATTCCGAGGTCCCGGCGAAGCCGTTCCCGTCAAGCATCCTAGCATTGGCCAGGATCAAATCATCCGCTGGCATGGTTCGTGTTTCTTTTGTGCTGGCTGGGTGTGAACGAGATAGGCGTGTGGCGGACGCGCTCGCGAGAACGCCGCCCAAATGCCTCTCAGGACAAGCAGATTGKCAATCCAATCACCAGCAGGAACAGTGCAGAAATCGATGTGCCGATGACGCTGCCAATGTCGTGGAAGACGTGAAGCTGGTTCCCGGTGGCTGYGATGACCACGTAATCCAGAACGACGATGCTGGAATGGCCCTGCAAAAAGAAAAAGCCGACCGAAAACGGATGTTTGCCTTCGTGTGTGAGCTTGCGCACGATATTGTCTATTGCCGCAATATGGTCTGCGTCAAATGCACGTCGAAGGCCGAGCATATAGGCCGGGCGAGCACCTACGAATGAGGTGCTCGCCCATATTGCACGGCGTAACGTTGAGCAGCAGCCTGGACGGGATTCGGTCTTGCCTCAAGTCTTTCATTGGGCGTTTCCGCCGCTTTTAAAATCGAGCCGAAGGATCGCCGACCTGTTAGAAGCGGTAAGTCACGCCTGCACCAATCAACCAGGGGTCTAGCTTGGCCTTGCCTTTCAGATCGGTGCCGGCCACTTTGACGGTAAAATCTGGTTCCAGGAAAAGCTTCTTGACATCGACGTTGACCCCCCAGTGCTGATCCAGCATGTAGTCGAAGCCGACCTGCAGCGCGGCACCAAACGTGTTCTTCACATGGAGAGCATCGGCGCTGCCGACACTTTGATTGTAAAAGACGGTGTAGTTCAGGCCGGCGCCGACRTAGGGTCGGAAGGCCCCGAGGTCGGTGATATGATACTGCAGCGTGAGCGTGGGTGGCAGTATCCATACCTTGCCGACATTCCCCAGCGCGCCGATTGCTCCGGTGCCATCAACGTTGGCGTAGGTAGTGGCGAGTATGAGTTCGGCAGCAATGTTTTCGGTGAAAAAATAGGAGATGTCGAATTCTGGCGTCACGGTGTCTGAATAGGAGAGATTGGAACCGGCGACCCCGCCGACGTAACCTGAATCGTTGGTTTTCACTCCCAACGCGCGCACGCGGATCTGCCACGGGCTCGACGCCTCCACTGTTCCCTGGTCCTGTGCGATGTAACGTTGCGCAGAGTCTGCCGCTAAAGCCTGCTGACCCGCCCCCATAAGGACGATGAGCGCCATCGCACCCTGCGCCGCAATCATCCGCACTTTTGTCATCATGTTCTCTCCTGGCATCTGATAACCGTAGACTCTGTCGTTTGCGCGCGCGGGATGGTTTCTCATCACGCGCTGATACAGACGTCTGCGAAGAGCACTGCATTTGTCGTGCCAACGAAAAGAGACATTGGGAAACCGCAAGATTCGCTTCCGACACACTCGTGYCTCGGAGCTGATATTGTCGTGTTTCGAGCCGATATTGTCGTGTTTTGCACAAACGGACTAATGACCGAAAGCACGCGAGGGCTATCCCCAACCCATTGGCAGAGGATGAACGAGACAATAGCTCACGAGGTGGTCGCGATGCTGGTCAACGAGACGGGCTCTTCCATCCCCAACTTCAATGTCTCGTACGAGAGTGTTTGGCCTGGCAATCAGGCTTGAGGCTTGAGGTGATCGCAATTTCTATTATTAGCGCACTAGCACTGATCCGGCCGAGCATCGTCATGTCGATCGTGTGATCTTTCTCCCGGCCGGTCACGCCAGGCTGGAAATTCTCCTCGAACGCGATCGAGAAGATAAGGCCGCACTTCGAATTCAATGTGGTGGCTTTCTCACGAGATAGCCCGCACAGCGAACCGTCCAGCACCGGCTGGCGCTGGATTTCTCACATGGCATTGAGCCGCGCCATCATCCACCCGCACTCGGGCGATGGAAACTCGGAGACACATCGCATTCAGGGACGCCCTAGCCAGCGCTCTTCTTGCCTTCATGATCTCATCGCGCCGCGGCCGAGTGACCGCCGTCGAGTAATCGCCCAGATGCCGGGCCCAAAGCGGTCCTGGAATTTTGGGCGCTGCCCGCCAGCGTCGCCAAGTGTTTGCGGTTCGTGGCGATATCAATAGGCGGCTGCGCCAACCGCTTCAGATGCACTAGCTCCGCGCTCGGCAGCCGTCGCGGCGACTCCCAGCCGGGTCGCAACTGACCGTACGGGTCAGCCGTTTCGAAAGGTGTAACCGTAGCCGTTGATCGCCGGCRCGCCGCCGAGATGCGTGAAAAGAACCCTCGATCCCTTGGCAAAAAAGCCTTTCTGGATCAGGTCGATCATTCCTTGCATCGATTTGCCTYCGTAAACGGGATCGATGATCATACCTTCGAGCCGCGCGCACAGACGGATGGCATCCTTAGTTTCCGKGGACGGTATGCCATAACATGGGTAAGCGTACTCCTCGAGCAACACCACATCATCCTCGACCAGTTCCATTCCGAGATCGACGAGCTCCGCTGTATGTTGGACAATATCCAACACTTGCGCCTTGGTTTGCGAGGGAGTGGCAGAGGCATCGATACCGATGACGTTGCGATGTCGACCGTCATTGGCAAATCCTACGATCATGCCGGCATGCGTTGAGCCCGTGACCGTGCAAACGACGATGAAATCGAATGCAAACCCAAGCTGTTTCTCCTGGGCGCGCAACTCCTCTGCGAACCCCACGTAGCCGAGACCACCATACGGGTGAACGGACGCGCCGGCTGGTATCGCATAGGGTATGCCGCCCCTTGCCTTGACCTCGTAGAGCGCCTTTTCCCAACTGCGGCGGATGCCGATGTCAAAGCTCTCGTCGACCAGATGCACTTCTGCACCCATGATGCGGCTTAAGAGAATGTTGCCGACCCGATCGTAGACGGCATCCTCATGTGGAACCCAGCTCTCCTGAACTAGGAGGCATTTCATGCCAATCCTGGCGGCGACCGCGGCGACCATTCGCGTGTGGTTGGACTGCACGCCCCCGATGGAGACAAGCGTATCGGCATCTGAGGCGATGGCGTCTGGGATGATGTATTCGAGCTTGCGCAGCTTGTTTCCGCCAAACGCGAGTCCGGAGTTGCAGTCCTCGCGTTTGGCGTAGATTTCCACCTTTCCACCCAGATGCTTGCTGAGCCGGTCGAGCTTCTCGATGTGCGTCGGTCCAAAGGTAAGCGGATAGCGTTCGAACTTTTCCAGCATGTTCTCTCCGGCGATGCGTGAATGAGCCGAGACTAGCTATGCACATCAGCTTAAGGGGCGTGTTTGGTCTGAGGTCAGCTGCATTGCCCGACGTCTTAGAAGGGCTTCGTCACTATTCCAGCGCCTCATTCGCCGTCCCGACACGCAACGGCAACGCCGGCGTCCCTACCCTTGGCCTGTCGCACCGAAAACTGCATCGCTGGGATTGGAACGACGGAATGCGGTCGCCATCGACACCACCAAGCATAGCATTCCTTAAACGATCCATCCGATGTTCACGGTTGATCGAAGTGGCTTGAATCTGACGTTGATCTCGTCATCGCGCCTCAGTGGAGCAGCGATATGCCGCCCATCGGAAAGACCGGAGCCACGTCGGTAGATTTGGTCCTCACCACCTCATCATCGTCTGGCGGCTGATATTCCAACTGCGTCGCAACTCCGAAATGTTCAGCCCTTTGGCCAGTTTTGCTACCGCCGCCAGACCGCCAGATCAGAAAGAGCACGCTTGCGAAATAGACTACTTGGAGGAGCAGCGAACAAGCCAGCGTTATGACGACTACCGTGCGGATGGAATGAGACGCAAAGTAGACAGCCAAAGCGTTGCTGCACAGGATTACCCAAAAAGCGCGATAAAAGATTCTGAAGGACAACGCCGTTCTCCTGGTTTTCTCGCACATCATGCAGCGACCTTGTCGGCGGCAACATGTGTCTGGCAGTTCTTCGGGCAGACGCGGGCGCAGGCTCCGCAGCCGACGCAGCGGCCTGCATAGTCGACGACCATGATCATGCGATTGAGCTCGCCATCGAAGTCGTCGTCGTCGTCGTTGCAGGGGCCGAGGATTTCGCCTGCGTCATCGACGCCGTAAAGGTGCATGACCTCGCGCGAGCAAACCTTAAAGCAGCGTCCACAGCCTATGCAGGTCGTGCCATCAATAGCGGTGAGATATTGCGGCATCCATTTGGAGCCGTCTCGGGTGACGAAGGCGCTCGTCATCGCGCATTCTCCGATGCAGCGAGATCTCTCTTGGCAGCGTCCAGCTCGGCAAAAACGGCGAACGTTCTCTCGGCAATCACCTTGATCTCGGTCCAGTTGACCGGGAGGTCTTCGGCAAGGTCGTGCAATTCCATCTTCGCGGTTCCCGCACGCGACTGCAACTTGCGGACCTTCTTCTGCAGCTCTTCAAGGTTTGACATTTAATCCTTCCTCGAAAACGGCTTCCATCATACCAGCGAGACGTCGGTACTGACTTCGGTGTCTGCGGTCGCATCGTCGACCAGTCTCGTACCGGCCTCCGCAAGTTGTCGGAACGTCTCGAAGCCGAACCGGTGGATGTCCGGACAGAACGACCCAACGCCTGGCACCGAACAGCCCGCGCCCAGAGGCCTCACGGGTTTGGCCTCCACAATTTGTGATGTCACCGGGCCGAAACGCTCCGCGATCGCAAGCCCGACGGCGCTATAAAACATGTCGAGCCTCC
Organism: Mesorhizobium sp. LCM 4576; assembly: GCF_001854815.1. Lineage (NCBI taxonomy): Bacteria > Pseudomonadati > Pseudomonadota > Alphaproteobacteria > Hyphomicrobiales > Phyllobacteriaceae > Mesorhizobium > Mesorhizobium sp. LCM 4576. Next base: position 7,362 of record NZ_MDDT01000042.1, read on the forward strand.
AAAGCGCGTGGGGATCGGGATAGCCCATGCCAGGGATCGCGCGGCGCTTATTCCTGGTGACGATGAAGCCGGCCAGCAGCGCTGCGTCCGATTTGCCTTCCCATAAGCAGTAGGACTCCTCAGCACGGATCAGCCGCAGGAGGCATTTGACGAACGGGGTGGCAAGGGCCGCCTCGTCCTCGTTGATAGCAGCGCAGGTCGCGGCTTCGGGCAATTTCATATTCTCCCCATTTCAGGCCTCTTCCTCGAATTTCTTTTTCCGGCAACGCCTAGCTCGGGCACACGTGCGCGGCCGATGCCCGGCTCGGAGCGGGCAATTCCATGCAATTGATGTCCCGATGAGCGGCCTTGGACGCGTCTTCGATCGCGAGGCCTTCCACCACGGCGAGAATTCGCGTCCAACATCACTTGCGCCCTTGCGCGGCCGCGGGTCATCGCAAAATTCGAGCTTTGAACCTGCCGCAAACGATCCACCCGGTGCTGCATGGGGCCTACTTGCTGCGGTCACGCCAGGTAAATGGACGAATTGGCCAGTAAACATTCAGATTGACGCCCCTTTTTATGTATTTTCGCCGGCCGATTGCGCTTTGGTGCCGTCCGGAAAATGTTTTGCGGAGCCGCGTAGCGAGCGCTGTGACGGCCCTCCCACCCTTGTAGCTGGCTAGGGCCTGCAGCAAATCCGGTAGAAGGTGCTGTTTCAGGGCGTCCGGAGTAAGTTCCGGACTGTCAAGCGACTCCAGTGCTAACTTAAGCAGCGCGATCGCGCGATCCTTATTGCCGCTGTCGTAATAGTACCTAGCGACCGCCGGGTAGGACCGGAACTTGGGGCCGTCGCCTTGCGGAGGGTTGAGTGCCAAGATGTGTTCGGACAGCTTTTTGCCTATCGCGAAGCGCTCAGCAGATGGAAAGTGCGAATGGTCGTACGCCGGACCGAAGAGCTGGCCTAGCGCTGCAAGCATCCAGTTCTCGGAGTTTCTATCGATTGCGTCGCAAACCAATTGGCGTATGACGGGCATGCCTTTTTGCATGTCGCGCATTCTGTGAAGTAACAGATGAACATGAGCCAGGCGGAAATTGATATCGTCCGGGACCAAGGCGATGCCGTCTTCGATCGCCGAGAGCGCCGTCTTCCAATCCTCTATCTTTATCGCCGCCCAGAATCTGTCATTGATCGGCTTCTTCAACGCCTGTTCGCGCGCTATTGCGCCATTTCTGGYGATCCGCGCCGTGTCGGCGGCCTTCGCTTCATCGCTGGTTCGCCAACTGCCGTTCAGCACCTTCGGCAAAACCTCATCGAGTTGCCTCGGATGACCGATAAAGGCGATATGGCCGTCCCGGTCGACCACGAACGAGGTCGGAATTCCGACCGAAAAGCTGGGCTCCCTCCAGAGCTTGTTCATTTCGCCTGTAGGGTCGAACGCAATGCGATAGTTCAGATCCGGGCAGTTTTCGGCCAACCACGCTCCCAACTTGGCTCGGGCCTCAACGGGCGAGAGATCGTCTTCATCGGCCGCCACTCCGACGACCTCAAATCCGGCGTCCTTGTATTTCTCCTGCAGTTGCACCAGTTGGAGTGCCGTCGGCGCACATGGTCCGCACCAAGTGGCCCAAAACTCGACGACGTACACTTTGCCGGGTTGGAAACTTGCAAGCGGCTCGCCACGCAGCCAGGTCTCGACCTTGACCGGGGGCGCCTGTGACTCCATCTGCAATGCCATGTTGCTCTCCAAGGCTGTTGCCAAAGGTTGCGCGACTTTTTGYGCGCGAGCTTGTTTCCCTCTAAGCGAGGGGCGCACGGGTTCAAGGAAGGYGAGCATCACTCATCTCGCRCATYTGCGCGCCTTGAGCGTTTGCTCCGTCTTGCCGCATCCAGTGTTGCCGAATCTCCACTAGCAAAGGCTGTGCCAGTGTGCTCAGCGTGCAGTAATGGGTGATTTCACTTGAACCCACCATGCGACGAAGACGGCCGGTTGTATTGAACCCGACATGTTTGCCGCCGTTGTCAGGTTTCGGAATGCATCACGCGTTACGCACCCCGGAAAAGCCCGACCACGGACCACTCAACATGTGCCGGCCAAGGGACGACCAGGATGGACATCGTGACTGCGTCGGCTATCGTCAGACCTCGTCATCATCGCCGCTACGCGTCTCTTGGYTGAGCTGTGTGCCGTTGCGGTCCCGCTGGCGGTAGCGGAACTCGGCGTTTGCGATTTGCAAGGGGCCGCTCCATGCGCGTGCCTGCTGTGTCCCCCCTTGCGATTGAATTTCCCGGCTGGTGACATGGCCGTCCTGCACGACGACGATGGTCCAACTGGCCCGCCACTACTGCCATCGCCAATGCCGCCATTGTTAGATTGACCATGATGATCGTCACTGGCCCAGGAGTGTTGGTGCCGGCCGGTGAACTCTGTGGCGTTCCTGCCTCGTGTTACCTTGTGTGTTTCCGGCGCCCGGGGCGCTCCAGCGCCCGCCCAGGTGCGAATGCGAGCATTGCGGATTTGATCAGCCCAGGACCATTCGGCCGCCACGCAGGTCGGCCCGGGACCGACTGAATACACTGAAGAGGCGGGTCCTCGCCGCTCTGCCATCTCAGCCAATGACATTATGATTGACGCCATCGTTGCCGCCCAATCCGGCAAGGTCCCGACAGTCCACACTCGAAGTCGAGGGTCTTGGCCGTGCGGTACTATTATTGCGTTGTCCAGCCCCAACCCAATAGTGAGGGCGATGCGATCCAAGATTTCGCCCATGCGGTGCCGATGBGGGTCCGAACCGCGTGCCGCGTCGAAAGGATTCTCGTTTTCGACCTGACGCCGACCTGCAACTCCTTGAGTTTTGACTGCATTGAGAAGCCCAGTACGTCGGCGCGTCCGTTAAGTTCCGCTCACGGATCTTCTCAAGCGAGCAGAAGCCATCCTAAGGGCACACTGGAGACGTGCGGGATGCCTCGGGCCGAGGCGCTTGTAAATTGTCTMGAGGCGCTCCGCGAAAACCAGCGCGTTTACCGCGACCTTGGCCGACTTGGAGCATCAGGATAGGCGACCAGCGAAGCAGAGTTTCGAACAGCATAGGTGCCCCCTTCGGAACCGTCACCGCGCCAAAAACAGCGGCAATGGCGGCTTTGCTTCTATCCATCTCCTCACGCCACCGAAGAGCCGCTCCCRCAGCCGCCGGCTTCCATAAGCGCCCATGACAATCATGTTGGCAGACGTGTCGATTGCGTGCTGCGCGAGCACCRTTGCCGCCGGCTTGCCGGCGCTCGGCAGCCGGTCGACCGAGACACGAGCACCATGCCGGGTGAGATAGGCGGCGATGTCGGCTCCCGACTCGGTGCCGTTTCCGGTGCAGGTCACCTCCGAATCGACCAATGTGAGCCGAACTTCGTCGGCTCCGGATAGCAAATCCAGCGCTTCCCGAACCGCACGGGAAGCCTCCACGCGAGAATCCCAGCCGACCAGCACGCGCCGCGGCGATAGCGTCGCCTCGGCACCCTTCGGTACGACGAGCACCGGCTTTCCGGTATCGAACAAGCTGCCGTTGATAACAAGAGGTCCGAGATCGATGTCGTTGAGAAGTGCGGGGCCGACGATGGTCAGGTCACTGCAGAGCGCCCGCCGTCGCACCGCGTCGCCGACGCTGGCCTGGTCGCAGAATTCGGTATCGACGTCATAGCAATTCCATAGGGCTCCCAGCAGGTCTTGAATATCCCTGGACGTCTTTTCCAGAATGGCCATGTCCTGTGAAAATTTCTCGATCTGCCTATACCGCTTTTCCAGTCTGGCAATGGCTGCTGCATGTCGTTTTGGCCACTCGGGCGTGGAACCGCATAGCGGCGGAGATCCCATAATAAGTACCGAAAGGTTCGCACCGCCCTCAGCACATAAGCCGGCAGCTATTGTGACGTCCTTATCGGAGTGGTGAGCTCCCGTCACACTAAGTACGCTTTTGAAGGCCATGGACTGCTTCTTTTCGAGTATATTGTACCCTGCAATGGCAAACCGGCTTGCCATTCAGCCATCCGGCTTCTCCAGCGAGTAACCTGCCGATCTGACGGTACGAATGACGCTGTCGGGCGAGGCCGCCTTCAGCGCCTTTCTGATCCGGCTGATATRGACGTCGACGGTGCGTGCACCGATATGGATATTGTTGGGCCAGGCCGCGTCGATCAGCTCGTCTCGGCTAAAGACCTTGCCGGGAGCCTCAAGCAAATGGCGCAGAAGGTTGAACTCGAGCGGTCCGAGATGGATGTCATGGCCATTACCGCGAACTCGGTAGGCGTCGAGCTTCATCTCAAGGCCGCCGCAGCAGAGCCAACTGCCGTTTTCGGCCCCGTTTGAACCCGGCTTCGGCAGCGCCAGCTTCGTGCGCAGACAGTCAAGCAGCGTGGCCGGCGCGATCGGCCGCACAAAGCTCTCGTCGATGCCTGCCTTCAAGAGATCGAGGTGCTGGTTCTCGGCGCCGGGGGCAATCAGGGCAATAACGGGTAGRCCACCCGTGCGGGGCTCGCTCTTGAATGTTGCGCAGATTTTGGAGCCCGTTGCGCTTGCTGGCCCGCAATCCAGCACCACGGCCTGGAGCTCTCGTTCATCGGCCGCTGCAATTGCTTCCTTCACGCCGCCGGCCGGCTCACTCGTGAACCCGTCCACCTCCAGAATGTGGCTCAGGAACAGATACAACTCCGCATCTTGCGAACAGATCAGTACCAATGGCTTCATCGGCGCTACCCCAAGAAGCAAATCGGCCTCGACCGCCTCGGTTGGGTGGGCGGGCCATGGCATATCTTCAACGCCTGGCATGATCCCCTTGCTCGACAATCGCGTCCATCACGCCCGCGCCACCTCGGGATAAGCTTCAATGGCGGCGATCGCATCACCGGCCAGTTTCGTACCCGCCGCCGCGAGTTTCCAGAACGTCTCGAAGCCGAAGCGGTGGACGTCGCGCAGGGTCTTCGACAGAACGACCAAACGCCCGGCCGTGAAAAGCACGCGCCCGAAGCCCTCATGGCTCATCTCCATCATCGGCGATGCCATCAGGCCGGAGCGCTCCTCGATCGCGAGCCCGACTGCGGTGTAAAACATGTCGAGCCTCCACAGGACGTCAGGATCGGGATCGCCGATGATCGGGATCGCACGGCGCTGTTCCTTTGAGATGATAAAGTCGCCCAGGAGCTCGGCGTCCGATTTGCCTTCCCACGACCCGTAGGAATCCTGAGCACGGATGAGCCGCACGAGGCATTTGACGAACGGGGTGGCAAGGGCCGCCTCGTCATCGGCRACATCAGGGCTGACCACGGCGTCAAGCATTTCGCCTACTCCTCATTTGAAGTCCTCGTCTTCGAAGCACGGTTTCYTTTCGGCAACGCCGGCCTGGCCCARCACCTTGCGGAGCCAAGGGGGAGGAGCCTTCCTGAGCATCGTTTGCGTGCGCAACAGCACCTCTTGAATGGTTTGGGGCTGAGGCACTTTGATCGGATGGATTTTCGCCGAAATAACCTTGGCTGCCGAAGGGCCACCAATAGCCAGGCAAAACAGGAGATGACAGCCCTTCAGTGCCTCCACCTTCGGAGTGATGCGATCATCGCCCTCGCTGCGATGCGTCCCGCTCTCATCGGAAACGTCGTCGAAGGCCACGGCTTCCACAAGTTGCCATTCCTCGCGCGTCACGTCGTAGACGGCAAAGCGCTTGGCCGAACCGAAGTGAGCATTGAGGTTCTTCATGTCTTGCGTAGCGATCGCCACGCGCAAGGCGCCGGCTTGCCGTAGCGGCATCGATGCATGAACCTCGTCAGTGACGAGCGAGAGACGACGAACGGAGCTCATCTGGCATTTCTCGGTGGCGGAATGGATCAAGCGCCTCAGGCGTCGGCGCATGCCGATTGGCCTGGAAGATGTTGGCAGCCTCAAAGATCAGATCGCGGGTACCCTGATAGAGGATTGTGAGCTTGTGTTGGCTGCCGAGCCGGTCAAAGATCGGGAAGCCGACGCGCATGAGCGGGATGCCAAGGTGCTGCGCCGCCTGGCGGCCGTGGGAATGGGTGACGAGGAGATCAGCGCCAGCGCCAAGAGCTTCCAAATCGCCGATATCGCCGATCTGGACCGAGTCCGCCGGTACTTTTTCCAGAATTTTCGACATATTGGTCGTGGTGACCGCCGCCGCGATTTCGGAGCCCATGTCGACGAAGAAAGTCGCGAGCTGGTAGAGCTGGTCTGGTTCGGCAGCGATCGCAATTTTCTTACCTCCGAAATGGAAATGTCCGTCGAGCAGCGCGTCCTGCAACTGCGCCCGGCGCCGGCGGACCCCGGCCGGCACCGGCGCGCCCGAAATCGCTGATAGCAGCGAGACGAACCGGTCTGCGGCCTTCAATCCAGCCAGTGACTGGAAGATTGTGTAAGGCACGCCGGTCAACCTGTGCAGCAGCTCGGCCGGGCGGCGCATATGCTCACCGACGACAATGCATCGTTCGGCCGTGCCGAGCTCGCGGATGTCCTCGACGCTGGTACCGCCATAGGTGGTCGTGACCCAGCGGWCTGGCACTGTGCCGTCGAGCGAGCCGGAGACGTCCGGCACAATCACCGGCTCGAGCCCAAAGCTTTCGACCATGTCACGCAAATGCTCGATATCGGCCACAGTGAGATTCCACCCGGGCAGGATGGCGATCTTCTTCGATTGCCGCGCTTGCTCGCCGGGGCGCGTGATCCTYCCGATCATCGCAGTGACCGCCTTGGCCCAACCCTCTTCGATCGCCCCCTCGAAATCCGGCGTGTTGGCCAGCACGACCTCCGTACCCGCGAGTTCCGCGTGCTTCTGCCTGATATTGGCGATATCCCCTGCGAAATCCTCGCCTCGGGTTTCCGTTAGCGCCGTCGTGCAGACCCCGATTAGCTTTGGCTTTGTACGACTCTTGAGATTGAGGATCGCCTCTTCCAGATGATCCGCCCCGCCAAGGATCGTCGCCACTTCGTCCATCGCGGTAGTCTGCAGGGGGATGGCTTCCTTGAAATGCCGCACGAAGAGCACGAGCGCGAAGCTGGTGCACCCCTGGCTGCCGTGGAACAATGGCATGGCCCCATCGATCCCAAGAAAGGCCAAGGCTGCACCCAGCGGCTGCGACGACTTCAGTGGATTGACCGCCGCGGCTTTTGTCTGGGGAAGGATGCGGACCATCGGCTTTCCTCAACACTCGCCGAAATCGTCGGCCGTCGTGCCGGCGAATTTCTTAAAACCTTGGACGATCGCGATCTCACTCTTGGTGCCCGGCGGTTCGTCCCCTGCGGCAAGCTGGCACTCCCACGGTGGTGGCTCACGCACCTGGCGCCAGATCGGGTTGTGGATGGCGAGGTCGATCTGACGTACGAGTTCCACCATGCCGTCATAGCCGGCATAGGGCTGGTGACGCTCTTGGTTGATATCGAGCCAGGGTACCTTGGCCTTCAGTGCGATAAACTGCGTGCGCCCGCCCGACAACATGATGTCGGCCTTGCGTTGYGAGAGCATGGCATAAAGGTCCCGCGGTGCCATAGACTCGAACATGTGGTTCTCGTCCTTGAGTATCTTCYTGATGCGCTCCTTGTCTTCGGGCGTTGATTTCTTGACCGAGGTGCCGACGATCTCAATGCCGATCTCCATCAGTGCGTGGACGACCGACCAGGACTTCACACCACCAGTGTTGAGAAGCACGCGCTTGCCTTCGAGTCTCGGCCGGTAGGCGGCAAGCTTCTTCCAGGCAATTGCCTCCTCTTCAGCAATCAATGCCTCGGTGCGGCCGAGGATCTCGGGATCCGCCCCCTTCTTCACGAGCAGTCTGGAGATCTGCCGCAGCGCTTCAGAGGTGTCGGTGATGCCATAGAAGGAGCCTTCGAAAAACGGGATGTCCCAGCGCTGCTCCATCTTGCGGGCGAGATTGATGAGTGCGGTCGAGCACACCATCATGTTGGCCCGGGCGCGGTGCGCTGACGCAACCTCGAGGTAGCGAGCGTCGCCCGGAATTGCAGCGCGCACCCGGATGCCAAGCCGATCAAGGAGCGGCTTCACCAGCCAAAATTCGCCCGACAGGTTGAATTCGCCAAGGATATTGATGTCGTAAGGGCCGGCATCGTCAGGCTCCGCCGTGCCGATGACATGGTCGAGCAACGCCTCGCCGGCAAGCTTATTGCCGAGATTCTTGGACCCGACGAAGCCCGGCGCATTGATCGGCACCACCGGCAGGTCGWACTTTTCGGCCGCGCGTTTGCACACGGCCTCGATGTCGTCGCCGATCAGCGCCGTCACACAGGTCGAATAGACGAAGATTGCTGGCGGCGCGTAGGCTTCCTTGATCTCGCGGATCGCTTTGAAAAGCTTCCGCTCGCCCTGCCCCATCATCACGTCGAGTTCGGTGAGATCGGTCGTGAAGCTTGTACGCCATAGCGTTGGCCCGGACGAAGCCGTGCCGCGGTTGTCCCAGGAATTGCCCTCGCAGGCGAGCGGTGCATGGACCAGATGCGCGACATCGGTGATCGGCTGCAGCACGATTTTTGCGCCGTCGAAGGCACAGCCGCCGGCTGCCGCCCCGGGGGTCAGCGGCTTGGAGCAGCCCTGTTTGCGCGCCTTGGCATCCTTGCCGCGGTTGTTTTCGCAGGCAGGCTCGTTGAAGACATCTTGGATTTTGGCACTGAGCGAAGACATTGCGTCGGTCTCCAAGTCCATCGAGAAGACGGACCGGCCCTAAAAGCCGGCCGCCGCTCCTAGCGGGTGAGGTCATAAGAATAGTCCGTCACCCCCGTCTCGCTTGTCTCGCGATCGAGCTTGTCGAAGATCTTGTCGAGGATTGTCGTCAGTACGCGCAACCCGCCTTGATAGCCCATGAGCRCAAAGCGATGGTGATGGTGCCGGTCGAAGATCGGAAACATCAGCCGGATCAGCGGCGTGCCGGTGTCGCGCTCCAGATACTTGCCATAGGAATTGCCGATCAACAGGTCCACGGGCTCGGTGAAGAGCAGCGATCRCATCGCCCACAGGTCCTTGCCCGCCCAGACCTGAGCCTCCTTGCCGAAGGGCGAGGATGCAAGCAGCTCCTTCATCTCGTCTTCCCACGCCTTCGTGCCGTTGGTGGCGAGGCAGTGAGTCGGCTCGCCGCCTGTCTCCATGATAAAGCGGGCCATGGCGTGAACAAAGTCCGGGTCGCCGTAGAGTGCGTATTTCCTGCCGTGCAGCCAGGATTGGCTGTCCGCCATGGCGTCAACAAGTCGGCCACGCTCCAGTCGGATTGCCTCGGGGATTTCCTTGCCGGAGATCGCGGAGACCTCCACCAGGAATTCGTCGGTCGCCTGGACACCCAGCGGGTAATGGAACGAGGCTGTGGCCTGGCCGACCTCCTCGCAATATTCCAGCGTCTTTCGGGTGTTGTAATGCTGTAGCGAAAGTGTCGCCTCGGCGTTGAGTGCATTCTTCACGTCTTGGATTTTCGTGCCGCCGTCATACATGCGGTATTCACCGTCCGATGGTGTGTCGAACTGGTCGGAGGCATCTTGGATGAACGTGTAGGACACGCCCATCAGATCGAGCAGGCGTTTGAGTTCCCGGTTGTTGCCAACGCAAAAGCCGTCGAAGCCCGGAATGATGTTGATCGTTCCTAGGGCTTCCGTTCGCTCCTGGCCTTTCCAGAAGTGCTCCAAAATGCCCTTGACCGTAACATCATAGCCGTCGACGTGGCTGCCGACGAAGGCCGGCGTGTGCGCGAAGGGCACGTCGAAGTCGCGCGGGACCGAGCCTTCTTCCTTGGCGTTCTCGATGAAGCTGTGCAGGTCGTCGCCAATGACCTCGGCCATACAAGTCGTCGATACGGCGATCATTTTCGGGTCATAGAGTTTATACGTGTTGGCGAGCCCGTCGACCATGTTCTTCAAGCCGCCGAACACTGCCGCGTCCTCGGTCATTGAGGAAGAAACCGCCGAAGCAGGTTCCTTGAAATGGCGCGACAGGTGCGAGCGGTAGTAGGCCACGCAACCCTGACTACCGTGCACGAAGGGCATGGTTCGCTCGAAGCCCGTGGCCGCGAACACCGCGCCGAGCGGCTGGCAGGCCTTGGCGGGGTTGATGACAAGCGCTTCGCGAGCGAAGTTTTTTTCCCGGTATTCCCAGGTCTCGGTGAACTCGCGTTGATCGGTAACGACCTGATCCTGGTGCGGACATTCGAAATTCAGCTTCTTCTCGGCCAGCATCTGCCTGTATTCCGGCTCGCGGAAGAGGGGCGCATGGTCGAGAATTTTTTCGGCCGACTGCGGCATGGTGGTTACCTCTTTTTTCTATCTGACCGCGCCATACGGCGGGACAGGAACATCAAACGTTTCTGGTCTTCCGCGGATCACGGGGTCGCGGGGTTTATTGTCTCCTGGGGAGACCAGCCTAGGGGCCCTTCATTTATTCGGCAGCCATCGCCCGCCCACGGCTCGGACGTCTTTTCCAAGGCGCCTCGAATAGGCCCCAGACCGGGTTGTTGATGGCAAGATCCACATCACGGGCGAAAACGGCAAAGCCGTCATAGCCATGATAGGGCCCCGAATAATCCCAGGAGTGCATCTGACGGAACGGTATGCCCATCTTTTGCACCGGGTATTTTTCCTTGATCCCCGAGCCTACGAGATTAGGGCGAACCCCCTCGATGAACTTCTCCAACTCATAACCGGTCACGTCGTCATAGATCAGCGTGCCGTTCTTCACGTAGTGGGCGGTGCGTTGATAATCGTCGTTGTGGCCGAACTCGTAACCTGTTCCGACGATCACCATGCCGAGGTCCTCGTATGCTGTGATGACGTGGCGGGGGCGCAGGCCGCCGACATACAGCATCACCGTATTGCCTTCGAGGCGCGGTCGGTATTTGGCGATTACCTCGTCGACCAAGGGGCGGTACTTGGCGATCACCTTTTCGGTCTTCTCCTCGATTTCCGGCCCAAAATGCTTGGCAATCTTGCGCAGGGAGGCTTCGATCTGGGAGGGACCGAAGAAATTGTACTCCATCCAAGCGATGCCATACTTTTCCTCCATGTGCCGACAGATGTAGTTCATAGACCTGTAGCAATGGATGAGATTGAGCTTGGCCTTCGGCGCGCGCTCTATCTCGGCGAGCGTGGCGTCGCCCGACCAGTTGCCGACCACGCGCAGGCCGATCTCCTCGAGCAGGATTCGCGAAGCCCAGGCGTCGCCGCCGATATTGTAGTCGCCGACCACGTTGACGTCGTACGGGCCACCCTCGAACTCGATCGCCCTCTTCTCGAACACCCAGTCGCGGATCGCATCATTGGCGATGTGGTGGCCGAGCGATTGCGAGACGCCGCGGAAGCCCTCGCAGCGCACCGGCACGATCGTCTTTTCGATCTCCTTGGCCTTCTTGCGCGAGACAGCGTCGGTGTCGTCGCCTATGAGGCCGATCGGGCACTCGGACTGCACTGTGATGCCCTTGTTCAACGGAAAAAGTTCTTCAATCTCGTCGATGATCTGTTCCAGCTTTTTGTCGCCGCCGAAAACAATGTCTTTCTCCTGGAAATCGGAGGTGAACTGCATTGTCCCGAACGTGTCGATGCCGGTTGTGCCGACGTAGTAGTTGCGGCGCTGCGACCAGGAGTATTGCCCGCAGCCGACGGGGCCGTGCGAGATATGGACCATGTCCTTGACCGGGCCCCACACCACGCCTTTTGAGCCGGCATAGGCGCAGCCGCGAATGGTCATCACGCCGGGAATGGACTTGATATTCGATTTGACGTCACATTCGGAAAGGACCTCCCCTTCCTCGCCGGCCTCGTCCCCGCTCTTTGCGACATTGAGGTGCTTCTTGCGGCGCTTCGCCGTCTTGTCGGGATATTGCGACAACACCTCCTCGATAAGCTTCGCATGGAGAGCACCGTCATTTTCGTATTCCAGGCTCATGGGACCCCTTTCAAGGTTCGTGTGACGCCTCATCGGCGAGGCGCCGTTATTCCAAAGGCGCGCTTGGTCAAGGCCGCACCTCAAGTCGACAACGCTCGTTACAGTGCGGCCGCCTTCGGCGTTTCCTTGGCTTGGAGTTCGGCAAGCATCTGCTCGTCTGTCTTCATGATGCCGAAGTCGAGCAGCATGTCCTCGAGCTCCTCCATGGTGATCGGGGTCGGGATGGTGCCCTGGCGCGAATTGGCATGGATCTTCTCTGCCAGCGCACGGTATTCTCCGGCCTGCTTCGAGTCCGGCGCATACTGGATCACCGACATCTTCCTGAGCTCGGCGTGCTGGACGATATTGTCGCGTGGCACGAAATGGATGAGCTTGGAATTGAGCTTGGAAGCCAGTGCTTCGGCGAGATCGAGCTCGCGGTCGGTTTGGCGCTCGTTGCAGATCAGGCCRCCGAGCCGCACGCCGCCTGAATGGGCGTATTTCAAAATGCCCTTGGCGATGTTGTTGGCGGCATAGAGCGCCATCATTTCGCCGGACATGACGATGTAGATTTCCTGGGCCTTGTTCTCGCGGATCGGCATTGCAAAACCGCCGCACACCACGTCCCCGAGGACGTCGTAGGAAACATAGTCGACATCATCGTAGGCGCCGTTCTCCTCGAGGAAGTTGATTGAGGTGATGACGCCGCGGCCGGCGCAGCCTACACCCGGCTCGGGGCCGCCCGACTCCACGCACTTGATGCCTTTGTAGCCGATCTTGAGCACGTCCTCGAGTTCGAGATCTTCCACCGAACCTTCCTTTGCAGCAAGGTGCAGCACGGTATCCTGCGCCTTCGAGTTCAGGATCAGGCGGGTGGAGTCGGCCTTGGGATCGCAGCCGACGATGAGTATCCTCTGCCCAAGATCGACAAGGGCGGCGAGCGTATTTTGGGAGGTGGTGGACTTRCCGATGCCGCCCTTGCCGTAAAAGGCGATCTGACGCAGACCTGACATGTAGCTTTCCTTCCTTCGTTCCATTCATCGCGGCTGCCCGCGATATGAATGCCGGTCGGCAGCTTTCGCCGCCTCGTAACGCAAGGCTCAAAACTCATGCCAATTTTATTGACCGATCGAAGAAAGTTTTTTGTTCTTCCTTTTCAGTTATTTGACCTGAGCAAAATAAGCGAATGGCTAACCAAGACTGTGTCGCCAACCTGACAAGACCAACGAAACATGTCGGACAGCGTTAAAGATGACAGCCATACCTCACGCCGGGGCCGAAAGACACAAACGCTGACGTCCACCCTCGTGAGTGGCACGCCTCCCCGGCCAAATTGCGCCGCCAGAACTTCAATGCTGGATGACGCACGTGTCTTCTGGCAATAGTCGAGAACGCCACGGTTGCTGTCGTCGATCTGGCGGAAGTGAACCTTTAGTCAAGGTGCGCCCAGATATCGTCCATTGAATGCACCGTGATGGCGACGCGACTGGTTGAGCGTCACCTGTCGGCACGGGTCGGCTGCCGCGTCTCGATCTTCATATCTCTGTGTCTTGTGGGATAACGTCATGGCCGGCCCGATTGCGGGCTCTTTTGTGGCAGGCCGATGTTTGTCTTGCATTGCGGGATGATATTGTGCGTTGCAATATCTGACGCGGAAGCTACTATGAGGGTGTCGGCCATCAACTCTCTAGATGCGATGCCGATCTTGAATGCGGCGCACCCCCTCTAGCGCCGTTTTCGAATCGGGCCCGTTGCCACCTCCTCCCGGCAGCGGGCCTTTTCTCCCAAGGCTGCCTCTTGGGCAAGCATGGTGCCGTGACCCTCAGGATTCTGGAGCGTCCGGAGTGGTTGGAAGATAGCCATCGCGATCCGAGAACGAAACGCGGGGTAGTGAAATACCGAACGAGCARCATTCTGYCATTTCAGCTGRCCAAAGACGAATGGCGAGCCCGTCTGCCCGCATTGCGGCCTTCTCGGCTGCTACGCGCTCCGCAGGCGCGCTTGCAGGTGCTCCGGCTGACGCCGCGAGTTCTTACCGACATGCCGAAAAGAGCGCAGAGTTCGTTGACATAAACGAACTTAGTCCGGGCCTTTCCCATTCGGCTACGCGCGGACGAAGCTGCGCTTCGGTTCAGCATAAGTATCGTCTCCGTTCCACCACCTCTCCCTTCTCGCGGTACAGCCCCTGCCCTTGGTAGAGCTTCCGACATTTTCGTCCACCTTCTGACACAAGAAGGTTCGTCGAGTCGTCACTTGGAAACGCCTTGTATGTTTCCCGAGCATTAGCTGCCTGAGATGTCACAAGTTCAGCCCGATGAGATCGCCGTCTTATAAGGCTTTCCTCCATGGCGACCCCGAAAGCATGGTCCTTCTACTCAAGGTAAAGATCGCTTCCATCCCTGCTGCAAGTCAGATGGCACGGCATTTGCGACAGCTCATTAGAACCATCGAACCACAAACAAAGCGACGAGCGAGCGAACCATTGGTGACTCCGTACAAGCGCTTGAGGCGACGGTGACTATTGCGGATAAACATCGGGAGGTTACCCCCTCCAGACGTCAGTGCTCGCTAGCTTTTCTGCGCAGGTCTGGTCGGAGGCCGACATCCAACAGCGCGGCGTGCTCCCAATTGCTGCTTGCCGGTCCTCATCAGCATGCGAATGCCGAAGCACCRCATCGAAGGGTCACCCCAACCGACCTCGGCGCGCCACTGGCAACCATCTACAATGCGCAGAACCACTTTCGTGAAGCSAGACTCTTGYGCGACCTCAACGTTGYGGCGCCACACGGCTATTTCGAGATTGACACTGTCGATCGCCACCACTTTCTTTTCGACGACAAGCCGCCAGTCATCGAAATCCCTTGCGGCGCCATTTGCCCTAAAGGGGTTGCTCGATCTGCGCAAATCGCCGATATCGATCCAGCCATTCGGATGACGAAGAGGGTGGGCCAAGGCCTTCCCGTACCACCGGATGGAAGAGCGATTTGGAAGCCGCGAAGGCCTTCATCTCATGTCCGGCATGCCTGCCGAGTCGACGTTGCGTCGGCCCAAACCGAGAAGCCATGCCAGTTTTCTTCTAAAAGGAGCAACTTGATGACCATCACGAAGAAGGTTCCCTTCGTTACCTTTCGCACGCGTGTTCGCGACGAATCCATCGAGGGGCCGAATCCATACCGCTGGCAAGACAAGACATCCGACGACTATTTCGATGGCAAGCGCGTCATCCTGTTCTCGCTGCCTGGCGCCTTCACCCCGACCTGCTCGACCTACCAACTGCCCAATTTTGAAAAGCTCTATGATGAGTTCAAGAAGGAAGGAATTGACGCAATCTACTGCATCTCCGTCAACGATGCCTTCGTCATGAATGCGTGGGGCAAGTCCTTGGGGCTGCAGAAGGTCGAGCTTATCCCGGACGGCTCAGGCGAGTTCACGCGCAAAATGGGTATGCTGGTTGCCAAGGACAATCTCGGCTTCGGAATGCGCTCCTGGCGCTACGCCGCCCTGATCGACGACGGAGCGGTGGAGCAGTGGTTCGAGGAAGAAGGATTCTCCGACAACTGCGAGAGCGATCCCTATGCCGTCTCATCGCCACAGAACGTTCTTGAAACACTGCAGGCCGCCGCATGATCAAGTGAGCGTCTGACAATCCATTAACGCACGGCCAAGAGCCTCCTCGATCGGAGTTTCGCGCTCAACATGCTGTCCTCGGCAAGGCTGCTTCAACGCCAGAAGCAATCTATGGTGGCATCGCCTCAGCTCATTGAGTCGATTCGCCTGTTGCAACTGGCGCGCGCCGAACTGCATCAATTCGTGGAGCAGGAACTCGAGAAAAATCCGCTTTTGGAGCCAGCTTCAAACGACGGTGAGGCTCTTGGCGACGTGCCGGTTTCAGCAGACCAACCCACCGGCGCACGCGAAAAAGACATGGATAGGCCGACGAGCGCGGCGGCCACAGAGCGACTGGGGGAATGGAAATCGCTGCGCAACACGACGAACACCCCTGCGGATAATCGCCCTGCCCTGGACGAGTTCGCCGCCTGCACCGAAACATTGCACGACCGTGTCGCTGGTCAGATCGCGCTCACTGCATTCACACCACAGGAGCGGCTGATTGCCAGCGAGCTCGCAGCCCATCTGGAAGATACGGGCTATCTTCGGGTGGACCTTGTGGAACTGGCCGGCAAACTGAACGCCCGCGAGACGGATGTGGAACGGGTTCTCGCAACCTTGCAGCAGTTTGATCCACCGGGAATTTTTGCTCGCACTCTCAGCGAATGTCTCGAGATCCAGTTGCGTCAGCGAGACCGGTTCGACCCGGCAATGGCCGCCTTGGTTGCCAACCTTGAGATGGTTGCCAGACGCGATTTCCAGGCGTTGAAGCAGCATTGCTGCGTTGATGAAGAAGACCTTCTCGAGATGTTGCATGAAATCCGTGCGCTCGATCCCAAGCCTGGCAACCGATTCCAATCCGGAGCGCCGGAATCCATCATACCCGACGTCTGGGTCACGCCCTCGCCCGGAGGTGGATGGCAGATCGAACTTGATCCGGACGCATTGCCCAAGGTTTTGATCAACCAAACCTATTTCGCCGAAATCTCGCGACACGCCGTCCAGAATCCGAAAGATCAAGCGTTTCTGAACGAATGCCTGCAAAACGCGAATTGGTTAATCCGCAGCCTGGATCAGCGTGCCAAGACGATTCTAAAAGTTGCGACTGAAATCGTGCGCCAACAGGATGCCTTTTTCCAACATGGCGTGGCTCATCTGCGGCCTCTCAATCTCAGGACTGTCGCTGAGGCGATCAACGTGCATGAATCGACGGTGAGCCGGGTGACCTCGAACAAGTATATGCTTACCCCACGCGGGGTGTTCGAACTGAAGTATTTTTTCACCGTCGCGATTGCCTCCTGCCAGGGCGGTGACGCGCACTCCGCCGAAGCTGTCCGRCATCGGATCAAAGCGATAATTGCTCAAGAATCGCCCGGTGACGTGCTTTCCGACGACGACATCGCCGTCCGGCTGAAGGAAACCGGCATCAATGTAGCGCGCCGCACCGTCACAAAATATCGCGAGGCGATGAACATCCCCTCCTCCGTGGGACGGCGCCGGGAAAAGCGGCTATGGCTCATTGGCGATCAAGATTGAAGCAGGCGTCTGGCCTCTTCCTGGCGTCTATTAGCCGCCCTCTCGGATTATGCGGTCACGGCGCCGGCCGGGGTGTCGTCGCGACGCTCGGCGGCAAGGTTGGATAGGTTACGTTCGGCTGGTCCCCGGTGAGCGCCTGTAGGAAAACGGTGATCTTGTCGACTTCCTCAGGGCTCAGCTGCGTACCAAGCTGGGTCGTCCCCATCACCGCCACGGCTTGCTCTAGATCCCATGCATGGCCGCTGTGAAAGTAGGGGGCGGTGAGTGCGACGTTCCTTAAAGTAGGGACCTTGAAGACATAGTCATCATCGACCTTCCGTGTCACCTCAACGCGTCCCTTGTCGTCAGGCGGCAGGAACTCCCAGCCGGGCTTTTCGACCACCCCAAAAGGAGCGTACATGCTCCCACCGATGTTGATGCCGTTGTGGCAAGACGAGCATCCTTTGTCGACGAAAAGCCTGAGCCCCTCCTTCTGTTCAGTGGTGAGTGCGTTTTCGTTACCCTCGAGATACTTGTCGAAGGGTGCGTTGGGCGTGATCAGCGTCGCCTCGAACACGGCGATGGCTCTCGCGATGTTGTCATATCTGAGGGGGTCGATTTCATCAGGGAAGGCTTTGCCGAACGCCTCAACGTACCCGGGAATGCCCTTGAGCTCTTCGACGGCGTGCCCGGGAGTGGTCCCCATCTCCGTCGGATTGGAGATCGGGYCGCCGGCCTGCTCCATCAGATCCGCTGCCCGTCCGTCCCAAAACTGAGCGATGTTGAACACCGCGTTGAATACAGTTGGCGCATTGCGGCCGCCGCGCTGCCAGTTATGGCCAATAGAGGTGGAGCGGCCATCGCCGCCAGCACGGCCGATTTGATGACAGGTGTTGCAGCTGATGTTGTGAGCTTGCGAGAGCCGCGGTTCGAAATAGAGCATCTTGCCCAACTCGAGCTTCTCTAAGGTCGCCGGATTGCCGTCCAGGTATGCAGTACGCTTGGGAATAGGGCTAAACAGCGATCTCGCAACGTCCAGCAGGTTCTCCTGCCCCATGGCTGTGGAGGCAAGCAGGCAGCCTGTGAGTGCAGCAAATGGAAAGGCCGATCCCGCTGCCAAGCGGAAGAAGGAGACAATAAATGTCTTCACGAAGCCCATCGACGTAAGTGTCCACTATTGCTTTGATGAAACTTTCTAGGAATTCAAACGAACTACCGCAGCGCCCGGACCGCGTCTTCGCAACTATTGGAAGTCATTCCTGAATTACATGAATGCCCAAGACGTCGAGCGATTTAGCAAGCGCGGCCTGGCTCTAACGAGACTGCTATCATCCCAGCCGTTCACAACACGCGCGGAGTGGATATCACCCTCTTCCGGGCGGAAGTAAGCATCGAAGTCCCTAAAGTCTTGACAGGCGTGCGCCGGAAGATGGGTTGCGAGCAAGCGGCTGATCTCGTGACGATCGAAAAGGCCGAGGTCTTGCCGGAGACAGTCTGTGTGCATGGCGCGGTGCGCAATGGTTTTGGCGAACGAAGTGCTGAGGGGTGGCCCGGCCGGGGCTGACCAAAGATTGAGTCTCTTTCCGGTCGTATCATCCTTTTCCTCCATTTGGGTTTTGCGAGCGGTCGCGTTTCTTGCCTGCGGTGATCACATCGAATGGAAGACAACAAGGATCATGCCATTTCAGGCCAACCGAGATTTTTCTCAAATTTGCAGCGGTTACGCTCGAAGAGCCTGTCTCGGTCGAGCTACAGTTGTCGCCAATCTGACAGAATCGATAGCGGAAAAGTCGGGAGTTTGTGCGGCCACCGGCGCTCCTGATCACGGCGGGCGCGGGTGTCTATTCATCAGCCACGTCGAACGCCAAGTCTGCTGGCTGGGGCTGCGGAGTTGTCGATTGCAGCGGAGGACGGGAGCGCTGCCGCAATACCGCCTCGGCTTCGTCTTCAAAGCCCTCCCGGGCAATTTTATCTGGACTTCGCCTGCGAAATCGAAGCGGTCTTCGAGACCGCGCAGACCTTCCAAGAAACCCCTGCGATAGAGTTCGCGCTCAGTCGAGCCTAGCGATCTGGTCGCGCAGCTCAAGCAGCCAGGCAGCCGCTGTGACGCGATCGGCCGCGATTGCACAGGACCAGCCGGCGATCACTTTAGCCGTAGCAGGACTTGCTACGAAAGGATTGCCGGCGTCCTTGTCGCCTCCGAGTTAGCTTCGGCTGTGCGCAGAGCTATGTCGGATTTGAAGGCCTTACAGGTTTGGCCGGTCAATTCCACCCTATGGCGCATCGACCTTTGCACCCACTACCTGGATTTGCGTGCCGCCCTCGCCGACTTCCTTTCGGAATTGCTGGCAGCCTTGTGGCCGAGACCGCTCGACTTCGCCAGCGCCGACCGTTGTGCCGCATAGTTCGGCGCCACCATGGGGTAGTCGGGCTTCAATCCCCATTTCTCGCGATATTCGTTGGGCGTCAGGCCGTAGTGGACGTTGAGATGCCGCTTAAGCGATTTGAATTTCTTGCCGTCCTCCAGGCAGATGATGTAGTCGGGAAACACCGACCGCTTCGGATTAACCGCAGGCGCTTGGGCTGGCTTCTCTGGCTCGACCGCTTGCCCAAGATTCGACAATGACGAATTCACGCTTGCGATAAGCTCTGGCAGTGACGCGGGGGGAACTGCGTTTTTGCTGACATAGGCAGATACAATATCTGCCGTAAGTTCAATCAACAGGCCTTGGCTATTTGCGGTGCCCTCGGGCATTCAATTACTCCTATTGCGTGACAACACGGGAACTCTTTTACCGGCTTTGTCGAGGAAGGCCAGCATGATTYGCTTATATCGGCGTTAGTCGACCATTCTCGCTATCGCAGCAGAAGAGTCATAGGATACTTAAATGAACCGATAAACCTGCATTGTGCAGCAGCCGACCAGTTTGGCAATTCCTGCTGGGCCGAGGCCGTCGGCAAGCAGTGCCATGATAATCTCTGTCAAGCCGCTGTTTGCCACCTTATAGGTGCTGTTACGTTGTTCGATTCCGTTGCGCCCGCGTTCCATGATGAACCGCAGCCTCAATTTGAACGACCATGCCAAGGATGGTGAGCACGATGTGAACCATATCGGCCCTCGTTAAAAGAGAGGATCGAGCACCGCGACAAACGCGCCTTTCTCATATGCTTATGCGCAGTGAATGGCTCACCGCCGTGCGTTCAACAAAAAGGGTTGGGCCGTCTCAAGCAGCTACACGAATGCTTTGGACCTCCAGACCTTTCTTGCCCTGCGCGCACTCGACAAAAACCTTTTGTCCGTCCACGAGATCGCTGACGCCACAGCGGGCCAATGTTGAGGCGTGGACGAATACGTCCTTTCCGCCAGCTTCAGGGGCAATGAAGCCAAAGCCTTTCTCGGCGTTATACCATTTGACGGTGCCGGCGCTTTCCGACGCGGATGTCGAAGTGTTGGCCGTCTCCTGTGCGATCTCCAGGACTTGCGCGACCTGATGGCCTTTTCGCGTCTCTTCCAAGGTGACCTTAAGCCGCGCTCCCTCTGGGACACTGCTTCTTCCAACCGCTTCCAATGCCCGAATATGGAGGTAGGCGTCCCTTCCGTCCGAGATTCTGACGAAGCCAAAACCTTTGCTTGCATTGAACCACTTGACCTCTGCGTCTACCGGCTTGGTCGTCGCAGGTGACATTTGATGAAAGAAGCTTGGGACGGCTTCCTCTTCTGGAAAAGGAAACGGGCCGTCGTCATCTCGACGCCGACGGGGCTTGCGGTAATCCTTATATCTGCTCATGTCATCTCAGGGGAAACAAATGGTGCTGGCCACCAAAAAGGTTGGCAAGATGGGCGGTCTTTGAGTCTTCGGTACGTGTCAGCTCTTCAAAAGGGCCATCCATCTTTGATTAGCGACAAGCCAGAATTGT